>JALOAG010000002.1 GCA_023228875.1 Bacteroidia bacterium | reverse complement strand
GCGCCAAGGGCCGGAGGTACGCTCACTGCAAGCTATATAAACTCATCAATGGGAGTATCAGGTTTACCGGTTGCGGTACCTGCCGTAGGTTTGTGTGCAGCTTATAATATTTCCAATGTCGCCCCCTCTTATTGGCAAATTGATGACGGAAACGGGCTCAGCGGAGGAACTTATGAAATTGCATTTGAAGCTGAAGGTTTTGACGGTATTACTGACTTATGCGAATTAGGACTTCTCAAACGCAGTGGTATGGGCAGTTGGGCTTTAGCAGGTACTCCGGTTCAAACAAGCGGAACGCTGCTCAAACCCATTGTAAAAGTAACGGGTGCAAGCGGATGGAGCAACTTTGGCTTTGGCGGAGGTTCGCTCAATATCCTCCCCATTTCTTTGACTTATTTTCAAGCTATACCGAATCACAAACAATTCTATGTAACCCTTATGTGGGAAACGGCTTCAGAAATAAACAATGAACATTTTGAAATACAGAGATCCAACAATCTAATAGACTGGGAATGTATTGCATTGCAAAAAGGTGTCGGTAATTCACATGAGTTGCTTCAATATTCATTTGTTGATTTCACGCCTAAAACCGGAGTTAATTATTACCGATTAATTCAAGTTGACAAACATGGGGTAAAGAATTCGAGTAAGGTAATAGAAGCAATTATTGCCCCACCGAATCATCAAGCAGAAATATCAATCTTTCCGAACCCTACTGACGGTCATCTTGTTATCAACACACAAAGCAATGAACCATTTTCAATAACGATTACTACTGCAGCCGGCAAATCGGTTTATTTAAATGAGATGATCCCTCAAAGCAATTTTTCTACATACAAATTGGATTTAAGTGTTTTTCCGGCTGGTGTTTATTATCTGATTATCAAGGTGTATGACAAAATCACTATTAAAAAAGTTATTAAAATGTAGGTATTGTTTATGATTATCCGTCAAAATATTTGGTTTGCCTAATACATTTGCAGTAAAATAATGATACTGCCATGAAAAAAATATTAGTACTCCTATTGGTCATTCTTTTTGGAGTGTTGGATAACAAAGCCGGTTGCCCTTTAATCAATATTCCTCTGAATGAACGGATTGCTCAATCAGACTTTGTAATTGAAGCTACTGTGCTTCATAAAGAGTCTTATGAAGATTCAAAAAATAATTTTATTTATACTGCACATACCTTGCAGATAAATAAAATATTCAAGGGGGCTATTACAACACAGACCATCACACTCATTACAGAGGGCGGTTTTGTTGGGATGAGAGGACTCAAAGTCTCTCCAAATCTCAATACAGAAATAGGACAATCAGGAATATTCTTTCTTACAATAAATACAAAATGGGAAACAGGTATCGGGATAACTACCAGCTACCTCTCTCCTATTGGTCCCTTAGGTTTTATTTATTATGACCATCAACAACTTAATGCTTTTGATGAACTCAACAATTGGGGCATGATTTCAGTAAATTTAATACCTGCAATTACCTCAATCACAGGACATAATTACCAGTCTTTAACCCCTCAAAAGAATACTGAAAATATCAGAAGAGCAACACCTGCAATCAGCGGCTTTTTACCTTCCACCATACACGCAGGAACACAAGAAGTATTAACAATTACCGGAACAGATTTTGGCGCTACACAAGGTACCGGTACAGTTTATTTTCCAAATGCTAACGATGGCGGCAGTACTTATGTACAAGCGCGTTCTGGCGATATCATTTCTTGGTCTGATACCAAAATTGAACTTAAAGTAACATCAAGTGCCGGCACAGGTAATATTATTGTTAAAGAGAACGGAGGAAACACATCTTCTCCATCAGCTTCAACACTCACGATTCCTTGGGCACATTTGAACGTTGAATATGCAAACTACCCTCCCTCTCCTGTTACAGAACCTTTTGAGATAAGACACCAAAGTCTTAATGGTTTAGGTGGAATTACATGGACATGGGACGATGATTTTCTTGCAAACTCAAATGCAACTGCATCCTTTTTAAGAGCATTAGAAACATGGAGATGTAAAACTCTGATTAATTGGTCTGTATCAGGCAATAAAAACAACCCATCCAATAGTTTTGACGGAGACAATATGGTTTTTTATGATAATTCACTTCCTGGAAGTGTAATTGGGGTATGCTATTCATGGTATTCAGGATGTTTCAAAAGTGGAAGTAGTGGAGATATGAATTGGTATGTTTCTGAATTAGATATCGCATTCAAAAAAACTTTCGCTTGGCAATATGGTCCCTCCGACCCTTCAATGAGTGAATATGATTTTGAATCGGTTGCATTGCATGAACTGGGGCATGGACACCAATTAGGACATGTAATCAATAGTGCAAATGTTATGCATTATGCCATTTCTAATGGAGATAATCATAGGGAATTACAATCTAATGATACCGCATGCGGAAACTATATAATGAGTAAAAGCACTACCGGAGTTTGTTCACAAACTGCAATGACAAAGGTTGCACAAGTGGATTGTATGGTAAGAGACCCGCTCATTTTCAGAAGTAAAAAAAGTGGAAAATGGAATGAGCTTGCAACATGGGAATATGCCCCATGGACAGGCGCATTTTGGCACGACACCATCATTTTACCGTCATTCTATATTGATTCTGTTATTATTAGAAATGGACATACTGTTGAAATTACTGATGATCGCGTACTTACAAGAACCAATGTGAACAGCGGTGGCATATTGAAATGGACGAGTGGAAATGTAATTTTGGATAAAGGAATTAACAGAAATTTAATTATTGAAAATGGAGGCACTTTTGTTCAAGCCAATGACAGCACAATGAAAAGAAATCCTTTGAGTAATCTTAAAATGGATTCAGAGGGGATTTTAATAACAAGCCATTCTAATGGGTTGTTGGGATTAGGTTCGGTTTATTTTGTTACTCCATATAAACAAACATTTATTTACAATAAAAGTGGCTCTCAGAATGCCGGTTCAGCATTACCTGCCAGCGTCAAAAAACTCGAAGTAAACAATGGGTCTATTCTCACACTTCAATCCAATATTGGGCTTTCAGGTGAATTAAGCCTTACTTCGGGTAAAATAAAAACAGGAGCCTATACCTTGACACTCGGTACTTCTACAACAGATAAAGGAAGTCTAAGTTATACCAGCGGTTCAATCGAAGGTACATTTGCTCGTTGGTTTGACGGCACAAATTCAGGAAGCAGTTCAGGTCTTTTTCCTTTGGAATCAAATAATAACAAAAAATTCGTTACGGTTGAATTTTCATCTGCGCCAAGTGCCGGAGGTACGCTCACTGCAAGCTATATAAACTCATCAATGGGAGCTTCAGGTTTACCGGTTGCGGTACCTGCCGTAGGTTTGTGTGCAGCTTATAATATTTCCAATGCCGCCCCCTCCTATTGGCAAATTGATGACGGAAACGGGCTCAGCGGAGGAACTTATGATATTGCATTTGAAGCTGAAGGTTTTGACGGTATTACTGACTTATGCGAATTAGGACTTCTCAAACGCAGTGGTATGGGCAGTTGGGCTTTAGCAGGTACTCCGGTTCAAACAAGCGGAACGTTGCTCAAACCCATTGTAAAAGTAACGGGTGCAAGCGGATGGAGCAACTTTGGCTTTGGCGGAGGCTCGCCTAACCCACTTCCTATCACTTTAACTGATTTTAATGTACGAGCAGATGAAGGAAATGTTGGAGTATATATCAATTGGACTACTGTTGCAGAAATAAACAATGATTATTTTGAAGTACAACACAGCATTGACGGACAAACATGGCAAACACTTGAATTTGTTCAAGGTAAAGGAAATTCACTGCAAGCTAATCATTATTATGTTATTGACACAAAGCCCAAAATGGGAATTAATTATTACAGAATCAAACAAGTGGATTATGATGGGCACGCTTCTTTATCTTCTTTCAGATCTATAATCATCAAAACAACAAAAGTTCAACCTTCTGTCTCTTTATATCCAAATCCTGCTCATGACATCATTATAATATCATCAACATTTATCAACAGTTTTGACATTGAGTTGGTTTCGATAGAAGGTAGCATATTGATTAAGCAAACCATGCATCCATTAACATCAAATTCAGAAGATTATATTGATATTAAACATCTTGCAAAGGGAATTTATTTCTTAAGAGTAAATTCTAATGACAGAGTAGAAACTTTTCGTGTAATCAAAGATTAACACTTTTTCAGGTGTCTTGTCCTAAAATAGGTTTACACCCAAACGTGTAAAAATGGACAAGAAAAATAAAGTTACTGCAGGACTAAAAGAGTTATCCTAATATATGGGTTAATCTTTCACATGGAAACTATTTTAGGTTCTATTTGAACAATAAAAAAATCGCTTTTGTGAGCGACTTACTATATTGGGTGGAGCTGGCGGGAGTCGAACCCGCGTCCGGAGAAGAAACTGAATGATGCTTTCTACATGTTTATCGGCACATTATTGTCGGGAGAAACAAGGTTTGCCAACAACCTAAATTAATCCGTATCCTGCGAAATAATTAACTGTTTAGCAGAAATCAACAGTCAATACCTGAGCAGTTTTGATTGTCTGAAAGAGGACGGCTCAGGCAGGGTCTCTCTTTTGACAACTAGTGCTAATTAATCTAAATTAGGCAGCTAGGGCGTAGTTAGTTTCGCCATTTATGTTGTTAGGTCTCCAGATTAAAGAGCTGCATACCCAAGGCTCTACATGCTTACATCTCAATTGTAATCCCGTCAATACCAGACAGCCCCATATTACTTAAATTGAGCACTGCAAAGATACTACTATATCGTTTATTTTGATTCTGTTTCTGTTGGATTATCTTGGCTTTCTTGACAATAACGAGAATATAATAATATTCCCTCTTCTTCTCCGAGTAATCGCGCTTGCTGCCAATCACTGCATGCCTCTTCTTTCTTTTGTTGATTGTACCTTACAACTCCCCGCATTACCAAAATCCAACCTAAGTTTTTAGATGTTTGCAATGCTGTTGTATAGGCTATTTCTGCTTCTGCATCTCGTTTTAATTTTACTAAACAATTACCTTTTTCAAAGTACCAATCGCCATTATTGGGTTGAACCTCAATCAAAAGTTCATAATCTTTGAGCGCGTCATCATATTTTTTTAAATTAAAATTACAAACAGAACGGATGGTTAATGCATCAAAGTCGGTTGGGTGTTTAAGCATATAAGTATATATGTCATCAAAGGCATCTTGATATAACTCCATTGCCACCCTTACTCTTGCCCTATCTAATAACACTTCTTCAAAAGTAGGAGATTCAATAATGGCTTGAGTGAACAGATATTCAGCCATCGAATTGGTTCCTAATTTATAGTAACAAACTCCCTGATTCTTTAATGCAATCGCCTTACGAGTCAGTCCAGCGTTGATTGCTCGTTGGTTAGCAGCAATAGCACGTGAATACTCGCCTTGCTTAAAAAGCATTTCTGAATATGCAAGATAGCCCAAAGTGTCATCAGGTTGCATCTTTGTAAATATCTCCATATCGGCAAGTGCCATGACAGGATTGTTTAATGCTTCGTAAGTTAAAGCTCTGTTATAATAAGCATCAGCAAGTGTACTGTCAATACTTAATGCCTTGTTGTAATCTACTAATGCTGAACCATATAGTTTTAAAGCTGAATTGCAAACTCCTCTGTTATAGTATGCTATGGCATTCATGTCATTTAACATAATTGCACTGTCATAATACGATATGGCAATTGCGTAACTGCCGGATTCTTCAAAGTCTAATCCTTTGTCAATGTAGTAATCCTCCGACTGTGAATAAACAAATGATGCAGAGAAAGTTGTCAATAAAAGAAGTAGCTTAATTTTTTTCATTGTTGTAAATTTATGGTACACATAATTCCGGTACTCTTTGCTACCAAAGTGCTTGTATTATTAAGTCTTTCATTAATAATATCTGCTTCACAATAGTAGAGTCGGTTGCCGGCTTTAATGACTTTTCCTTTAGCAATAAGTTTGCCATCTATTGAAGGATTAAGATAGGATACTTCAAGTTTTGAAGTTACCATACCCTTCCCTTTTTCTACTAATGAAAATGCAGCAAACCCCATTGCAATATCTGCAATAGTTGCCGTTACACCACCGTGCGTAATCCCGTCTTGTTGATTGTGTATTTGTTTAAGTTCAACTTCAGCAGTTACATATCCGGGCTCAATATCGGTAATAGCCATTCCAATATGTTTCATGAAATGCTGTCCTTTGAGCTTTTCTAATATTAATTTTTTATAATCAGGATTCTTTGCTTCAAATGCTAACATGAGTTCAATATTCAGCTTGCAAAATTATGTCTTCAAACTGAATAACAGATATATTAAAAAATTTTGATTTAAGCTAAATCATGTAAGGATTCACATCCGTAATTTTCATGCTTTAAAAACGATTTAAAAAAGGTGTATTGCTCCTTAGCAATAATCCTACTACTCTACCAAGAGTTTCTCTACAATGTGTTTATTTTCTGAAGAGATGATAATCAGGTACAACCCTTTGACAAATTGAGTAACATTAACAGCCTTGCATGCGTCTGTTGGTATTATCTTTTGAATTAATTTGCCTTGCATATCGGTAATTTGAATTACTGTATTAACCGGTAAATTCTCAATAGTTACAGTGCTATTCGCAGGGTTTGGAAAAAGCTTTATACTTTTTGAAGTGTTTGCTAAATTTGCAATCCCTGTGTTTGGCTGCTCAAACGAGAGCTTAGCGGCAAAAACACTTGTAATTGAAGAGGTTGTTAAATTCTGATCATCTAATATCAAGTCTGCATTAAAGCTCCCCTACAGCAAACAATCCCCATTCAGAAGTGCAACTAAACCATTGAGTGTTTCACTTTTATCAGACCCTTTGTGATATAACCAATTCTTTAAACCTGTACTGTCCAATTTTGCAACAAACAAATCAGTTTCACCTAAAGCAAACGAACTATCTGAACCCATTTTCAAATAGTTGCTAAAATAACCTCCAACATAAACATTGCTGTTGCCATCTAATGACACCTTAGTACAATGTGTTTCACCTTTGCCTGTTAAAAGTTGATACCAAACAATGGCTCCTGTTTGATTGTATTTAACAAGATATGCATCGTGCGTGCCTATTGCAGTTTCTTCAATATTTGTGAAAGTAATTTTTCCGCTAAAGCGTCCCGATACAAATGCATTTCCTTGTTTATCTGCGGCAATATGATACACTCTGTTTTCATCATCACTTGTAAAACCTCTGACCCATTGACAAGTACCACTGCTATTGTATTTGGCAATAAAAGAATTTTGGTTCCCGGACGTATTTGACAAAAAGATAGCACCTCATTCATCAAACCAAGAGTCATTTGCAATAATTCCGGCAACAAAGATGTCGCCATTATCATTAACATCAAGGCTTACTCCATAATCTATACCATCTCCACCTGCTTGTACAACCCACTTGAAGTTGCCGCCATTATCCAATTTTCCAACAAAAATATTGTCATATTGATTAGAACCTCCTAATACATTGTCTTGTACATTGAGCTGCAAATTCCCAAAGTCAGCAATCAATCTAAAACTCCCGGTAACATAAATATTGCCATTGAGGTCCAATGCAATACCATTTCCAATATCATCTTGTGCACCACCGGCATGCTTTGCCCATATAAAATTTCCATTTTTATCAATTTTAGCTAAAAAATATTGGAGAAATTAGAAGAGATTAGACTCTCAGTACCAAAGTTGGCAATCAAGGCATAGGAACCAATAATATATAAATTGCCAGTGTCATCTACTGCTATGTCATTCGGTATGTCTTGTCTACTACCTCCGGCACTTATCGCCCATAAATAATTGCCATCCTTGTCAACTTTTGCTACAAATACATCTGACATTCCTTTGCAAACCAATTCGTAACTTCCAAAATGGACTGTATCACTAAAATAGCCTGTGATATAAGTATTTCCATCTTTGTCAACTACCAATCCTGTACTCACATTATTGTTTCCTCCTGTGCTCTGTGAAGCCCAAGATGTTTTAGGTGCTTGCGAAAATACAGATATTGCACATAGTAAAATTGTTGTTATGATAAGATACTGCTTCATGGTTCATTTTTTTTGCAAATATATGCACTCCAAGAGCAATAGAAATGCTTAGTGATATGCATACTTTCCACACGAGAGCATGCAAATTGGGACTCTTTTTATTTGTTAATCAAATCAATGCTTCGGTTAACAAAATTCGCCATCTTCTCTCCTTTCAAAAGATTTTTACTTAGTAATGCCAAATCCAATAATTGACCTACCACTGCCTCCTTAGAAGAATTTTCGTTTGCATTTAAAATAGTCTTCATCAATGGGTGGTTAGTATTTACCTTGACTTTGTATTGCGCTCCCATAGATTCCGTACCGAACATTGCCGTTTGATTGCTGTACATTTCTCTAAACCTACGGTCAAATTCTCCTTCTGTGATCACTACGGGAGGTTCGAGCGCACTCATTGGGACTGTTTCTACTTCAAACCCTTGATCTGCTTGTTTTGCAAAAAGGTCTTTGATAGTTTCTTCTTCTTCTTTGCTGCAAATTGATTCTATATCAATTCCTTTATCTACAAGTTTGTCTAAAGTGTCAGCATCAACCCTGCGACAAACAATGTTGGTATTTTTCTCTTCTAATTTTCCAACAAAATATTGGTCAATTACACCGTCAAATTCAATTACTATATATCCATTGTCCCTTGCTTGCTTGATATAAATGGCTTGTTCTGGCGGCTCAGTAGTATATAGTAGCACTGTCTTATTATCTTTATTTGTTTGGATTTCTTTTGCCGTAGTTTCAAACTCATCCAGTGTCATAAATTTACCCACAGTATCTTTCAACAAACAGAAGTCTTTTGCTTTTTCATAAAACTTCTCATCGCTAACAATACCATATTTGACAAAAAGCCCAAGGTTCTCCCATTTAGATTCAAAATCCGCTCTATCGTTTTTAAACAATTCTCCTAACTTATCAGCCACTTTTTTTGAAATGTGGGTTGTTATTTTCTTTACATTTCCATCGCTTTGTAAAGCACTTCTGGAAACATTTAAAGGGATATCCGGTGAGTCAATAATTCCTTGAAGTAATACCAAATAATCAGGCAAAATATCCTTTACGTTATCTGTAACAAATACCTGATTGCTGTATAACTGGACTTTGTGTCTATCTGGTTCAAAACGATTGCTGATTTTAGGAAAAAACAGCACTCCGGTTAAATTAAAAGGATAGTCAACATTGAGATGGATATGAAAAAGTGCTTCAGGTTCAAATGGATAGAGCGTTTTATATAAATCTTGGTAATCTTCCTCTTTCAAATCCTGAGGTTTCTTCGTCCATATCGGCTCTTTTTCATTGATAATTTTGTCTTCAAATTTTATAGGTACTGGTAAGAACTTGCAGTATTTATCAAGAATACCCCTGATTCTAAAGGAGTCATTAAACTCTAAACTATCATCATTGAGATGTAGTACAATCTCTGTCCCCCTCTCACTCCTATCTCCTTCACCCATTTTAATATCTGTGTTTCCATCGCATACCCAATATGCTGCCTTAGCATCATCGTGTCTAGCCAATGAGTTGATTTCTACTTTGCTTGCAACCATGAAAGCGGAATAAAACCCTAATCCAAAATGACCAATGACCGCAGTTTCGGTTTTGTCTTTGTATTGTTGCAAAAACTCTTCTGCTCCTGAAAACGCAAGTTGATTAATGTATTTTTCAATTTCTTCCTGGGTTAATCCAATGCCTCTGTCTATGATAGACAATGTTTTCGCCTCTTTATCCAATTTAACTTCAATTGTTAAATCACCCATCTCACCTATGTATTCTCCAATAGATGAAAGCGCTTTGAGTTTTTGGGTAGCATCTACTGCGTTCGATATTAATTCTCTAAGGAATACCTCATGGTCAGTATAGAGAAACTTCTTAATAATCGGAAAAATGTTTTCAGTGTGTACAGATATCTTTCTGCTTTTCATTTTACTCATAATAATCTTTAGCTTTTTTTTCGATGAGACAAATAAAATGCCTAACAAGAATGCTGTTAAATTGGCATAACTAAAATGTAGTTATGTCATACTATCTCT
Source organism: Bacteroidia bacterium (assembly GCA_023228875.1). NCBI lineage: Bacteria > Pseudomonadati > Bacteroidota > Bacteroidia > Bacteroidia bacterium. The sequence goes on along the minus strand of JALOAG010000002.1, from coordinate 298,400 downwards.
ATATTTGCGCCACGATTACCGCTTGATAATGATACTGCAAAAATTCATCTCCTATATTTTTTTCAAGAAAGATAGGTCTAATGGTGTCAAACCTTCATTTAACATACGTGCCATGCACACAATAAACAAGATTAGCATCTTGCTCTTTCTTCTTGGCATACTTTTTCTTATTGTAAAATTTATTCGTAACTAACTTAATAATATATAACCACATGGAATTCACATTCGGCTCATTAATCTTGATGATTGCAATTACAATTGCCAGTTTAATTGTAAGTCAAACCCTAAAATCAAAATTTAAAAAGTATTCTCAATTACAACTTCGCTCAAATCTTACCGGAAAAGAAGTTGCCGAAATGATGCTTCGCGACCATGGTATTACCGATGTTCAGGTAACCCAAGTAAGTGGCCAACTTACTGACCACTACAACCCTGCAACAAAGACTGTTAACCTTAGTGAAGTTGTTTATTATGAACGTAATGCAGCAGCCGCAGCAGTTGCCGCTCACGAATGTGGGCATGCTGTTCAACATGCTCAAGCGTATCAATGGCTAACATTGCGTTCTAAATTAGTTCCGGCAGTGCAAGTGTCAAGTCAGCTGATGCCATTTGTATTAGTAGGTGGTATTTTGTTGCTTAAAACCTTTCCTACTTTACTGCTTGCGGGTATTATTCTTTTTGCAAGTACAACCCTTTTTAGTTTTATAACCTTACCTGTTGAGTTTGACGCCTCTGCAAGAGCTTTAAGATGGATGGAAGGCAAAAATATTGTTACCTCTCAAGAACAAACAAATGCAAAAGATGCACTAAGATGGGCTGCTATGACTTATGTTGTAGCTGCGATAGGCTCTTTAGCAACCCTTCTCTACTATGTGTCAATTTTTATGAACCGAAGATAATTAATGTCTTTGAAGAGAATACAAGACCTCCTATTCATTTTTCTTTTTAGTGTTCCTATATTTGTTCAGGCACAAGAAACAGTTCGTGTAGAACTAAACGAACGCACTACCGATGAACAATTCCGAAAGACACAAGCAATTATTCCGGTTTTTAAATATAAGGGCCAACCATTTGAAGGAGTTTCTGATTTCGGATTAAAAACATCAAAAAAGCACAAGCCAGAAACCTTCCAAATCAAATTCCCTGACATGACAGGGATGAAAGATACGTCCTATACCTTTTTCTTTTTTGGAGCAAATGAAACACATACTCCTATTGGATATGTTTTTTGTATTGTAGGTAACAACAACAGGATGCGAGGTAACACATATCTCTGGATAGACCGTAATATGAATTTAGATTTATCTGATGATGGAGCACCAGATACTTTTAGTAATCTTTCTAATTATATTCATAAAATAAAGTTATCACACTCACAATTCCCGAACGCATACCATGAAATACAAATCTCGCGTTTTGATTTCGATAAAAACATTCAGTACAAGAAGCTATTAGACGATCATTATCGAAAAAACAGTGGTTCCAAAGAGTTTGAAGGTGCAGACTTTTCGTTTCGTGAGCAACGTATGATTATTCATTCTGCTGATTATAAGCATGGGCTAGATTCTTTTAAAATCGCTATCAAAGATTTCAATTGCAACGGGCTATACAATGACAAGAAATTTGATCAGATATTAGTTGGAGAATACAATACGCAAGAATTAGGGAATAATATTTATGATATTGATGCAAAGGATATAAGTTTTGAGTGGAATAGAAAGCGTTATAGGATTACTCATATAGATCCCGCAGGTCAATACATTGAATTTTATTATGATGCGCAATGGCAACCGGATAGACAATTGAAATACGGCAAAAAAATTCCTAAGTTCAAAGTCGAATACGCTGACAATCAAAAGAAGTCCAAGAAAATCAGACGCTTTAGAAGAAAACCGGTTTATATTGTATTTTGGAATTTCGAAAGCCCAACGTTTGTAGAAGACACAGCCAATTTTGCTGCCATTCAGCGAGAATTTGGCGACAAAATACACATCATTACACTCAACTATGGAGAACCTCCAAGAAAAGTTCTTGGCTGGGCACATAAAAACGGTGTTGAATATACGGTCGGAATAGCCAATAAAAAGTTGTTGGATTTGTATTATGTTGAAACATTGCCAACAAGTTTTTTGACAAACAAACGACAACGGTTAAGTGAAATTAATATAACTTCGCGTGAACTCTTAGACAGACTTAGAAAACAATATAACAAATAAAACACCTATGACTGAATCATCAAACAACCAGAATAATTCTAAAAGCAGAATTATAATTATCCTCCTGATAGTACTATTATTAGGATCCGGAGGTTTAAGTTATTGGCAGTTCTCAGAATACAAAGAATTGCAACAGCAACTAACCGAAACCCAAGATTCCCTTGAAACTACTATGTCTGCAAAGGACAGCCTCGAGTTGAGCATAACCGAGTTAGAAAAGAAACTGGCTTCTATTGAATCAGAAAGAGCTGAATTAGCAGATTACGCAGGCACACTTGAAACAGATATTGCAAACCTTAAAGCAACAATTGCAAATCTGCGTTCAAGAATTGCAAAAGCATCACCTGAAGAAATAGCAAAATTGAAAAAGGAAGTTGAAGCTGCCAATACAAAAGTAGCTGGCTACGAAGCTGAAATAAACAGATTGAAGGCTGAAAATGAAGAGCTGAAAAAACAAGGCGAAGAACTGATGGAGCAAAATGTTACACTGACAGAAGTGAATAAAACACTTGATACGAAAGTTCAAAAAGCATCAGTAGCCCAATTTGCACCTATCAAATTAACCCTTGGAAGAATGAAAAGAAAAGGGTTCAAAGAAGAAACAAAAGTTAGAAGAGTGGAAGAAATTCATGTTGATATAGATGTTATCGAAAATCCTATCATCAACACTCCTACTGACCAGATTGTACTTATACGAATCATTGATCCTGACAATGCGGTACTTTCAAAAGTCGAAAATAATAAAGATCTTGTTGACAAATCTGAGGTTTATACTATGAAACAATCATTCAGTTTTGACGGAAAGCCTAAAAAAATAAGTATTGTTTACACTCCTGAGGCTAAACTTAAAAAAGGAGCTTATAAAGTTGAGTTCTGGGCTAATGGGGCGCTTAAACAAAAAGGATCTTTTGAATTAGAATAACAGCCGTTTTGAATCATTTTCAAAAAGTATTTTTATTCTATCCTATAAAACTATTGAGCCTGCTTCCTTTGCAGGCTCTTTATTTTATATTCTATCCATGTTACTTCTTACTATTCTATATTTTCCGTTATAGGCGAAAAATAACGAATCAAAACCTCTCCAATGCCTTTCCAAATAAAAGCAAAAAGGAAATAAGCACTATTGAAAAGAAATACTATAAATACCTCACTAAACTATTTTCTGAGTTTGTAAAGGGAATTAGTATTTCAGAAAAAGAACTAAGAAAGAGGGTTGTATTACATGACAGAGATGTGTTGCAGAATATTTATAATAATCATGGAGCAGCCATTGTGTTATTGGGTCATTATGGAAATTGGGAATTAATTGCTTTGGCATCCGAACTAATTGCCCCTCATCATTTCAATATTATATACAAACCTCTTACAAGTCAATTTTCCAATCATTTAATGCAAAAAATTCGTACAAGATTTGGTGCAGATGTAACTCCAATGGAATTTACATACACAGCCATTAAAAATTTACAAAATGAAAAAGTATTATTTACTCTTGTAAATGACCAAAGTCCTTCTAACATAAAGAATGTTCATTGGATAAATTTCCTCAATCAGCAAACTGCCTTTATGTCAGGGGCGCTAACTATCACAAAAAGGCTCAATATTCCTGTTTGTTTTTTAGAGATAAAATCTTATAAATCTGGATTTTATGAATTATACCCTAAAGTTATAATTGAAGACAATACACACCACTCAACTGAAGGAGTCATTAAGATTTACGCACAACTACTAGAAGACAATATACGCCAAAAGCCCGAACTATGGCTGTGGTCGCACAGAAGATGGAAACACAAAGCGCAGTAGGACGCCACAAAACCACAAAAGTACATTCATAATATTAAAGAGTTCAATAACTTGAATATCAGTTAATTATTTTCAATACCTTAAAGCATCTCTTCATAACTCTCAAAACCAAAAGAAAATATTTTATTTGAATTTGTAATTCTATAAACCTATTGTACATTTGCGATATGGCTAAATCTAAAAGAAGTTTATTTTCAGACAAAGATTCTGAAACTGCAGAAATAGCAAAGTCTTTAGGACATCCTGCTCGAGTTCAAATTCTCAAATTATTACTTATGAAAAGTCCACAAAACTGCTCTGAGATTGTTGAACAGATTCCACTTGCACAAGCAACAGTATCTCAACATCTGTCAGAACTAAAACATTCCGGCATGATAACAGATAAAAGAGAAGCAAACATGGTATTGTATTCTGCCAACAAAGAAAGGGTTGTAAATGCATTTAATCTATTCAATGACTTACTGCTTGGCCATGTAAAAAATGTAAAACAGCAGAAATTGTTTTAGCCTTTGTCTTGCTTCAAATCATCCAGCAAGCTCATTTCTGTTCTGTAATGTTCAGTGATGAGCATTTTTAACAATTGGACTCTGTTATTATATTCATGATTGTCTGCTTGCCTTTGCTCTATCCCACCCCTTTCTTTATCGCCTGCACCAAACAATAACCAATCCGGTGAAACATTAGGGAAAAGTGTTAACAACTTAATCACCAAGTCTAAACTTGGATTGTTTCTACCTGAACTAATATGGGATAATGTAGCAGCGGCAATATCTAATTTTTCAGAAATGGTTTTTTTATCCATGCCCGACTCATCGATAATCTTACTTATGCGTTCAACAATTGCTTCCATTTATACATGTAAATTTAGATAGCACAAATGTAAATCATTGCAATTTACCTTTGTAAATTGCCGTGCTGTGTTTTATATTCAAATTATACACAATCATGAATACTATAGGAATAGGTCTATTTTTGCATTATGAAATTTAAAGAACTTGCAATAGCTCAACTGATAGTGGATAGACTCACTAACTTAGGGAAGATCAACAAAATTCCGCATGCAATTCTTTTTTCAGGGCATGAAGGATCCGGCAATCTCGCTACAGCTATTGCCTTTTCTCAATATATTTTATGCGACAATCCAACAGAAAATGATTCTTGCGGAGAATGTCCAAACTGCAAAAAGGTATCTGAATACATTCACCCTGATATCTTTTTCTCATTTCCTTTTATTAGTGCTAAGGATCAAGAACTCTCAACAGCGTTTATTGAAGAATGGCGAAACATGCTTAAGAGTACCCCTTACCCCTCTTTACAAGATTGGCAACAAAGCATTGAGAGTAATAACAAGCAGTTAAATATTTATGCTTCTGAAATAAGAGATATAGCCAAACGTTTAAGCTTGAAATCATACAGTGGTAAAAAGAAAATTTTAATCTTATGGTTGCCCGAGTTTATGGGAAAGGAAGGCAACATGCTCCTTAAATTAATAGAAGAGCCGCCTGATCATACACTTTTCTTCTTGGTAACTGAAAGCGAAAAAGACATATTGACAACCATACTGTCGCGTGCCCAAAGAATATATATACCTAAACCAGACGTTGAAAGCATCGCTCAATACTTGCTCTCTATTGATGATGAATTAACTAAAGAAAAAGCCGGTTCTATTGCATTAGCTGCAAAGGGGAATGTGAATGAAGCATTGGCAATTCACTATGAACAAGAAGAACCCTTTTTTGAACTTTTTAGAACATGGTTATTGGCTTGTTACACTGGGAAAGGTTCTACAATGATGGAGCAAGTTGAAAAAATTAACAAGGGCAGTCGTGATAATGTAGTGAATTTTCTAAGTTATGGTTTGGAACTCATGCGCGATGTTTTTATATTTACACACAACAGCCTTGACCAGAACTTGCCGGAAAAAGAAAAGGAATTTTTAACTAATTTTGCAAAGACAATGGAGGGGCGTTCTTTTGAAGATATGTACAAACTGTTCAATGAAACAATTTTTGGAATTATTCGAAATGGTAATATCAATATTCTTCTTACCTCACTCTCTATGGATATAAATAAGATTTTTAAAGGAAAAAGAATAATAAAAGCAGAATATGGGATGCAGTAATTGCGGCACAGGAAACCTTCAAGGTAAAAAACCTTCCGGCTGTAAAAATAATGGCAATTGTGGAACAACAGGATGTAATAAACTAAATACATTTGACTGGCTTGGCAATATTGAACGACCGGTCGGATACAAACCTTTTAACATTGTTGAAATAAGATTCAAGGGAGGTAGAAAGGAATATTTCAAGAACTCAAATAACCTTACTCTATACATTGGTGATTACGTTGTCGTTGATGCAGAAAATGGTTATGATGTAGGCGAAGTGCTGTTAAAAGATGAGTTAGTAAAATTACAACTCAAGAAACGTGGGCTTACAGCAGATCAGATTGACAAAAAAATTCAAAGGATTTGCAATGAAGCAGATCTTGAGAAATACAATAATGCTAAGGAAAAAGAGGCAGCTACCCTGACTCGTGCACGTACTGTTGCACTTGAAATGGGACTATCAATGAAGTTGAGCGATATTGAATTTCAAGGAGACAATCGTAAAGTTACTTTTTACTATACAGCAGAAAGCAGAGTTGATTTTAGAGAATTAATAAAGGTTTATGCTGACGAATTCAAGGTAAAAATTGAAATGAGGCAAATCGGTTTTAGGAATGAAGCAGCCAGACTTGGCGGAATAGGCTCTTGCGGACGTGAATTATGTTGTAGCACATGGCTTACAGACTTCAAACAAGTAAGTATTAATGCAGCCAGAATCCAAAACCTTTCAATTAACATGCTAAAACTAAGTGGTGTATGTGGTAAACTTAAATGTTGTTTAAATTTTGAGTTAGATACTTATATGGATGCGCTCAAAAACTTTCCTAAAACAAAGAATTTAACTCTCGAAACTGAAAACGGAGCAGCTACACTTCAAAAAATTGACATATTAAAGAATTTAATGTGGTTTCAAGTAGGTGATGAAACTAATTGGGTCCCGTTAAAAACTGAATTAGTAAAAGACTACATGAAACTCAATGAGTCCGGTAAAAAGACTCCGGTTTTGTCAGTTCCTAAAAATGACGAGAACAACGGCACACCTACTGCTGTTAGATCAAAAACAGATTTTATGAACTCTGCGGATTTATTAAGTTCGGATCTTGCTGGTTTAGATAAGAAGACAAAACAGAATTCTAATAATCACAAGAAACATCATAACCGAAATAAACACAAAAACAAAAAGCGAGACAATTAATTATCCCGCTTAGTATGTTTGTGTTAATACAATTGGCTTTTATTTTGAAAAATTAGGTGCCACGACCAATTCTTTGGTTCCATGTGAGTAGTCATAAAAACCTCTTCCCGACTTTACTCCTAAATCACCGGCTGTTACCATATTTACTAATAAAGGACAAGGAGCGTATTTTGGATTTCCAAAACCGTCATGCAAAACATTTAAAATTGCAAGACAGACATCTAATCCAATAAAATCTGCCAGTTGCAAAGGGCCCATAGGATGCGCCATTCCTAATTTCATAACAGTATCAATTTCAACCACTCCCGAAACACCTTCATGCAAGCTGATGATAGCTTCGTTAATCATTGGCATCAAAATCCTATTTGCTACAAAACCAGGGTAGTCATTGACCAATGTTGGTACTTTTCCTAAAGACTGAGATAAATTCATTATAACCGCAGTAACTTCTTTTGAAGTTTTAAATCCATTAATCACTTCAACCAACTTCATGACCGGTACGGGATTCATGAAATGCATTCCAATGACCTTTTCCGGTCTGTTTGTTACTGAAGCAATTTTTGTGATAGATATTGAGGAAGTATTGGTGGCAAGTATTGTGTGCGCTGGTGAATACTTATCCATATCTCTAAAAATTTGAAACTTTATATCTCGATTTTCAGTAGCTGCTTCAACCACCAAGTCTGCATGAAGAACGCCTTCTTGCAATGATGTCATCAAATGCAAGTTTGAGAGTGTTTGTTCTTTTTGCTGTAAAGAAATAATTTCTTTTTGAACTTGACGATCTAGATTTTTGGTAATGGTTTGCAGTGCTTTATCCAACGCATTTTGATTAATATCAATTAAATTAACATTAAAGTTATTGAGTGCAAAGACATGTGCAATGCCATTCCCCATTGTTCCACTTCCAATTACTGCTATATTTTTCATGCCGCAAATTAAAGAAATAGAAAATTGTTTTCTAAGCAGAATTTCTATTTTTGCCGATATAAGTTTAATATGAGTTTATTTTCAAAGAAATCAATAGGATCCCTTCTAGACGAATCTCTTGAGTCAGGACAAGGGCTAAAACGCACACTCAGTTCTACAGCCTTAGTTGGATTAGGAATCGGAGCTATTATAGGTGCCGGATTATTTTCAATCACTGGTATTGCTGCCGCTAATTATGCAGGACCCGGAATTATGATATCGTTTATCATTGCTGCTTTTGGCTGTGGATTGGCTGCATTGTGCTATGCTGAGTTTGCTTCTATGATACCTGTCGCAGGTAGTGCATATACATACTCTTATGCAACAATGGGTGAGTTTATTGCTTGGATCATAGGTTGGGATTTGGTATTGGAATATGCTATCGGAGCTGCAACCGTTGCATCCAGCTGGAGCGGCTATCTTGTCAAACTCTTTGCTACATTTGGTGTTGCTTTGCCAGACTACTTAATGAAAACTCCTTTTGATGGAGGAATAATAAACCTGCCGGCAGTTTTTATTGTTTTCATCATGTCTTTTGTACTTATTAGAGGTACAAGTGAGTCGGCTTGGGTTAATGCGCTCATTGTTTTCCTAAAAGTAGGTATTGTAATCGTTTTTATTGCCTTAGGATTAAATTATGTTAGACCGGAGAATCTCACGCCTTTAATTCCTGAAAACCAAGGCACATTCGGTGCATTTGGATGGACAGGGGTAATTAGAGCTGCGGCAATTGTATTTTTTGCCTATATTGGATTTGACGCTGTTTCTACTGCAGCTCAAGAAACAAAAGATCCTAAACGCTCTATGCCTATCGGAATCTTAGGTTCATTAATTATTTGCACGGTTCTTTACATTTTGTTTGCTTACGTAATGACCGGTGTTGCACATTATACCGAATTTGGCGGAGGTGGTCTGGCTCCTATTGCAACTGCTATCGAGTGGATGGGACCTATTGTAAATGGAGTTCCTCACCCGGATTTTCCTTGGTTAAACACAGCCATCATTATTGCAATTCTTTTAGGTTACGCTTCTGTTATTTTAGTAATGTTATTAGGTCAAAGTAGGGTATTTTATTCCATGAGTAAGGATGGGTTGCTTCCAAAAATATTTTCTGAAGTGCATAAAAAACATCGCACACCCTACAAATCAAACCTGCTTTTCATGTTTTTTGTAAGTGCATTTGGTGCATTTGTTCCCGGTCGTGTGGTTGGAGAAATGACCAGTATTGGGACTCTCTTTGCATTTATTTTGGTTTGTGCGGGCGTTTTGGTTTTAAGATACAAAATGAAAGATGCCCCACGTGCATTTAGAGTGCCTTTCGTTCCTTATGTTCCTATCTTAGGTATTATTGTTTGCCTTGGCATGATGGTTTTTTTGCCATTTGACACTTGGATACGTTTATTGGTTTGGATGTTAATCGGTCTCAATATTTACACATGGTATGGCAATAAGAAAAGTCTATTGAATGATGGGAAAAAACATCCTAAAGACAAAGCTATTTTGTGCCTTTCCGGTGTTTGTTTTGCTGTACTTTTAGTTATATTAGCATTGGCTCATCACTATACTACGATCGAGTCAGAACGCGATCATGCATTTTTTATTTTCTCCATGATATTTGGAGCATTGGAGTTTTTCCATTTTTCGAGTAAATTCTTTAAAGACCAAAATCTCGGGACTGCTTCGTAAATTCTTTGCATAGTGAATTTAATTCAATTGCTGTGAACGCAAGTTAATCCTAAAATTACTATAAATTCGCGCCTTATGTTAGATATTTCAAAGGCTATTGATTTTGAATCTGCTAAAGAACACAATCAAGGGAAAGATAGATTTCAATCTCATGATTTATATGCTGTTGATTCTTTATTATCAGAAGAACATTTACTGATAAGAGATGCTGTAAGAGCATGGATAAAAAAAGAAGTCTCTCCTATAATTGAAACTTCTGCACAAGCAGCCATTTTTCCGCATCATCTCATTTCAGGATTAGCAGAAATAGGAGCCTTTGGACCTCAGTTACCTGCAGAATACGGATGTGGAGGCATGGATTATATTACTTATGGAATTATAATGCAAGAATTGGAGCGTTGCGACTCCGGACTACGTTCCACCGCCTCAGTTCAGGGTTCATTGGTAATGTACCCTATCTACAAGTTTGGCTCTGAAGAACAGAAACAAAAATACCTCCCAAAATTAGCTAAAGGAGAACTGATGGGGTGTTTTGGTTTGACCGAACCTGACCACGGTTCAAACCCCGGAGGAATGGTTACTAATATTAAGGAAAAAGGAGATCATTTCGTATTGAATGGTGCCAAAATGTGGATTTCAAATGCACCATTCGCGGATATCGCTGTTGTATGGGCAAAGGATGAGGAAGGTGTCATCAGAGGTGTTATAGTCGAAAGAGGAATGGAAGGGTTTTCTACTCCTGAAACTCACAACAAATGGAGTTTAAGAACAAGTGCAACCGGAGAGCTGATTTTTGACAATGTAAAAGTCCCCAAAGAGAACATCTTGCCTAATGTTAAAGGACTGCGAGGACCTTTGACTTGTTTAGATTCTGCAAGATATGGCATTAGTTGGGGTGTAATCGGTGCTGCATTAGATTGTTATGACTCAGCTTTGAGATATGCAAAGGAAAGAAAACAGTTTAACAAGCCTATAGCCGGATTTCAATTGCAACAAAAGAAACTTGCCGAGATGATTACAGAAATAACAAAAGCGCAATTGTTGGTTTGGAGATTGGGAACATTAATGAATGAAGGGAAAGCTACATCCGCTCAAATTTCTATGGCAAAACGAAACAATGTGGACATGGCATTACATATTGCCCGTGAAGCAAGGCAGATACACGGAGCAATGGGCATTACAGGCGACTACCCTATTATGCGCCACATGATGAACTTGGAAAGCGTTATCACTTATGAAGGTACACATGACGTCCATCTGCTAATATTAGGAAAAGAAATTACCGGAGAGAACGCTTTTGTGTGATGATAAAAATGCGATTAGTTTTTGGAGTTATTTTAGCAAGTATTTGCATTTCGAGTTCGTTAAATGCAAAAAACATTTATAGTAATGTTCCTGTATTGCTTGTTGTTTCTACAGATAACCAGCCCGACACTATGGGATTTAATTTGGCAAGTCAAATGCCGGAAGTTATCTATGCATTAATCCTCCAGAATAAAATCACTTTATGGGACTCTCCAAAAAAAACTATCCGGATTTCAGCAGATGCACTGAATGCAATTGAAAGCGGGACTCAAACCGATTTCACAAAATCAAAATACATCTTTATAAACGAACTATGGAGTTCTACTCGCAACAAATTCTCTTTTGAGATTGTTGGACTTTCATTTATGAATGAAAGCAGTAAAGGAAAAGTTTCTTACGGGTATATTGATATGTCAGAAGCTGGCCCTTTCCTTTTCAAAGAACATATTAAAACAAATGCAAACGGATTTGCTTTCGTTTCATATATGGCAGCATTATACAGCAGACGTTACGACTTTTCGGTAGTGCAATTTGGCTCTGAAAATTTTGAAAATAATATTGAGCTCGAAGCCAGAGTTCACGCACAAGCTACTGACCCTAATAAAAGACAAGAGACACAAATACAACTCAAACCTATCAAAGAAATTACATACAGTATTGACAAGAAACCGATTGACAAATTTGGGGTGGGAATGCAACTTTTTGATGGTTTTGAAAAATTGCTATCAGAAAACCTTGAAATCTTCTTTGAACTCGGGGCTGACAAGTATTTTGATTATAGAACATATCGGTCGGAATTTGCGGTTACACGGATTGAGATTGACGAAGTGTGGGAAAAATCCGGTGATTTTATCATCATGACTCCCCGTACTGTTACAATTTATGTGAACAATAAGAAACTAAACCCTATCAGTATGACAGATTTAAGGATACTTAAATTTAATATAGGGCTGAAATCTATTGAGGATATTTTGCTTGAAAAACAATTTGAGTTTCAGATTACACGAATCAATCGGAGTCTTATCAATCCTGATGAGGCAAGCCTGTATTATCAAGCATTAAAAGAATATTCTTGGACTCAACTTACTCGATTTGTAAAATACTCTAAGACTAATTAAGAAGAAAGAACATGACTTATCAGATCAAATTTGGCACAGATGGTTGGCGTGAAATTATTGGAGACACATATACCGTTGACAATGTCTTGAGAATTACTCAAGCAGTTGCGGTATGGTTAAAAGAATCGAATGCTGCACCTAAAGCAACTGTGGGATTCGATTGTAGATTCGGAGGCAAAATGTTTGCAGAATATGTAGCTCGCTCACTTGCAAAATTAGGTGTTACTGTTTATTTAGACCCACATTTTGTTTCTACTCCTATGATTTCATTAGCTAATACTATTTTGAAAACAGACGTAGGTATAATAATTACAGCAAGTCACAATCCTCCATCGTATAATGGATATAAGTTAAAAGCAAATTATGGAGGTCCGGTGTTACCGGAAGACATTAGTAAAGTAGAAACGTTAGTTAATGAGCATGCTGACAGAGACTTAAGTGCTTTAGATGAATATGTCAATGTCGGTAAAATTGTGCTTTCTGATTTTGAGAAACTCTATTCAGATCAAATTAAAAACAAATTTGACTTACCAAAACTGCAAAATTTTGCCGAGAAACTGGCGTATGATGCAATGTACGGTGCAGGTCAGAATTTAGTTAAGAATTTATTGCCTCAAGCTACACTACTGCATTGTGAACACAATCCGGGCTTTCAAGGTGTAGCTCCTGAACCTATATTGAAAAATTTGGGTGAGTTTGCTGCATTAATTAAAAACTCGCCACACATTCAATTTGGATTAGCTACTGACGGAGATGCTGATAGAATTGGTTTCTTTGACTCTCAAGGAAGATTTATTGATTCTCATCACCTTATTTTATTACTTACTTATTACCTTGTGAAATACAAAAAAATGAGCGGTAAAATTGTTAAGAGCTTTAGTGTATCGTCAAAAGTAGATAAGCTTGCGCAACACTTAGGTTTAGAAACTGTTACAACCAAGATTGGGTTTAAGTACATCTGTAAACATATGGTTGAAGATGATGTTTTAATAGGGGCTGAAGAGTCTGGGGGAATTGCAATCAAAGGACATATTCCTGAAAGAGATGGAATATGGATGGGGCTTACACTGATGGCATATATGGCAGACACTGGTAAAAGCATTGAAGACCTTGTACAAGAGATGTACAACATTGTTGGTGCATTTGCCGTAGAGCGATACGATTTAACATTGAGTGAGGAGAAAAAACAATCAATAATCCAACATTGCCGCAACAATAACTATCAAGTATTCGGTAGCTATAAAGTACAAAAAGTAGAAGACTTGGATGGTTATAAGTTTCATCTTCCTAATGACGAATGGGTGATGATTAGACCTTCGGGAACAGAACCTGTATTAAGAGTGTATGCTGAATCCATTGATAGTCAACACGCTTTTGCTATTTTAGATGCAGTTAAAAATGCAATCCTTTCATAAACAAATATTGCTTGTATTGCTCCTACCCTTGTTTTTTGGAGCCTCAACCCATACTGCTGCTAACAATTCGGATACTTCTTCTATTTACAAGCACCGCCAGCGCAATCTTATATATGCAGAAGTAGGTTCAGGTCTTGCAATACATTCAGGCTTATATTTTGCATGGTACAGCCAATATCAAATGGGGAAATTCCATTTTATTGATGATAGCCGCGAATGGTTGCAAATGGATAAATTGGGACATGCATATTCTGCATATTACTTAGGCGTAATGGCAAATGAAGCCGGCAAATGGGCAGGATTTTCACAAAAACATGCTGCAATGAATGGGTTGTTTGTTGGGATTGGATTTCAGACACTGATAGAAGTATTAGACGGCTTTTCTTCCGGATGGGGCGCATCTATCAGCGACATTGGTGCCAATACTGCCGGCTCCCTTCTGTTTTATACTCAAGCACGCACTTGGGATGAGCAGCGTTTCACACTAAAATATAATTTCTTCCAATCTCAATATGCCTCTCTTAGACCCAACGTATTAGGAAAGAGGCTACACCAAGAATTTTTGAAAGATTATAATGGTCAAGCCTATTGGCTAAGTTTCAATCCTTTGAATATCATAGGAAAGCAAAGCCAATTTTTTCCTGACTGGTTAAACATTTCATTGGGATATGGTGCATCAGGAATGTTAGGTGGATTTAGCAATAATTGGGTTTCTAACAACACCACCTTTGATTATACACATATTCCCCGTTACAGGCAGTATTACCTCTCTGCTGATATAAATTGGCTAAAATTATTAAAGCCTAAAAAACATTGGTCGCGTTTGTTATGTACTGCTCTCAATGCTGTAAAAGTCCCCTTTCCTACTTTAGAATACAATACATTTGACAAGAGAATACACGGTCTGTGGCTGAGATAGACTTGTGCTTGGTCTGAGTTTGACTTATTTTTCACCGTTACTTTTGCTCAACATTTGTTTTCTTCACTATAATTTTTTTTACCTCTTTTCTCATTTACCTTTCATCGGTTTAAAAATATTAAACTTGCAACTACTCTAAATAATATACTAATATGAAAACTCATCAATTAAAACCTTTTATCCTTATTACATTTCTTGGACTTGTTGCTTGTAACGGAGGTTCGTCTGAAAGTGCTAACAGCTATGATGCCGGTTATGCAACTGAAGAAAATTTTGCTCCAAAAGATGTAGAGATGGATGCTAAAAGTGTTGCAGATAATACTACTTCACTTTCAGAAAATCAAAACAACTTGAAGACCACTAAGAAAATTATTAAAGATGGTTCAATGTCTATTAAGACCGGAAATTTAAACAAATCCAAGCAAGCGATAGATCAATTGCTGAAAAGGTTTAATGCCTATTATGAAAATGAGTCTTTGGAAAAAGACTACAATCAAATTGCCTATAACTTGCGAATCAGAGTTGCAGCCGACAGCTTTGATAAGTTTATTGCTGCTATTGAGACCGGTGAGGGAGATATTCGAGGGAAGAATATTCAGGTTCGGGATGTTACAGGACAGTACATAGACTTAAGTACCCGATTAGAGAGCAAGAAAGAATATTTGAATAGATATAAAGAACTCTTAAGCAAAGCCAATTCTGTAAAAGACATACTTGAAATCGAAAACAGCATCAGCAATTTGCAAGCAGAAATCGAAAGCATTGAAGCTCAATTTAAAGTTTTAAATCAACAGATATCCGAAAGTACTCTTGACTTGTACATCGTTGAAACATTGGACTACGTTTATAAATCAGATAACAAAATCAACTTTTTTGAAAGGTTGAAACAAGCATTAGAAAACGGCTGGCAAGCATTGGTAGAATTTACTCTATTCTTAATCAGCGTGTGGCCCTTCTTAATCATCATTCCTGTAGCTATCCATTATTTCAAAAAATACAAAAAGTGGAAAAGAGCTAAAAAAGAAGCCAAATAAATAGTCATATCAACATTACATGAGTATATAAAATAGGGTTGTGAGCAAACATCGCAACCCTTTTTCTTTAATTTAACACAACTACGATTGTATAAGAAATACATTGGGTAAAGTGCTTCTTCAATGAAAATAAGAATAGTATTAAGGAAGTTTATACAAAGCATCAAATACACTTCATCCAAAAACGATTATCTTTGTTGCTTACTTAATATGAAAAGACTATTACTCATTTTACTATCCTATTTTGTAATAGCACAAGGCAACATAGAGGCTCAAAGTACAACAATAGGCTCGGGGACTTTTACATCCAATATATATGGACCAATGTACACTACAACTGGTTCTTTTACGGTAAGCCGATATGCTTATATATACAGTGCCGGAGACTTGGGCATGTTACAACATGGTGACAGCATTTCATCTGTCAGCTTTTTTAAAGACAATAATGATACACTAAAAGGCAACAATAACCTTAAAATTTATATACGCCCTACCAACCAAAAGGATTTTGGCGCAGGTATTCTCAGATGGTCAACCGAGTTATCCGGCAGCGGCTTTGTAAAAGTATTTGATGGCAATCCTAATACTATTATTAATGTAAATAGAGGATTTGTGACCTTTGATTTTATTTCTCCCTACCCTTGGGACACAAGTTTTGGACAGAATTTAGAACTTTTAATAGAATATTCTCAACCGGACAATCAATTAGCAGCTATCAATTGGCGATATGATAATTCTAACACACAAATCAGTTATCTAAGTAACCAAAGTAAATTCAATTTTGCTTCCGGTGTATTTGCACAAAGCGACTCATTAACTTCAAGCAATGAACGTAAACCCATGCTTAGAATCAATTTTCCAAGATACAATATAGAAATTGGCGCACTTGCATTGTATTCATTTGGCAAAATTCCGGTTCCATTGGGCAATCCCGACACAGTAAAAGTGCTTCTGTTAAATTCAGGCAAATACGATGTAGTAAACAGACATGCTTATTTGCATAGCGTAGGAGCTAATAATTTTATTGACACTTTAACTTTCAGTCTCAAGAAAAACCATCAGCAACTGTTTTCATTTCCAATCAGAAATTTAAACAATATTGGAATGGATACATTGTTAGTCGTTATTGAACCGGATGGAATAGCAAGTAATGACACAGTTGATGGTTTACGCGAAGCTACAGCATTCACATACTCCTATCGCAATTTAAAGGAACCGCCTGCACCGGGTGGAATTGGGTTTAATGGAGGCACAGGCGATTTTGTAGCTAAATTTATTTCTTCTCAGAATAAAGCAATCAACCAAATAAGTGTTATGTTTGGTTTTGGAAATCAACCATTTAGAATAGGAATATGGGATGCAAGCGGTCCTAATGGCAAACCGGGAACCCTGCTGTGGCAATCGGATTCCCAAACCTCAAAAGCGGGTGAGTTTATCATGCCTGTATGGCCACCTATTTCTGTCAATGGGACATTTTTTGTGGGTGTAAGACAAATTGGGTTGAACAATATTGCTTTTGGTTATCAAAATGAAGACCCTGTTCGTATTGGCACTTTCTTTGAAACCTCTCCTACAGGAAGCTCGAATTGGAACGACTTCAGTCCTGACGCACCATTCCGCTTTATGATTGAACCTCGCATTCAAGCAGACAATGATGTTACGCCCATCAGTATTCTCACTCCTAAAGACACTTTGATTTCCGGCAATTTTGACACCATTGCACCTCAAGCAATTATTAAAAACATAGGCACTAATAATCAAACGGATTCGTTTGCTATTCAATGTAATATCAAATATTATGGAGGTCAATTAATATACACATCCACGGTCTATGACACACTTTCATCAGGCAATAGCCGTATGATTACTTTTGAAAAATCATTTTTCCCAACTTTTTCAGGTGAATACACCATTGAAGTGTTCACAAACCTTAGCACCGATCAATTTCAGCAGAATGACACCATTACCTCCAGCGTGTTGGCAGGTAAATTTTCTGATGTAGGAATGACCTTAGTCTTTATTCCTTTCAATGGTGAGACATATCAATATAATATTGATACAATCATGCCCACTGTGAAAGCAGACAACTTTGGGTTTGACAACAGGACTTTCTTAATTGTTGGAAAGATTATAGATGAACAAAATAACGCGGTTTGGTCAGATAGTGTAACCAAGTCAGTCTTAGGCGGACAAAGCGTTACTATTGGGTTCAAAGATTACATACCTGAAAAAACCGGTACATATAAAATTGTGGCATATACAGACATGGCAGGAGACTTAGATAGGAAAAATGATACAATAGTGAGGATTTTCTATGTTGCCAAAGACAATGATGTTGCCGCCAATTATGCATTAGAACCAACACAAGCTAAGCACTACCCTTCTAATATCGACTCAATTCGACCCAAAATCAATGTTAAAAACTATGGCGGGCTACATCAATTTACGCCCTTCCCTGTAGTCTGTTTGATATACAAGAACAGCAACTTAGTGTATAATGACACTGCTAAAATTCAGGTTTTTATTGACGACTCAACAACAGTTACTTTTTCTCAAGCGTTTACATACCCTGATGATGGGAACTACAAGGCATATTTTATTACTTTGCTTGAAACAGATCAATACAGAAAGAATGACACGTTGATTATTGATTTTACAGTTGGAAATGAGAATGATGTAAGGGTTGTATCAATAATCAATCCGACTTATGACAGCGTTTTAAACTTATCAAATCTGTACAGACCAATTGTTGTGATTGCGAATGATGGATTTAAAAATCAATTTACACCATTCCCCATATATTTTCAGAGTATAGACAGTCTTGGAAAGATTGTCCAAACACTTGTAAAAACAGTTTCACTTTCTGCAAAATCCATTGATACACTTCGTTTTGACAGTACTTTTAATGCCAGACCGGAAGGCATTGTTGCAGTTCGTGCATTTACATCACTTTCCACTGATGAAAACACACTCAATGACACCGCCTATTCTCAATATATTGTATCAAAAACTTATGATTTTGAAGTAGCAGGGATGATTAAAAACAATAACGAAGAAGAAGTGGAAGTAAACCGAGGTTTTTATTCTCCCACTCTAATTGTTCAAAACAATTCTCGGATTATTGCAGACTCTGCTTTTGTTTCCATCATAATTAAAACACCTGAAAACAATATTATATACAACTATATTAAGAAGTCGAATCCTGCCCTATTTGGAGGTAGAGATACAATAGTATTTCCTGCATATTTCCCCGCATTAGTAGGAACATATACCGTCCATGCTTACATTTTTCAAATTGAAGATCAAAACCCTTTTAATGATACTTTAGAATTTACATTTGAGAGTATTGTTAACAATGACTTGGAACTATTTGAGATTACCATTCCTAAGCACAATGACACTTTTATTTTGGGTAAAAACATACCAGCATTTGTCTCAATCAAAGTATTAAACAACGGAAGACAACAACCTATTCATGCCACCTTAGAAGTAAGATTACTTGATGCTAATGACAATGTTATTAGAACAGACTCTCAAGCTATTGCAGACACGCTTCGTTTTGCAACTTCTCAAACCTTGATTTTTAATAATTTTTTCAATGATATTTCTACCTTAGATTCCTCATTACACAAAATGGAAGCTGTCATTCATTATGATGATGATCAACTCTTGGATAACAATCAAAAAACAACCCATTTTTATGTAGTAGAAAACACCTCTGTAGCTGCATATTCTTTAGGCAATGGAATCACAATTTATCCAAATCCATTTCATGAATTTATAGACATTGAAAATAAAAGCGGTGGTTCTCACTCAATTCAACTATTGTCATCAGACGGCAAAATTGTGTTCGAAAGTATCATGGAACACCTTGAAACAAGAAAACGAATTTCAACAAACGGACTTGCAGCTGGTGTTTATTATTTGAAACTTAACAATGGAAAACACATCTTTGCAGCCAAGTTTGTTAAGTATTAAATCACCCCATGAATTTCACAATTAGTTTTCAAGATAGCACTTTGACTTGTTCTACTGATTCCAATCAAGTGCTCATAAACGGAGAGCAGGTAGAGCGCAGTTTCAAATGGATAAAAAAAGGTGAACTCGCTTTCCTGATTGTCAATAATGCTTCATACAGGATTGCTGTTTCAAAAGTTGACAGAGAAAACAAAACAGTAAAACTGAAAATTAATGGAAAGTTAATGGAGTTAAGCATTTCAGACCCTATGAATGAATTACTCAAGAACTTGGGATTTGACAAGTTGATGAATAAAGGAGCCAGCCTTGTAAAATCCCCTATGCCGGGTTTAGTACTCAAAACATTGGTAAAACCGGGTGATACAGTACGCAAAGGTGATTCATTACTGATACTCGAAGCAATGAAAATGGAAAACATTATCAAAAGCCCAATGGATGGCAACATCAAAGCGGTACACGTGACTGAAAGACAAGCCATTGAGAAAAACAAAATAATGGTCGAATTTGAGAGCTGATAAGTAAATTAACAGTTTCATAACGGTTTATTCGTGTTAAAATTCAGGTTGATATTTTGATAAAAAACAAATCTCAAAGTCGCAATAAGACTATTTTTTCATTGAAAGCAGATTAATAAAACTGCACTTGTCGATTAAGGCAAAAGAACTAATTTTGCGCACCAAACAAACCAACGTATGGATTTTCAATTATCAGAAGAACAAAAAGCTGTAGTTCAGGCAGCAAGAGATTTTGCTCAAACAGAGTTATTACCGGGTGTTATAGAGCGCGATATTCACGAAAAATTCCCCGCAGAACAAATTAAGAAACTTGGAGAATTAGGTTTTATGGGAATGATGGTTTCTCCGCAATATGGCGGTAGCGGAATGGATTGCGTGTCATATGTATTGGCAATGGAAGAAATTTCAAAAGTAGATGCTTCTGTAAGCGTGTGCATGAGCGTGAACAACTCTTTGGTTTGTTGGGGATTAGAAGAATTTGGTACAGAAGAACAAAAACAAAAGTATCTGGTTCCTTTGGCTAAAGGCGAAGTACACGGAGCATTTTGCTTGTCAGAACCCGAAGCCGGTTCTGATGCAACCTCTCAAAAAACAATTGCAGAAGACAAAGGTAACTATTACCTTTTAAACGGTACAAAAAATTGGATTACCAATGGTAGCACAGCAGATACATTTATCGTAATAGCTCAGACGCATCCTGAAAAAGGACATCACGGTATTAATGCATTTATAGTAGAGAAAAATTGGGAAGGTTTTCACATTGGAAAGAAAGAAGACAAAATGGGAATTAGAGCCTCTAATACTCATTCGCTCATGTTTACTGATGTAAAAGTTCCTAAAGAAAATAGAATAGGAGACGATGGATTTGGGTTCAAGTTTGCAATGAAAGTGCTTGCCGGTGGAAGAATTGGTATTGCTTCTCAAGCCTTAGGAATTGCATCCGGTGCTTATGAACTCTCTCTGGCTTATTCTAAACAAAGAAAAGCCTTTGGAACAGAAATTATGAACCACCAAGCTATTCAGTTCAAACTGGCTGACATGGCTACTGAAATTGAAGCCGCACGCTTATTATGTCTTAAAGCTGCTTGGTTAAAAGATCAACATTTAGATTATGGTTTAGCAAGTTCAATGGCTAAGTTATATGCAGCCGAGACTGCCATGAAGGTTACAACTGAAGCAGTTCAAATTCATGGTGGCTATGGATATGTAAGAGAGTATCACGTTGAAAGATTGATGCGTGACGCTAAGATTACACAGATCTATGAAGGAACCAGCGAAGTTCAGAAAGTTGTTATTTCACGTACTATTCTAAAATGAGAAAGTACTATTTGCTTCTTTGTATTGGAGTATATTTTTCTATTTGGACCGCATGTTCCGGTGGCAATGGCACATTGACTCAAGATGAACAAACTGAGGTAGATGATATGATGAAAAAGGATCAAGAGAAAATGGACTCCATGAAGCGTGCAATGTCGGAAAAATTTAAGGTCAAATAATTAATCACTTACAACAAAGCCTTATGGCAACATAAATCATGGAAAATGTTACCCATAAAGGTTTAAAAAAATCATTTGGATTGCGGATGGCTATAGTCATAGTCATCAGTTCAATCATAGGTTCCGGTGTTTTCAAGAAAGTTGCACCCATGTCAGACACATTAGGGTCTCCCCTTCTTGTGGTTGCAGCATTTGCTTTAGCAGGATTGCTTACACTTTTTGGTATGTGGAGTATTGCTGAATTAGGCTCAATGTACCCGGAATCCGGAGGTCCTTTTGCATGGCTTGAAAAAATTTATGGCAAAACTATTTCATTCCTTTATGGTTGGGCTTCTTTTACAGTAATTCAAAGTGCTGCCATAGCATCTATTGCTTTTGTGTTCGCTGGGGCTATAGGCACATATATTGAATTACCTCACCTACCGGAACATCTTGCTTCATTTTCCATTTTGGGCATCCAACCATTGGATAATATTGGTGCCAAGCTTATTGCTTGTGCACTTATTGCTATTTTAAGTCTTGTGAATATTCGCGGAGCCAAATGGGGCGGGAACTTAAGCATGATTTTCACAGTCATTATCATCTTGTGTATTTTAATGATTGTCATGATTTCCTTTGGTAGCTCTGTGGGCAATGCTCACACTTTTACGACTCCATCAACTGTTGTTTCTGTTGAAAAATTAAGTTTATGGGGACTAATAGGAGCTATAATTGTAGCCATGAGACACGCCTTTTGGGCTTATGAAGGTTGGATGTCATTAGGTTTTGTTGGTGAGGAGTTGGAAAAACCCGAAAAAGACATTTCACGAGCTGTTACTATTGGATTGTTGATTATTGTTTTTCTTTATGTCTTGGTCAATGCAGCATACTTATATGTGATGCCAATTGATGACATTATTAGAGAAACCACTAAAGACGAGAATAAAATTGCTGCAGTATTGGTAATAGACAAAATCTTTGGCAACGGTGGCGCACATATTATTAGTTCAATGATTCTTATTGCCACCTTGGGTTGCACCAATGCAACCATTTTAGCTTCAGCAAGGATATATTATGCAATGGCAAAAAAAGGTTTGTTCTTTGAAAGAATTAAGAAAACTCATTCAAAATACAACACACCGCATAATTCGCTGATACTTCAATGTGTATGGGCCTGTTTACTAGTATTCTCAGGCTCATTTGATTTATTGACAGATTTGGTGGTCATCGTGGCTTTTTCTTTTTATGGATTAATCGTTTTTGGTGTCATTATTTTAAGAAAAAAAGCAAGCCACACCACAAGACCCTATAAAACAATAGGATACCCTGTTATACCTATCATCTTTTGTATTTTCTGCATTGTGTTATTAGTAGTTACCTTTATTGAATCTCCTGAAAAGTCATTCACCGGCTTGTTTCTTATCTTCTCAGGACTCCCCTTTTATTATTTTTGGAAAAAGAAATTATCAAAGGCTTTAAGTCAATAATCATTTCTTTCTTCCTCTCAAAAACACTAATTTCGCGCTCAAAAAAAAACAATAATGGAAAAGCTCCCAACCGTAGAAACTGCAATATCATTAGGGCTTACAGCCGAAGAATTTGACAAAATCAAGAAAATTTTAGGGCGTACCCCTAACTTTTCAGAACTAAGTGTTTACTCTGTGATGTGGAGTGAACATTGTTCTTATAAGAATTCGATTGTTTGGCTTAAAACCCTTCCTAAAGAAGGACCATTTATGCTTGCAAAGGCCGGTGAAGAGAACGCAGGTTTAGTGGATATAGGAGACGGATTGGCATGTGCTTTTAAAATTGAATCACATAACCATCCCAGCGCAATAGAGCCATATCAAGGTGCAGCAACAGGAGTAGGCGGAATTAATAGAGATATTTTCTCAATGGGAGCACGTCCGATTGCTCAACTTAACAGCCTGCGATTTGGTAATATTGACACAAAAAGAACCAAATGGCTTGTAAATGGTGTGGTGAAAGGTATAGGAGATTATGGAAATGCTTTTGGAATTCCTACTGTTGGTGGTGAAGTTTACTTTGATGATTGTTATGAAACCAATATCTTGGTGAATGCAATGAGTGTTGGTATTGCAAGAGTTGGAAAAACGATTTCTGCAGTAGCTGACGGCATAGGCAATCCCGTTTACATCTTTGGCTCAACAACGGGCAAAGACGGTATTCATGGTGCAGCATTTGCTTCAAAAGACATTGGTGAAAATGCAGCGGATGACCTGCCTTCTGTACAAGTAGGCGACCCATTTTTTGAAAAATTAATTTTAGAGGCATCTTTGGAACTGATAGAAACCGGTGCTGTTGTTGGAATGCAAGATATGGGGGCTGCGGGTATTGCTTGTTCTACCAGTGAAATGTGTGCCAAAAGCAAAACCGGTATGGATATTTGGTTAGATAAAGTTCCGCTCAGACAAGCCAACATGAAAGGCTGGGAAATGCTTTTGTCAGAATCACAAGAAAGAATGTTAGTGGTGTTGAAAAAAGGAAAAGAACATTTGGCAGAAGAAATATTTAAGAAATGGGAAGTTGAATATGCCCATATAGGTGTGGTAACAAACACAGGAAATGTTAGATATTTAATGCAAGGAGAAGTAGATGCCGAAATGCCTGCAGAAAGCCTTGTGTTAGGTGGCGGTGCCCCTGTATATCACAGGGAATGGGCGGAACCTGCTTATTTTGCTGAAATTAGAAAATTTTCGTTAAACCAAATCCCTGATATTGATTTTACATCAGCTATCAAAGTTGCTAAGTTCTTGACTGGAACTCCTAACATTGCTTCTAAACGTTGGGTCTATCAACAATACGATAGCATGGTTGGAACAGTAAATCAAAGTACAAGAAAAGCAAGTGATGCAGCCATAGTTAAAATCAAAAACACCAATCGCTCAATTGCAATGACTGTTGATTGCAATTCGCGTTACGTTTATGCAAATCCTGAGACCGGTACAGCAATTGCGGTTGCAGAAGCTGCTAGAAATATTGTTTGTTCAGGAGGAGTTCCTACCGGGGTTACGAACTGTTTGAATTTTGGAAATCCTTATGACAAAGGCGTATATTACCAATTTAAACATGCAATTGATGGTATGCGTTCAGCTTGTCTCAAGTTCCAAACCCCAGTAACAGGCGGAAATGTTAGTTTTTACAATCAAAGTTCTGACGGTACAGCAGTTTTCCCAACCCCTTCTATCGGAATGATTGGACTGCTTGAAGACTCTTCTTTACACACCGGATTGTCTTTTAAGAATGAAGGTGATTTGATTTATCTCTTAGGTAAGAATGTAAATTGCATTAATTCTTCTCAGTATTTAGCAAAATATCTCAATGTAAACCACTCTCCTGCTCCTTATTTCAATTTAGATGAAGAGTGGAATTTGCAAGAAGTGATAAAAAAATCCATTAGACAAGGTTTGTTGCAATCCGCTCATGATTTGTCAGAAGGAGGTTTGTTCATTGGTTTAATGGAAAAATCGTTTGAAAATAATATAGGATTTGAAGTGAATATAAACCAAGAACACCGTTTAGACTCTTTATTGTTTGGCGAGGCGCAAAGCAGAGTGCTTGTTAGTATTCATCCGAATGCACAATCTGAGTTTGAAAAATTGTTGTTATCAACACAAGTTCCATTTGGTTTTATAGGTGTTGCAAAAGGCAACCTGTTGCAAATCAATAACACCACTTTTGGCTCTATAGAAGAATTCAAGGAAATTTACGATAATGCTATTGCTAACAAAGTAAATTAGACTACTGATGCAATTGTCGCAAACGAAACCCTACAGTTTGTTTGTGTAGTAATCAGCCTCCCAAGAGATTCCAATGTTGCTCCGGTTGTAATGGTATCATCAACTATTAATAAATGTTGATTACCAATCGTATGATTGGGTCTCAGTGCAAAAATATTTTGAACATTCTGATGTCTGTCCACACCTGCAATTTTGGTTTGAGAAATATTATTAACTGCCCGCTCAACAAAATGATTAAGCAACGGAATATTAAGCGACTTTGACATTCCAATAGCAATATACTCGGATTGGTTATATCCCCTAAGCACCAATTTACGTGGATGCAATGGCAGAGGAATGATTCCATTTATACCTTCCATAAAAGATGAATTGTGCAATACTTCACCGAATTTATATCCTAGAAACTCCCCTATCCTTTTGTTCCCATGATATTTCAACTGGTGCATCATTCCTTGCACTATGCCTTTTTTGTTAAATTTCAAAAATGAAGTGGCATTTACAAAGTCAATTTTACCCCAAAAGAGTTTAGCAACAGGGTTTTCAGACAACTGGTGATAATCTGTAACAGGTAGATTTAATTCACAATGACCACAAATTACCATCTCTGTATTTGGCAATACTGCATTACATCCCGGACAAAGATTAGGATAAAGCGAATTCAGAATATTGCTCAATATTTGACTTTTGGTCATGCTAAGTGGTATTGAAAGTTTAAGTTTACTTTTGCAATGCTAAAATAAGCCAAAAATGTTTAAAAATACAGAAAAGACAAAAATTGAATCCTTAGGAGAGTTCGGGTTGATAGACCATTTGACATCTAAATTTACCAATACTCAGCCCACGACCGTGCAAGGTGTTGGTGACGATGCAGCGGTTATTGATTGCGGCACAAAGTACATGCTTGTTTGCAACGACATTTTATTAGAAGGCGTGCATTTTGATTTCGTTTATACTCCTTTAAAACATTTGGGTTATAAAGCAGTGGCATCAAATATCTCAGATATTGCAGCAATGAACGGACACGCAAGCCAGATTGTTGTATCCATTGGGTTGAGCAGTAAAATTACATTAGAAGCTATTGAAGAAGTGTATGCAGGAATCAAGGCTGCATGTGAACATTATACCGTTGATTTGGTTGGTGGGGATACCTCGTCTTCACATAAAGGTTTCTTTATTTCTGTTACAGCCATTGGCTTTGTTGAAAAGAAAGAAGTAGTGTATCGTAAGGGAGCGACAAAAGCTGAACTTGTCTGTGTGAGTGGCGATTTGGGAAGTGCTTATGTTGGGTATATGCTTTTAGAAAGAGAAAAAAGATTATTTCTTGAAAACCCAGAAATTCAACCGGACATGGAAGGCAATGATTATATTTTGCAAAGACAATTAAAACCTGAAGCAAGAGTTGACATAATTGATTTGTTCAAAAATCTACATATTCACCCTACCTCCATGATTGATGTATCGGATGGAATTAGCAGTGAGTTACACCATTTATCAAAACATTCCAATGTAGGCTTTGTAATTTATGAAGAAAAATTGCCAATTGACCAGACCACATATAGTAAAGCACGTGAATTTGGATTAGACCCAACGGTATGTGCATTAAATGGCGGAGAAGATTATGAACTATTATTTACACTCAAACAAGATGACTACGATAAGATTAAAAACAGTGTAGATATCAGCGTAATCGGATATGTTACTGAACAAAGCGAAGGAATTAATCTTATATCCAAGAATGGCAATAAACATAAATTAGAAGCACAAGGCTGGCATCACGTCTAATTTTGTAAGGAATAGCGGGACATTACAGCTAACAGAGCTGCTGTTTCTGTCCTAAGCCTTTGTGTCCCAAAACTGATTGGAATAAATTCATGCTGCAATGCAGCGTTATATTCTTCATCTGTAAAATCACCTTCGGGACCTACCATAACCACTATGTCTGATGTGTTTGCTAATGCTGAAATCGGTTGAATATTGCTAAATCCTTTGCAAGATGCAATAAACTTTGCTTGCGTGGTTCGCTTGGTTACAAACTCCTTAAAATTACATTCGGTTATTGTCGGCAATATCGGTTGGCAACTCTGTTTCAATGCTGCAACAGCTATCTTTTCTAATCGCTCAATATTTACTCGCTTTCGCTCTGTCCTATGTGTATAGAGAAGTGTAAAATGGTGTATGCCAATTTCAATAGACTTTTCTAATAGCCATTCTATCCTTTCGGCATTTTTAGTCGGAGCTACAGCCAAATGCATGGTATAAGGGAGCAAAACATTTGAAATCACTTTTTGGAAATTGCTCAACACTCCGGTTTTAGAAGTCATTTCGTTGATATCCGCTTCCCATATCAAGCCCTTCCCGTTCATAACCCCAATCCTATCACCCGCTTTTTTACGCATTACTCTAAAACAGTGATTGACTTCATCATGATGTAAGACTAAGTCTCCCTTGTCATCTATATTCCCAAAAAACATATCCATCGTGTACAAAAATATTAAAAAGTGAATAGCAGTTACGATATACCAACAAAGAGTTCTCCCATCATTTTTCTGACTTTAGAAAGAATAGGAAAACGATATTCAATTTCGCTGTTTCTTTTATTTCGTATTGATTCTGCTTTTATATATAACGGATGATTATCTGGCATATAAGGACAAAAACCATATAAAATTGACGGGCTTATATAAGGTTCATGTGTTTCCGGCATTGAATGATCAAGCTCTTTGCAAACTGAATCTATTTGTCCATATACCATTATCAGTTCATTAGTAAAAAGATTGTTGAGTGAGTCTGATGCTTGTAAATCCGCTAACAATTTACCGTAAGTAATATTATTATCAAGTAATACAGTAAATATCCTCTGGCTGATATATTCAAAATCCTTTTCATTGATTAATATATGTTCAAATTCTTGGGGTTTTGGATGTGTGGATTGACTTGATAGTAAATTTTTATATGATTCCCTACCTTTGGCAATGGCATTTAATTGTCTAAAAAAATCCACTTGCAAATCCGAAAGGTTTTTATCGTTCTCTAAATGACTACAAAACTCTTGAATGTTTTGTACTGTAATTTGATTGTTACGATTAGAACTACACGAAAGAAGCAGCAATAAGCAAAGCATCACCCATGCTTTTCCTATCAGCCTGGTATAATTATATTTTGACATTAAGAGATTCTTGAACAAACTCAACCCAAACTTGATATTTCTCATCAGAGAGTACACGCGGAAACTTATTTTGAGAACCCGTCTTTCCTTGTTTATCCATCCATTGTAGAAACAGTTGATTGGGCACTAATTTGACCATAATATTCTTTAATGCATGCATCCTTTCAGTAGCATAATCATCATTTAATTCTTTTAGCGTGTTATCTAACAATGCTGTAACCTGCGCTTCATCTACATCGCAACCATTAGTGCCAATATACCATTGATGAGCGAATAAATTTCCATAAGGCACACCTTTAACAGTGAACTCTACAAAATTCACATCCAACTTATTAGAAACAATTTCAATAGCTCTCGTCATATTATCCACCGACAAGTGTTCCCCGCACATACTTAAAAAGTGCTTGGTTCTTCCGGTAATTTTGATTTCACAATTTTCAACATCAACAAATTTCACTACATCGCCAATCATATATCGCCATGCACCTGCACAAGTAGTAATAATGATGGCATATTCTTTATTCTCTGTTACTTCTGACAAAGACAACACTTGCGGATTGTCAACTAACTCTCCGGAATCATTAAAATTGTTTCTGTCAAAAGGGATAAACTCATAAAACATTTCATTGCGAAAGATTAACTTCATTCCTTTCGCGCTAATCTTTTGTTGAAATGCAATAAACCCTTCTGAAGCCAAATATGTTTCAAAATACATAATAGGCTGACCTAATAATGCGTTAAGTCCTTTCTTGTAGGGTGTAATATCCACACCTCCGTGAACATACACAGAGAAATTTGGCCAAATATCATGAATATTGTTGAGATTATAGGTTTTGACAATATTTTCTATTAGCAATTGAATCCAAGCCGGAACTCCCGCAATCATCACTACATCCCAATTCTTTGCTTCAGCTGTTATTCTTTCAATCTTTTCATGCCAATCTTTGGTACTTCTGATTTCCATACTCGGCTTTGAAAATCTTTCAAACCAAATAGGAACATTTTGGGTTGTAATGCCGCTTAAATCACCCGAATAGACATATCCATTATAATTCAAATCAGTACTACCACCAATCATCAGATAATGTTTTGCAAGAAAGTCTTTTGGCAGGTCTGTAAAAGCAATATTAAGAATCTGTCTTACACTTCCTTTCTTAATAGATTTGAGCATATCCTCACTCACTGGAATATACTTACTGGCTCCTTCGGAAGTACCGGAACTTAATGCAAAATATTCGATTTTGCCGGGCCAAGTTACATTTTCTTCATTGTTATATGCTCGCTGCCACCAAGGAAACATTGTAGAATAATTAGATAGCGGTACACGCTGCGAAAACGATTTGTAAACATCCTTCTCCTCTAATATTTCACTAAAATGATAATGTTTGCCAAATTGGGTATTCTTGGCTTTCAACAGCATCTTCTTTAATGTTCGCCTCTGAGAGATTATTGCATTCACCCTATTTAATAGCAATGCGGTAGAAATTATTTTGCTCTTATTTAATAACTTTCCAATGATTTTCATTTCTTTGTGGCGCCTTGTATCTGTACGTACATCAGGTTTTAACAGAGGCAATATTAAGTAAAAAAAAGCATGAGTAATGAGATATTGACAAAGTGGGGACAACTTACTGATTTTATCGCAAATAGATTTGACCACAAAAACCCTGATCTCAATGCAATTCTTTTTATTATTGGGATTAGAGAATTAGGCACAATCTCTGACAGCAATTTCTCTAAGGATGAAAAAGTAATGTTGCTTCATATTGCAACATGTAAAATTTTGAGCTATTCAGGTTATTATGAGCTTGAAGGCATTGACTCCGATGGCTGGCCCCGTTGGAAATCAATTAAACCTATCCCTATGCTTGATTTATCAGAACAAGAGCTATTTTTGAAGCAGCATATTATTGAGTATTTTGACAAAGAAGAAATCCTAGCATTTTAACAATTATAATTATATGAAAAAACAGTTTTTCACTTATGCCATTGCCGGAGCAATCCTTTGTATGACGGCATGCGCAAACACCAATG
Organism: Bacteroidia bacterium; assembly: GCA_023228875.1. Classification (NCBI taxonomy): domain Bacteria; kingdom Pseudomonadati; phylum Bacteroidota; class Bacteroidia; species Bacteroidia bacterium. The sequence continues at coordinate 267,707 of JALOAG010000002.1, read as the reverse complement.
TAGAAACACCAAACAATGAATCTACATCAACAGAGACACCCACTTCAACTACTACCGATGTTCAGCCGGCTAGTCTAACAGACAAAACACCTGTCAAGGTTGAAGTGATTAAAAAGAACAATCAATATTACGTTATGAATAACAATAAAGAAGTAGCCCTCAAAGAAGGGATGTATGCAAAAATCCAAACCAATAAAGGTGATATTTTGCTGGAATTAGAATTCCAAAAAGTGCCAATGACTGTAGCGAATTTTGTTGGTTTAGCAGAAGGTACTATTAAGAACAACAGCTTTGCAGTTGGACAAGCGTTCTATGATGGGCTTAAATTTCACCGTGTAATCGCCAACTTTATGATTCAAGGAGGCGACCCTCAAGGAACAGGTGCAGGTGGTCCCGGATATAGTTTTGCAGACGAATTTGACGACAACTTAAAGCATGTAGGGCCCGGAGTTCTCTCTATGGCAAATGCCGGTCCCGGCACGAACGGAAGTCAATTCTTTATTACACACGTTGCAACACCTTGGCTCGATGGAAAACATTCTGTTTTTGGTCACGTGGTTGAAGGACAAGAAGTAGTCAATGCAATTCAACAAGGAGATGTTATGCAACATATTTCTATTGTTAGAATCGGTGCAGAAGCAGAGAAATTTAATGCTGCTGCTGTGTTTGAATATGAACAGCAACACGCTGCCGAAAAACTTGCAAAGAAAGAAGAAGAAAGAAAAAAGAAAGAATCCGAAGTGTTAGCTAAAATAACCAAAGGAGCAAAAACCACAGCCAGCGGATTGAAATATGTTATTAAAAAACAAGGTAAAGGTGCTACCGCAAAAGCAGGTCAAACCATTACTTGTCATTATACGCTAACACTCCCTGATGGAAGAAAATTAGATTCATCGTTCGATAGAAATGAACCTTTCAAATTCCAAGTGGGTGTTGGACAAGTAATCAAAGGATGGGATGAAGGAATGATGTTATTAAATCCCGGAACTGAGGCTGTTTTGATAATTCCTTCTGAATTAGGATATGGTGCTGCAGGTGCCGGTGGGGTTGTTCCTCCTAATGCTACTTTGATTTTTGAAGTCAAAGTTATCAGTATTGAATAATTGCTAATAAAGAAAATATTATAAAAAAGGCTGTCTATCTAATAGGCAGCCTTGTTTGTTCCTAAAGAATTGAAAGTAGCGTAATAAACAGATAAGGATAACTTAAATAGAACAAGTATCCCCACAAAATCAATAGTAGAATGGAATAAAAGATATACCATCCTGCTTTATTTCTCAATAGTTCATTGAGATCAGTAACAAAATAACCATCCTCAGGTAACAATCTTTTATGCAACATAATTGTCATGAATAATGAAGCCAAAGGCACAATAAACAAGGCATTGACCATCATTCTAAATCTTAATTTCAATTTTTCTTCATGTTGAGGATTGGAAGCATCTAAAAATGAAGGTCCTTCTTTATACAAAAACCGTAAGAGTTTGAATACTTTAATATAACGATAAATTGAAATCAAAGACAAGATTGCCATAGTAAATAAGAATAAATGCACGATTCCTACTCCTGCTGTGCCTGCGACAATTGAACCGGCAGCGAGCACTGCAACTAGTGCAATAGCAAAGGTTGCGACTGTCCATATACTGATTTTCTCAAGATTACTTTTTGCTTTTCGATATTCTTCAAGCACTTGCTCATGACTTTTAACAGAATTAACAGTGTCAGGATTAAATAAAACAGGGGGAGACAAATCATAACTTTCTGTTGAATCCGAATGATGTATGGAGTCCTTTAAAAATATAGTATCAGGAACCAAGTACCCTCTCACTGTATCTTTAAGCGGGAATGCAAAGGATTTGGTTTGGATTGATGCATTATATTTTCTTTCTGTGTGAACATAGTGTGTTTTTGAGGTACGTATTCCCCACCCTCTGCTATAACGATGTTTAGCGATTTCAATTGAACATGAATTCAGCAAGAAAAAGAGAAGTATTAATCCAATTATGTTTCGCATTTTCTACTTTGTCAAATTATATCCTCTTTTGTTTAAAGAATCTCTGTAATATATCCAAAGCCTCTTGCTGCTTTTCTCCACACTCTATTTGAATTGATTTGGAAAATGTTTCAGGAAGAAAAATAGAGTACCCTGTTTTAGGTTCTGATGTTGCAAATACAATTTTAGAAATACGTGCTGCCTTCAACGCACCCATGCACATCACACAAGGCTCAAGCGTAACATAGAGTGTACATTCTTCAAGGTATTTACTGCCAATATAATGAGAAGCAGATGTAATTGCCAACATTTCTGCATGAGCTGTAATATCTTTCAATCTTTCTGTCTGGTTATACCCCTTCCCTATGATTTTGTTTCCATGCACAACAATTGCCCCAATGGGAACTTCATCTTCTTCAAATGCCTTTTGCGCTTCTTTAAGCGCGATTTCCATAAAATATTCGTCAGTAAAAAGGTCTTCCATGCTTTAGGGTTTTCTGTACTTGGCTCTGATGATTAAACGTAATGAAGGGTCGTAAGTAAAATACTGCCAAACCCAATTGGTAACAACAAAGAATTTATTTTTTACACCAATAATAGAAATTAAGTGCACTGCCATCCAAACAAACCAAGCAATAAATCCACGTAATTTCAATTTCTTAATGTCTGCCACTGCTTTGTTGCGACCTACTGTAGCAAGACTTCCTTTGTCTTTGTATTGAAAAGGTATTTTGCTTTTGCCTTTGAATGGATTCACCATATTTTTAGCAAGACATGCAGCTTGTTGCAAAGCAACTTGAGCAACTTGCGGATGTCCTTTAGGATACTCCTTTGTTTCCATTTGGGCAATGTCTCCAATAGCATATATGCCATCAGTCCCTTTGACAGCACTGTATTCATCTACCAATAATCTTGTACTACGCGAATACATTTCGTCTGACAGACCTTTTAATTTACTACCCTTAACACCTGCAGCCCATATCAATGTATTGCTATGAAGTGAAGTCCCATCCGCAAGTTCAACTATACGTCCATCAAAGTTTTTAACAGCATTGCCTTTTATGACGCTTACTCCCAAATGTTCTAAATAGTCTTGAACGGTATTTCCTGATTTATCAGACATCGCTCCCAGCAGTTTCGGTCCTGCTTCGATAAGGTACACTTTCATTTCTCTAAAGTTAATTTCAGAATAATCTTTAGGAAGGATTTTATTTCTCATTTCAGAAATAGCTCCGGCTAATTCCACCCCTGTAGGTCCGCCTCCAACAATCACCACATTCAACAATTCATCTCTTTCTTCATCAGACTGAGCACTCAATGCTTTTTCGTAATTTTGCAATAAAGTATTTCTAAGTAAAAGGGCTTCGGAAACTGACTTCATGGAGTATGAATTTTTCTCTACCATCTCATTATTAAAGAAATTGGTTACAGCACCATAAGCCAGAATCAAATAATCATAGGGAATTGTACCTATACCGGTATCAATTGTCTTTGCTTCTTGGTTTACACCGGTTACCTCTGTGAACCGCATATATACATTCCATTTATTTTGAAACACTTTTCTCAAAGGGAAACATATATTACTTGGCTCTAAACCAGATGTAGCAACCTGATATAGCAAGGGTTGAAATTGATGGTAATTGTTTTTATCTATTAATATTACTTGAAAAAGGTCTATTGGCAATAGTTCTGCGAGTTTGAGTCCTGCAAATCCTGCTCCTACTATGATAACTCGCTTTTGATTGCCTTTTAAAGGAGGTAAACTCATGTTTTTATTTTTTCTGCAAAATTAGGTTTATTCGCAGCTCGTTATCCTATTTCATGTAACATAAATAGTACTTTCTAACGGTTTTTTTCAATGCCGAAAGGTTGTAATTATCAGACACTTCGGTAACATCTACAACGGCTCCATCTTTCCTAATGATACTGATAGATTCCGGAGTATCTTGCTTATATGCATTATTCTCAAGTGTCCCGGACTGAATAAAATAGCCAAGGTCGTTTTCGTTGATTTTATACTTTCTCTTTATTTCTGTTTGTATTGCTTCTAATTCTTGCGCTGAAATTACTGAATTGGATATAAGTATTTTGGGAAGCTTTCTCTCAACGAAGTTTTTTGACAAAGTAGCAAGAATTGAATCTTTGTGAAATTGCCATTGTTTGATACTAACTGTCAACTCCGCGTCATCAAGCAAGGTAAAACGTGCTAACCATGTATCAGTTTCTTGTTCAAATTTTTGTTCATTGGGTTTGCTAAACAAGAATGGTGTCAAAGCCGGTGTTGCATACACATCCTCACCGTCCACCGCTAAATTCCTTGCTCGCATAAGTACTTGTTTCAACAAAATATCAGCCGAAACAACCGTTTTGTGCAGATAAACCTGCCAATACATGAGCCTGCGTGCTATGATAAATTTCTCAATACTATAAATCCCTTTTTCTTCTAGCACTAAGTGGTTGTCCACCACATTTAACATATTAATAATTCTATCAGCACTCACCACTCCTTCGCTCACTCCTGAATAGAAACTATCTCTACTCAAATAGTCTAACCTATCCATGTCTAACTGACTTGAGATGAGTTGATGGAGAAACTTCTTTGGATATTGGTTGTTAAATATACTGATACAAGTAGCCAGCCTGCCTTCAAACTCTTGATTCATTTTTTCCATAATCAGCGTAGAGATTCTTTCATGATGCAAATCTTTGACAAGAATATATTCTAACGTATGAGAAAAAGGTCCATGACCTATGTCATGCAACAAAATGGCGGCACAAGTAGCTTCGTATTCATGTTCTGAAATTTCAGCACCTTTCTGCTTCAGAACATCCAACGCCCTACACGTTAATTGCAAGGCTCCTAAAGCATGATGAAATCGGGAATGTATAGCTCCCGGATATACAAGCTCTGCAAGACCTAATTGCTTAATCCTACGCAATCGTTGGAAATAAGGATGCTCAACTAAGTCAAAGATTAAATCAGATGGTAAAGTCAAAAATCCATATACAGGATCATTGATTATTTTTCTTTTATTCTTTTGGTTCATCACAATGATTTAATCACACAATTATCAGACAATCATCAGTTATCAAAGAAGTTTGAATCTGTATCGTTAGAATTTAAGAAAGGGTCATCCACATCGTTATTGCTTTTAAAAATATCGGCTTTGTTACTGATAGAATCCCTGAATGAATTGTCAATAGCATCATTTTCATTCATTTTAGAAGGCAGAATAAAGTTTGCAATTTTAGATTCAGACTCATCCACAAATCGTTGCAGCTTTTTACTAAAGTACATATTAGCATCACCCAACGAACCATGTCTATATTTCTTAATAATTAGTTTTGAAGCCACACCTCCATCATTGTATGCATCTTCATCTCCTTTATTGTAATAGTCATCACGGTAGATGAAAGCTACCATGTCTGCATCTTGTTCAATAGAACCGGATTCACGCAAATCTGAGAGTTGCGGCATTTTATCCTGACGTTTATCAGTTTCACGACTCAACTGAGCCAGCGCAATGACAGGGATGTTTAGTTCTTTTGCTAATGTTTTCAAGGAACGAGAGATATAACCAATCTCTTGTTCTCTATTCATACTTACTTTAGATTGATTTTGGTCTTCACCCTTCATTAATTGCAAATAGTCCACCATGAGCATACCAATTTTATGTTGAGAATGTAGTCTTCTAGCTTTAGCCTTTAACTCAAATACTGTCAAGCTCGGAGTATCATCAATAAATATAGGTGCCTCGGACAATGCTTGCGTTTTGGTAACAAGCTGTTGCCATTCATATTCTTCAAGATTTCCACGTCTCAAGGCTTCCGAACTTATTTCAGACTCAGCAGAAATCATACGAGTAACCAATTGTACTGCTGACATTTCTAATGAGAAAAATGCTACCGGAGTTTTATTTCCTACTGCTGCATTTCGCAAAAGCGTAAGTGCAAAAGCGGTTTTACCCATACCCGGACGACCGGCAATAATGATTAAATCAGACTTTTGCCATCCGGATGTAATATTGTCAACACCAATGATTCCACTAGGTACACCTGTTATAGAAGAACTGTGATTTTTATTTTCATTAATTTGAGTGAGCGCTTTAGAAACAAGGTTACCAATACTCTCATAATTTCTCTTCATCCCCTTGTTTTTGATTTCATAAATTGCCTTTTCAGTTTCATCAAGTAAACTAAATGAATCCACTCCGGCATCATAAGCATGATTAATGGTCTCACCACATATTTGAATCAATTCTCTCAATACATATTTTTCAAGTATAATATGTGCATGAAATTCAATATTCGCTGAAGAGGTAACCTTCATGGTCAATTCACTCACATAAAACTCTCCCCCAACAAATTCCAGCTTATCTGTTTCTCTTAACTTCTCTATGACAGTCAAAATATCAATCGGCTCATTTTTCTTTGTCAATGCAAAAATTGCATTATAAACAGCCTTGTTTCTATCGTCATAAAAATAGTCGTCAACGAGAATCTCTTGTATCCTGAGTAACGCTTTTCCATCAAGCAACAATGCGCCTAATACCGCTTGTTCTATTTCAACAGCTGCGGGCACTCTTCGTCCCAAGTTATCCTGCGGTACTAAATAAGAAGTTTTCTTCTTGTCTTTTTTTCTATTTTGCAAAGGTGAATCATTCATTGAGCAAGCAAATTAATATCGTAGTATCATGCTTTGCAAGTTCGTACATTTGAGTTACAACTTTTCCACAACTATTTTCTATGTGTTTAGTTAAAAAACAGCAATGCGAACCAATAATGGCACAATCACAAAGACAGATTAATCGCTACAAAGTGAGCAAATACGGACTTTTTGACACAAATCTATTGATATTGTAACATGGTACGATTTTCAAACATAGCTGAAATATATTTTTACACAAGCTAATGTCAATATTTTTCCACCTAATTTATAACTAAATTTTGCATGGATATACCAAAGCACAACTGGAAGATAGAAATAGAATGAGTAATTTTGAACCTTTAAACAACAGAATCTTTTCATTATACAATGTCAGCAAATAAATTTTCACCCAGAGTAAAAGAAGTTATTCAGTTTAGCCGTGAAGAAGCGATTAGAATGGGTCATGACTATATCGGTCCTGAACACTTGTTACTTGGGGTTATCAGAGAAGGCGAAGGCAGAGCTTTGCAAACCCTTAAAAACCTTGATGTAGATGTTTTACGAGTAAAAAAATCCATTGAAGATGCAGTCAAATCTACTTCCGGCAAATCAATCAATATCGGAAACTTACCTCTTACAAGGCAAGCAGAGAAAGCATTAAAAATAACTTATCTTGAAGCTAAAATGTTTAAGACCGAAATTATTGGAACCGAGCATTTATTGCTTTCTATTTTAAGAGATGAAGACAATTTGGCAACAGAAATTCTCTCCCAATACGGTATAACTTATGACATTTTCAAATCTGCATTAGAAGAAGGTTTGCCTGGACTCAACAACCCTCCAACTTCTCCAAGAAATGAAAACCCAAATGCAGATGACGGGGCTGAAGAAGGCAGCTATTCTGAGGACAAAAAAATTGACGAATTACGCAATAAGAATTCTAAGTCTAAGACACCTGTATTAGATAATTTTGGCAGAGATCTTACACATGATGCTGAAGAAGGAAAATTAGACCCGGTGATTGGAAGAGAGAAAGAAATTGAAAGAGTTTCTCAAATATTATCGCGCAGAAAAAAGAACAATCCTGTGTTGATAGGCGAACCCGGTGTGGGTAAAACTGCTATTGCAGAAGGGATTGCGGTAAGTATTGTACAAAAGAAAGTTTCCAGAATCTTATTCAATAAAAGAGTGGTAACACTCGATTTGGCTTCCCTTGTTGCAGGCACTAAATACAGAGGACAGTTTGAAGAGAGAATCAAAGCAATCATGAATGAATTGGAAAAAAGCGATGATGTCATTTTATTCATTGATGAGATACATACACTTGTTGGAGCCGGTGGAGCTTCCGGCTCTTTAGATGCATCTAATATGTTTAAACCTGCCTTAGCTAGAGGCGAAATTCAATGTATTGGAGCAACAACCTTAGACGAGTATAGACAATATATTGAGAAAGACGGAGCACTCGAAAGAAGATTCCAAATGGTCATGGTTGAACCTGCTTCTGCCGGTGAAACATTGGAGATTCTTAACAATATTAAAGACAAATACGAGGAACATCATTCTGTAACATACACGCCAGAAGCATTAGAAGCTTGTGTGAAACTTTCTGAAAGGTATATCTCTGACAGATATTTACCTGACAAAGCAATTGACGTACTTGACGAAGCCGGAGCAAGAGTACATATTTCAAATATTCACGTCCCTTCTGAAATTTTAGACCTTGAGAGTCAAATCGAACAAGTGAAAGTTGAAAAAATCAGGGTAGTTAAATCACAAAACTATGAAGAGGCTGCAAGGTTAAGAGACACTGAAAAAACACTGCTCAAAAACCTTGACAATGCTAAAATCAAATGGGAAGAAGATAGTAAGAATCAAAAATATGTGGTTGGTGAAGAAGATGTAGCAGAGGTTATCGCCATGATGACCGGTATTCCTGTTAAAAGAATTGCGCAGGGTGAAGGTAAAAAACTCCTCAATATGGAGTCTGACCTACAAAAAAGAGTGATAGGACAAGACAAAGCTATTGCCAGACTTGCAAAAGCAATACAAAGAACGCGTGCCGGTTTGAAAGACCCTAACAAACCCATTGGCTCCTTTATTTTCCTTGGACCAACAGGTGTAGGCAAAACTGAAATGGCAAAAGCCCTCAGTGAATATTTGTTTGACTCTCAAGACTCATTGATACGAATTGATATGAGTGAATACATGGAAAAATTTGCTGTGTCCAGACTCGTGGGGGCTCCTCCCGGTTATGTGGGATACGAAGAAGGAGGATTGCTTACCGAGAAAGTGCGCAGAAAACCTTATTCAGTTATTCTGTTCGATGAAATTGAAAAAGCACATCAAGATGTTTTCAATCTTCTATTGCAAGCACTCGATGAAGGATTTATGACCGATAGTCTCGGTAGAAAAATAGACTTTAGAAACACGGTGATTATTATGACATCTAATATCGGCTCCAGACAATTAAAAGACTTTGGAACAGGTGTTGGCTTTGCAACCAGTAATAAAATCAGCAATCAAGAAAAAGAGAGTAAACAGATTATTGAAAATGCATTAAAAAAATTCTTTAGTCCTGAGTTTCTTAACCGAATTGATGATGTCATTGTCTTTAAGAGCCTTGAAAAAGAGGATATCTTTAAAATCATGGATATTTCTATAAATAAAATGCTAAAGAGAGTGGCAGATTTAGGTCTTGAAGTTGAGATTGATGAAAAAGTAAAAGAATTTTTGGTTGACAAAGGATTTGATGCTGATTTTGGCGCACGTCCACTGCATCGCACCATTCAAAAATATATGGAAGATCCTTTAGCTGAAGAAATCCTAAAAGGTGAAATTAAAGAAGGGGCAAAACTGAAGGTTGTGATGAATAAAGAAAAAGATGGTCTTGAAATTAAAACTTCATCTAAGCCACAATCTAATGACGAAACAAAGGAAAGTGTTAAAAAGGGCAAGTAAAAACTGCCCTTTTCTTTTATATCCAATCCCATGAAGGGATATTTATTTTATTTAGGTAAGCAATAATCTAATTACTGTAATAAAATCTTAAAATACAGAAGGGAAAAACACTCTTGGGCAGTTTGATATCTTTGAGAATTAAACAATTATTTTTAATGTTTGAATCCTATCTTTGCACCTCTATTTAAAGTTATGTCAGATACCGAAATTCTTGTTTCAGATATTCCCGTTGCAATCGAAACAATAAACAGAAAGCTATACATAGAAAGTTATGGTTGTGCAATGAATTTCAGCGACAGCGAAATTGTTGCCTCAATATTATACAATCACGGTTTCCGTACTACAGATGACGAAACGGATGCTGATGTGATACTCATTAACACGTGCGCAGTAAGAGATAATGCGGAACAAAAGATACGCGAAAGATTGAAACATCTTAGAGCAAACAAAAAGAAAAACAGAGACTTAATCATTGGAGTACTTGGCTGTATGGCAGAGCGGTTGAAAGAAAAGCTGCTCGAACAAGAAAAGTTGGTGGATGTTGTTGCAGGACCGGATGCATATCGCGAACTTCCTAAATTACTTGCTGCAGTGGATGAAGGCGACAAGGCAATCAATGTATTATTATCACGTGAAGAAACTTATGGTGAAATTAGTCCTGTCAGGCTAAATTCTAATGGAGTCAATTCGTTTGTTTCAATTACAAGAGGGTGCGACAACATGTGTTCATTTTGCGTAGTGCCTTTTACACGAGGCAGAGAACGAAGCAGAGACCCGGAAAGTATTATACGAGAGATTAAAGAACTTTCTGATGTTGGATACAAGGAAGTTACCTTGTTAGGTCAAAATGTAGATAGTTATTTATGGTTTGGAGGAGGTCCAAAGAAGGATTTTGAAAAAGCAGATAAAGAGCAACAAGAAAAAGCAATAACATTTGCTGAATTATTAGAAATGTGTGCCAATGTAAATCCAGAAATGCGCATCCGTTTCTCCACTTCTCACCCAAAGGATATTACCGATGAAGTGTTATACACCATGAAACGCCATGACAACATCTGCAAGCATATTCATTTACCTGCACAATCAGGCAGTAGCCGTATTTTAGAAAAAATGAACAGAACCTATGACAGAAAATGGTATTTAGATAAGGTGAGAAGAATTAGAGAAATTCTTCCTGAATGTGGTATTTCATGTGATATTATTTCTGGCTTTTGTACCGAAACAGAAGACGATCACAAAGAAACATTGAGCATAATGGAAATATCACAGTTTGATTTTAGCTACATGTACTTTTACAGTGAAAGACCCGGAACTATGGCTGCAAAAAAATTACCGGACGATGTTCCTTTAGAAACTAAAAAGCGTAGATTGGCTGAAGTCATTGAATTACAAAACAATATTTCGAATGAGAAAAATAAATCATTTATTGGTAAGGTTGTTAGAGTATTGGTGGAAGGAGAATCTAAAAAAAGTGAACACGATTTGAGAGGGAGAAATGACCAAAATATCATGGTTGTTTTTCCTAAAACTACCCATAAACCCGGAGACTTTGTTGACATATTGGTTGAATCAACTACTACCACAACCCTTAAAGGCAAACCCTTAAATTAAACATGATAAGCGAAAGAGAACTTCAACAAATCAAAAACAGATATGAGATAGTAGGAAACTCTCATAAACTTAATCACGCTCTTGAAACCGCTTTGCGTGTAGCACCTACAGACATGAGTGTGTTGATTTATGGAGAAAGCGGAGTAGGAAAAGAAGTATTTTCAAAAATCATTCATCAAAACAGTACACGCAAACACGGTGCATTCATTGCTGTCAATTGTGGTGCAATACCTGAAGGGACAATAGATTCAGAATTATTTGGACATGAAAAAGGTTCATTTACCGGAGCCACAGATGCAAGAAAAGGCTATTTTGAAACTGTGAATGGTGGTACGATTTTCCTTGATGAAGTTGGCGAATTGCCTTTAGGAACCCAAGCTCGATTATTACGTGTATTAGAATCAGGGGAATTTATTCGTGTTGGTTCAAGCAAAATCCAAAAAACAAATGTGAGGGTTGTGGCTGCTACCAATAAGAACCTCCTTGAAAGTGCAGGGAAAGGAAAGTTCAGAACTGACTTGTATTACAGATTGGCAACAGTGCCAATTACTATCCCTAAATTGAGCGAACGCAAAGAGGATATCTATATGATATTCTTAAAGTTTGTGAATGATTTTGCAGAGAAATATCACACTCGATACATTGAATTAACTCCTGAAGCCAGATTGATGCTTGAAAATTATTCATGGCAAGGTAATGTGAGACAATTGCGAAATGTTACAGAACAACTCTGTGTACTTGAAAGAGAAGGTATTATTGATGTCAATACATTAAAAAACTACCTGCCTCTAGAAACAACTTCTTTACCGGCTGTATCCTTGTCTCAGTCTAATCATGAAAATGACAATTTCAGTGAAAGAGACATTTTATATAAAGTATTGTTTGACTTAAAGAGAGACATGACTGACTTAAAAAAGTTGGTCTTTCGCCTAATAGAAAGCGGAGGTCATAACAGCACATTTATTCAAGAAAACGAAGGTGCAATCAGGCAGGTTTTTAGCGATGAAATCAAGGAACAGAGTCATCCATTTGATTTTTCAATCACTCTCCCACCCTCAAACCACGAACCGCACCACCCAACTTTCAACACCGAAAACGAACCGCACACCATACGAATTGAAGAGACTAAAACAATTCAAGAACAAGAAAAAGATATGATTAAAAAGTCTCTTGAACGCAACAAAGGGAGGCGCAAAAAAGCAGCTAAGGAATTAGGTATTTCTGAAAGAACCTTGTATCGCAAAATTAAACAATATGAACTCGAATAAGACTCATATTACTAGTCTTGCACTATTGATGATTTCACTGCTGTTATTTAACCGTTGTGGAATTTATTCTTTGTCCGGTGTTAATATTCCAGATGATGTCAAAAGCATTTCCATTCAATATTTCCCAAACCAAGCTCCGCAAGTTGCTCCCACACTAAGCCAAGTATTTACTGAAAAGTTAAAAGATAAGTTTCAAAGTGAAACACGTCTTTTTTTAAAAGAACAAGAGGGCGATTACCAAATTGATGGTGTTATTACCGGTTATAATATTGCACCGGTTAGTATTTCAGGCAACACTTCCGCTACTGAAAACAGATTGACTATGGTGGTAAAGGTGAATTTCTCAAGTCCAAATCATCCTAAATTTGATTTCAATAAATCATACTCTAACTTTGTTAATTTCCCCGCATCTACCGACTATTCCGCTATTGAAACACAGCTTATTAATGATATTACAACCATGCTAGTTCAAGATATTTTTAATGACATAGCTTTGAAGTGGTAAATTATGACACCAACAAGACTAACTGACATATTGCGTAACCCTTATTCAATTACTGACAAAGAAATTGAAACTTTAGAAACGTTGGTAGTTGAGTTTCCTTATTTCCATTTACCTCAGATTTTGCTTTCAAAAATTTACAAGATAAAGGAACATTACAAATACGACAGACAATTAAAGAAAGCTTCGCTTAGGGTATATGACAGAACATGGCTGTTTACATATATCAATAGCACTGAATCTAACACTCCTACTGAGGATTTATTAAATGAAATAATCAAAGAAGAGCCCACAACAGAGTCAATTACACTTTCAGAGAATGTAGAAATTAATATAGAGAAGGAAAGTCAATTAAATACAGAGTCCTCAACAGAGCCTTCTGCTCAATCTCAAACTGAAAGATTTTCTATAAACGAAGAAATAATATTAACCGATAATCAAGAGAAAACACAAAGTGCTGAACACACAGAAACAACATCATTTGAGGTAGAGCAACCTCCAAAAACAGAATCCATACAAATAGAGCAAGAAATTGCAGCACAAGAGATTGAAACTCATACTTTCTCAGATTGGCTCAACAGGTTTTCTGTACCTGTTCAAACTGTTGTTAAACCTGCACAAGAAGTTATAGTGGAAAACCACCCAATTGAACCAAGCCCAACAATACCGGTCAAACCTAAAGTCAATGATTCTTTGTCAATTATTGATTCATTCCTACAAAAACAACCTACCATTAGTCATCCTAAAACAGAGTTTTTTAAAGCAGAAAAGGCTGCAATCAGAAGTCTTGAGTTAGATGACGACATTGTAACAGAAACATTAGCAAGCATTTATGTAAAACAAGGGCACTTTGAACAAGCCTTATGGGCTTATGAAAAATTAAAGTTGAAATATCCACAAAAAGGGAGTTATTTTGCAACCCTTATTAACGAGATTAAAAAAGAAACCGAATAGATATGTTAACCGTTTTATTAATTTTTGCAATCATAATTGGCGTAGTTCTCATTGCAGTTGTACTCATTCAAAACCCAAAAGGAAGCGGTTTAGCTTCTAACTTTTCAACCGGAAATCAATTCTTCGGAGTAAAGAAAACAACAGATATTGTAGAGAAAATCACATGGACTGCTGCAGGTCTTGTCATTGTTATCTCATTATTGTCTGCCGGATTTTTACCAAAAAACAATGTTAAAACCACTGCTCCTGGTACTAAAAACGGTAAAATCGATCCTCAATTAGAAGAAATTATGGAAAAAGGGTTACCTGCAACCACACCTACAATGCCCGCTCCTACAGACAACAGTAATGAGCAACCAAACAATGCAGGTCCACAAAATCAAACACCTACAACTGAATTACCTCAGTAATGAACAGACCGAGTAACCCGCGGTCTAAAAATAAACATGCTCAAAGGCTATATATGAAACTATATAGCCTTTGTTGTTTTTACTCCCAAACAATCAAAGGCGTTTTTTTTCAATTCAATGAATGATTTGTAGAGAGTAACACTTTAATTTGCACCTCCAAAATTTAACCCTATGCGAAACAAGGTTAAATTGAATGTTGAACGTTAACCGGATAGGAGTATGGAGAAAGAGGCAGAAGTACTTCAAGACAAAATAAGAGATATTGATTGGAGTTCCGATTTCGATATTTTTTCTCTTTTTGATAAGGGAGCGGACAAAATACACCCTGCCGAAATTGCAGAAGTATTAGACTCCATTCCTGAAGACAAAGCCTGCGTAACTTTTGCAAACCTTGATCAAGACACACAATTATGGGCTTTCCCATACATTGATGTACAACTTCAACATCAACTTGTTAGACATTTATCACTCAATCAAGCTACTACACTATTAAACAATTTAAGTAGTGATAACCGTACAAGTTTCTTTAGTGATCTCACTGCTCTTGAAAGAACTGTTTATATCAATTATCTGGACGATGAAAACAAGAAGGAAACCCAAAACTTCTTAGGATATTCTGAAAACAGTGTTGCCCGACTCATTGATACTGACTATGCAGCCATTACTCAAGACATGACTATTGCAGAGGCAAGCGCATTTTTACGCAAGAATTTTAAAGATTCCGAAGCTGCCAATGTAATTTATGTGATTGATAACGAAGGTAAGTTGCTAGATGACATCCAAGTCAGAAGACTGGTATTAAATGCCCCTAATAAAAAAATTACAGATTTAATGGATGGCAATTTCGTTTCACTACTCATTAGCGATACTCAAGAAATTGCAATCCAAAAATTTAAAGATTATGATCGGGTGGTAATCCCTGTCGTGAATGATGACAACTTATTATTAGGAGTTGTAACAATTGACGATATTATGGACGTTGCCGAACAAAAAGAAACTGAAAAGATTCAAAAGTTTGGAGGTGTGGAAAAACTCGACTTTCCTTATGTAAAGACCAGTCTTTTTAAACTTACACAAAAACGCGCTACTTGGTTGATTATATTGTTTTTAGGCGAAATGCTCACTGCTACCGCGATGGGCTATTTTGAATCAGAAATCTCACAAGCGGTGGTACTGGCACTGTTTGTACCACTGATTATTTCCAGCGGTGGAAATAGCGGTTCGCAAGCAGCGACCCTCATTATCAGAGCCTTAGCACTGAAAGAACTAACACTGCGCGACTGGTGGTTTGTGATGAAAAGAGAAATACTATCGGGATTTTTACTGGGGTTGGTTTTGGGAAGCATAGGGATGCTAAGAATCTCTGTTTGGCAGTTCTTTAAATGGTACGACTATGGTGAACATTGGTTCTTGATTGCCTTAACCATATTTCTTTCACTCATTGGCATTGTTTTATGGGGAACACTCTCCGGTTCTATGATTCCAATTATTCTGAAGAAATTAAAAATAGACCCAGCTACTTCTTCTGCGCCTTTTGTAGCTACTTTGGTCGATGTTACAGGGTTAATCATATATTTCACTATTGCTGCCATCGTTCTTAATGGTACACTCCTTTAAATTTAATTCATAATTTTAAACACAAAAATAATCCTCCCGTCTTTGATAGGAATATCAATGACAATTGCATGTAACAGCAGTAATAAATCCGTACATGTATCTCCAAGTGATAATCACACCGCTGAAACCTCATTGGATTGGCAAGGAACATACTCCGGTGTGTTGCCTTGCGCAGATTGTGATGGAATTGAAACTGACTTAACACTTAATGATGATAAAACATTCCTCTGGATTAGTAAATACATCAAAGGTTCTTCTTCTTTAACCGATACACTTTCCGGAGTTTTTACATGGGAGAAAAACAATCAAATAAGGTTAAATAATATTGATGAGAATGAAAGGTCACCTTTGTTTAAAGTAGAAGAATCTCAATTGCGATATTTAGACAAAGAAGGTCAGGTACAACAAGGAACTTTAGAACATTTCTATATTTTAACTAAAAATGGAAATTCAGAGGTTGAAGATAAGAAATGGCAATTGGTTGAGTTAAATGGTCATCAAGTAACCGGTTCAAAAAAAACCCATTTCATCATTTTCAATTCCAAAGAAGGAAATGCAGTTACTAAAGTCGGATGCAACAATATTACCCTACACTACCAAATAAAGAATCAATTCAAGCTTGAATTAACTCCAGGCATTAGCACCATGATGGCATGTCCGGAAAGTATTGAAGATGAATATTTAAAAGTTTTAGAAACCGTGGACAATCTATCAGTTGGCCAAAACAGATTGACTTTAAACAAAGGAAGGATGGCACCATTGGCTGTCTTTGAATTAGTTTCAGAATAATCCTTTTGAACAACCTAAATTTGAATCCGAAAAATCAGTGATAACATGTTTGGAAAGAAATCAAGAATTCTGATAAAAAATCAGGAACAAATTGAAGGAATAAAAGCTGCAAGTAAACTAGCCGCACAGACTTTAAAATATTTAGAACAGTATGCAGTGCCCGGCAATACAACAAAATACATAGATCAAAAATGTGCTGAATTCACACAAGATCATGGTGCAATTGCTGCAACAAAGGGCTATGGACATCCTCCCTTTCCGGGACATTGTTGTACATCAGTGAATGATGTGGTCTGTCACGGTATTCCAAGCAATTATATATTGAAAGAGGGAGATATTTTAAATATAGATGTTACTCCTATTCTGAATGGTTATTATGGAGATACTTGCAAAATGTATCCAATAGGGGAAATTTCAACACAAGCTGCAAACTTGATAGAAACAACCCGTCAAAGTCTTTGGATAGGAATTGAACAAGTCAAGCCGGGTAACAGATTTGGGAATATTGGCTTTGCAATCAGCAAATTTGTTCAACCCAAAGGTTATTCAGTTGTCTTTGAATTTGCAGGTCATGGTGTTGGTGTGGAATTTCACGAAGAACCGCAAGTAGATCACAGCGCAGCCAAAGATTCCGGTGCAATTATGCAACCGGGTATGATTTTCACGATAGAGCCTATGATCAATCAGGGAAAAGCAAGGTGCAAAGTTGACAAATATGACGGCTGGACAGCAAGAACAATTGATGGCAAACTTTCTGCCCAGTTTGAGCATACTATTCTGGTTACAGATGACGGTTTTGAAGCTTTGACAGATATAGGTGATTTCTAGATTATCACCACGGGTCTCCATGTCGAATCTTTAAACAATACTCCGTTAATTGCTCGGGTGATACATTATAAAGTTTCATCCCATTGTATGTAGGTGAACCAGACTTGCTTAACAAAGATGTAATTTGTGGAAATTTGATCGGAATTACGTATTCGGCAAATGGCGATAAAGCAATATCCTCAGATGTGAACAAGACGATTTGGTCATATTTCGAAAAATCAAACTTATGGGGATAGTTAGGCGCACAAAAGTTCAGTTTTCCACTCTTATCAATACGACTATGCAGCCAATATAATCCGATAGATTCACCACATAGCAATGTTCTTCCTTTTAGAGATACTTGTTGAGAAAGCCATTGCTGCACTTGATAAGGGTTACGCTCTTCTCGTTGTAATATTCCCATTATATTAATTGCTGCAAAAGGCAGCATTTGAGTTATAAGCAGAACTCCAACAAGCACTTTAGCCCATGAGAATTGCCACTTGATACGAGCAATTTCTTTTGCTATCAATAAATATGAGAACAAGAGCAGACTTGGATTGTAACGATAATTAGGCGCGAGTAGAAACAACCAAAACAACGAATGTGAAATAAAAATAAATGAAAGATAGTCCTTCTCTCTGATTAGGTTTCTTAATGCAATTAAATGTGCGACCAACACTCCTAACCAAACCCAAGGTTGAGAGCTAAAATAAATATTAAATCTTTTGTAAAAATGAGCACCAAGAATATTTAATCCTTGAGCGATTTCTGTATGATCCATACCGGCAGCAAAGAGCTGAGTAACAACACCTTGAAAATCTAATTTGATTACATATAACCAAATCATAGTTGGTAATAAATACAAGACAATAGCCAGTATTTTGGATTGAAATTTTTTCACGGCAAAAATATTTTTCAACGCAATCAATCCGGAAATAACCCAAGTTGCGGGATGTACTATTGCCAACAATCCACTCAATAAAACCGATAAGAATATTCGCTTCTTAATAAATGTAAAATACAAAGAGGCGGAGATATATAAGAGTTCTTGCATTTCACAACGCACAGCACGCAAACTCTCATAAATCCCTTTGTCAAACACAAAAAATAATAACACAATCCAGGCAACTGTTTCATTAGAATAAAATTTGAGCAATTTAAACAAGAAGAAGCATGCACCTAAGAAAAACAACACATGCGGAAGTCGTATCCAAAATATATCAGCTCCAAACAGATAACCCATTACAACAAAAGGCATATTTCGCAAAGGCAAATTCGCGAGAAACAGTTTCTCGGAACCTTTATATGACCATAAATTACTGTTATACCCATGCCCTTCCACAAATCTCATAGCAGGATCTAAATCCATAATCTCATCAATCCACGCAATAGGAATAAATGCCAAATTAAATAAGACAAGAACAGCGTAGCTGAACATCAAAAAATAAAAGATATTCTTTTGATTTGAATGCATACAAGCTGCGTCAAAGCTATAATTTTTGGTTAAACGATTGACAACAGGACTCTCAAATATCATATCTTTGTAACTCTCAAGAAAAAAACATGGCAAAGGAAACACAAGATATAAGCAACATTCTAAAGAAACTCAGAATTAGAAGATTAAATGAAAGTGTTTGTACCGGTACAAATTGGATTACGGCAGTAGGAACTAAGAGTAGGGAAATCATTTCACCGGTAGATGGTAAACTCATCGGAAAAATCGTGTATGCAGGTGAAACTGAATATGAAGCTGTACTCAAAAGATCAGAGGATGCCTTTCATAAATGGCGTAAATATACTGCACCGGAAAGAGGTGAAATTGTAAGACAGATGGGAAACAGACTCAGAGAATACAAGTCAGAACTTGGCGCATTGGTTTCTTATGAAATGGGTAAAAGCCTGCAAGAAGGTTTGGGTGAGGTACAAGAAATGATTGATATCAGTGATTTTGCCGTGGGATTGAGTCGTCAACTGTATGGCTTATCCATGCATTCTGAACGTCAACACCACAGAATGTTAGAACAATGGCATCCTTTGGGTATTGTGGGAATAATTTCATCTTTTAACTTTCCTGTTTCGGTATGGAGCTGGAACGCTTTTATAGCATTGGTTTGTGGAAATACCTGTGTTTGGAAACCCAGCGAAAAAGCTCCACTTTCTGCCATTGCAGTGATGAACATTTTGCAGGAAGTTTTGGTAAACAATAAAATTCCGGAAGGTGTGATAACATTAATTAATGGAAACGCAGATATGGGAAAAAGACTTGCAACAGACAATAGGGTTGCACTCCTTTCTGCAACCGGCTCAACACGTATGGGAAAATCTGTTGCTAAACTGGTTGGCGAGAGATTAGGTAAGTCAATTTTAGAACTAGGCGGAAACAACGCCATTATCATATCCGACAAAGCAGACCTTGATTTAGCAATTCGCGCTGTCGTATTTGGCGCTGTTGGCACTGCCGGACAACGCTGCACTACAACACGTAGAATCATTGTACAAAAGAAAATTTATAAAGAAGTTATAAAACGACTTACTGCTGCTTATAAACAGATAAAAATCGGTAATCCGTTGGATGAACATAACCTCGTTGGTCCGCTGATTGACAAAGTAGCAGTTGAAAATTTTGTTAGAGCCATTATGTTGGCAAAAGAAGAAGGTGGAAAGGTTCTTTTTGGAGGAGATGTCTTAAATGGCAAGGAATATGAATCCGGATGTTATGTAGTCCCTGCAATCATCGAAGTACAGAATTTTTATAAAATAGTACAAGAGGAGACTTTTGCGCCCATCTTATATGTAATGCAATATGACAACCTTAAAGAGGCGATTGTAATGCAAAATGACGTAAAGCAAGGATTGAGTTCTGCAATTTTCACTACAGATTTAAGAGAATCTGAAGCATTTCTTGCAGCCAATGGTTCAGACTGTGGTATAGCCAACGTAAACATTGGCACTTCCGGTGCAGAGATTGGAGGAGCATTCGGAGGTGAGAAAGAAACAGGAGGAGGTAGAGAAAGTGGTTCTGATGCATGGAAATCCTATATGAGACGTCAGACCGTTACAATCAATTACGGAACAACACTACCTCTCGCACAAGGAATTAAGTTTGATATCTAAAAACTCTAAAGCCTATGATTCGGGAAGACTTCTTACAAGCCTGCTGGAAAACAGGGCTGTTGCACAAACCGGATTACATTTTAACTGATGGTAGAAAACTCGAAGTCCTTAACCGTGGATTACACAATAGTAACAATGGACCCGATTTCATTCAGGCTAAAATCAGGATAGACAATACTGTATGGGCTGGAAATATTGAGTTTCATATTAAAAGTTCTGATTGGTTGAAGCACGGACACTCAAAAGACCCTGCTTATAAAAATGTAATCTTACATATAGTTTGGCAACACGACACTGAAATACATTTACAAGACGGTGATGTCCTGCCTTGTCTAGAGCTTAAAAACATCATATCACAAAAGCAACTGAACAATTATGTATCCTTAATTCAATCTCTAAAAGAAATCCCATGTGAGGACTCAATTAAGGAAGTGAATTCTTTGGCAGTACATCAAATGCTTCACAGAACAGTTGTAGAACGTATCGAGCGTAAGACCGAGCGTATTCAAAAGATATTAATCGAAAATAACAATGATTGGTTTAGGGCTTTTTATCAAACGCTTTTTCGCAATTTCGGTTTCAAAACCAATCAACATGCATTTGAAGAACTATCTACCTGCTTACCCATCAAAATATTTGACTTACTAAAAGACAAACCCATTACAAGTGAAGCCTTGTTAATTGGTTGTTCAGGATTGTTGTTTCTTGATGAAAATGCTGATGAATATTCGCGCTTTCTAAATGAAGAATTCAAATTTTTACAACATAAATACAGTCTTAACACACTTTCTCCTACCCTATGGAAATTCTCTAAAATGCGACCATACAATTTCCCATTTATTCGTTTGGTTCAACTTGCATCTCTTTTAAATAGAAACTACCACTTACCCGCTCGTGTTTTAGAAGCAAGTACTGTGAATGATTTAATTAAATTGTTCAACACCAATATTCCTGAATATTGGAAAGACCATTACAAACCCGGCATTCAGGGCAAATTTCTAAACAATGATTTGTCAAAAGATTCAATAGACTTGTTGATAGTAAACACTTGTGTCCCATTTGTGTTTCTCTATGGCAAAGAATCCGGCAATGATGATTATTGTGAAAAAGCGTTGTCTTGGCTTGAAAATATTAAACCGGAGAACAATAATATCATTCGGCATTGGCGAAGTATCGGAATTAAGCCTTCTAACTGCTTTGAAAGTCAAGGCTTGATAGAACTAAAAGAAAGTTATTGCACTAAGAAAAAATGTTTGGATTGTTCCATCGGTTTTGAAATACTAAAAAAGGCTTAAAAATCCTTTCACATTACATTAATTCAAGTCAACACAGTCTCCCTACCCGAAGCAATTCAGAAGGACAATCACACTTTATCCTCTCACAACAAAACAACCAACGCTAATCTTCCGCTTGCTGGATTGCAGCGCCTACGGCTCGCAATGACGCGCCACCTCACTTCATTGCGAGGGCTACGCCCGAAGCAATCCAGAATAGGAACAAAATAACAAAACAGAAATCAAAGGTATTTCAATCCTTTAGAAGTAATTCTAAAATATTGCCCTTTAAATGAATCCGGTTCTATATGAGCAACAGGTATATATCGCTCTTGTTGTTTTTCATAGACTCTAACCAAATCTTTGACAATTAAGGTTCTGAGAACATCTGACACAATATTTTTGTTTTTCTCTCCTGAATCTTCTAAAATATGCTCAAAGGTTTCTTCAAAAAGCAGCGTTGACAAAATCTTAATTTCTAATGGATCAAGCATGGTATTTCCTCCCTTTCCAAGCAAACTGCCCAAAGAATCTCTTATATACCACAGGAGCCATGTATGCAATTTGATAAAAGGGCATTGCTAAAATCAATAATACAACCTGAGGGTTCTTTCTCAATGACAAACTAAAAAATGAAGCCATAAAACCGTAAATAATCAAATCGCCAATCCACTTATGAAATAAAAGACCTGTAGAATGTAAACTGTATCCGGTAAACAAGAAAACGGGTATAGACACAATGAAATATAACATAAAAAAAGTTGGAATAATGACAGGAAACTGTTTGATGTCGAGCTTGTTTATCTTTGTCTTTGAAACCCAGCGAGTGCGTTGATTAATCAACTCTTTAAACGTATGACAAGGCTGTGCAACCACTTTAGATTCTGATGTGAAATACACATCAATTAAAGATTTGTCAAAATGATGCACTCTCTTTAATAAAAATTCATCATCTCCACTAGCAACATTCATTTCTGGTGCATATCCTCCAACTTTATTAAAAACTGTCTTGGTAAACGCAAGATTTGCTCCATTTGCAGAAAACATATTTCCCATCATTAACGCTCCTGCATTCATGGCAACCAATGCGGCACTTTCTAACTTTTGCAAATCCTGAAAGAAACTACCGTCTGTGCTTAGTTCAATTGGCATTACAATCATTTGTCCGTGCGTTTGTGCAATCGCTTTTTCTATTTCCAACAACCATGTTTGAGGCACTTCAACATCTGCATCGGTAGTAACAATCCAATCCGTATTAACATGATGAATAGCAGTTTGTAAAGCTGCTTTTTTTCCATCGCCTGCACTGAGAATAATTTCATATTCAAAAGGAAATTGAGCTAATGTATCCTGTAATACTGTTAAAGAATGATCCTCAGAATGATCATTTGAAAAAATAAATTTAACATTTGAATCCTTTGGTTGTTTAAGGACATCCAAAGAACGTACTAATGCCCTTAACGTCTCCCCCTCATTTCTAAATGGAATTATAATAGTAAAATCTTGAAAGTTTTGTGTTAGCGATTTCTTGCTTATTGACCTCCTCAGTCCCTTTATAAACCCCATTCCAAAATAGAGCATTATTACAACATAGAGAGTACCAATAAGCTGAGAAAGTATATTCATAGATTGAAAATGCAAAATAAGAGCATTTTAACATCTGCTGTTTTACACATTCCTAAATCTTTTTGCTAATAATATCCATGCACCAATTACGGATGGAATTATTTGATTGATTATAAACACAAGCAAAACTGCGTTCCCAACAATCCATGCTTCAGCAATGACAGTTGAGAAAATAGCAATATGAATAAAGCCCTTAACCGGCAAATCAGACAACAAAAAACCGGGCACAATAGATTGCAACAAAAAGACAAGTGACACTCCCGTTACAGCTATAAAGACAGACAATTCAGGAACAAAAATTTTAAATAATATCAAATACGGGGCACAAAATGTAACATATCGCAAAAATGAAAGCACAAGCAGTTGAATGGTAAGTGTAAAAGGGATTGATTTCATGCTTTGAAAATATTCTCCGACTCTCTTTCCCAAAACCTTTCCTGTCATTTGCAAAACACGGTTTCTAAACACAAACAAAAACAATAATAAAAACAACAACAAGCCCATTGAAATTAAACTGATCCTATTCTTTTCAATTTCATTAATGCCATTCACAGAGAAAAAATAAAGTCCTAACAATCCCAAAACAATGGTTACAAACAATTGGGTCATTGAGCTATAAACAGACAAATAAGCTCCTTTGGCGCGATTTTCTTCTTTTAACCATGCAATTTTGCCAATAAACTCACCGGTTTTCCAAGGAAAGATATTGCTAAAAGCAATCCCTGCAAAAACACCTTTGATTGCTGTTATGAATGAAAATTGTTCAACCACAGCACCTACTTTCTTCCATTTAAGCGCTTCCAACAAGAAATTCAATACTGAGAACAGCATTACAACCGGCAAAACCGACCAAGGAATATATACTAACTTGATTAAATCTTGATTAATAAAAATCGTAAACCTACCATTCGGTAAGAAAGGAACTACACACACAGTCAGAATCAAACATGCAAATATTATTTTGAGCAGTAAAATTAAATTCGTGTGTAACTTCTCCATGAATTAAAATGCAGACCTTCTATCTTTGTCCGCAAAGAAAAGCATTTGCGCACAAACTACTCAAATTCGGACTTTGATAAAATTGTATTAGGAATAGACCCAGGAACCAACATCATGGGTTATGGGGTTATCGGTATGATTGGCAAGGAAATGACCATGTTAAGCATGGGTATTTTGGAAATGCGCAAACTTGAGGACCATGCCCAAAAGCTCAACTTTATATTTGAACGTGTAACCGCAATTATCAATCAATATGAGCCTCATGAAATGGCGATTGAAGCACCATTTTATGGCAAAAATGTTCAGAGTATGTTAAAATTAGGCAGGGCGCAAGGAGTCGCCATTGCTGCAGGATTGCAGAAAAATATTCCTATTTTTGAATACACTCCTAAGAAGATTAAACTCACAGTCAGCGGCAATGGAAATGCAAGCAAAGAACAAGTTGCAGAAATGCTTTCAAGGTTATTAAAATTTGAAAATGATGCACAATTCTTTGATGCAACCGATGCTTTAGGAGCCGCTGTATGTCATATCACACAATTTACACCACGCAAATTCGGCAACAAAACTACAGCAAACAAAGGGGGTTGGGGTAATTTTATTAAAAATAATCCCAATAGAATCAAGAAACAATAAATCAGGATTTAAACTTGTTAAATGCTGCAACAGCCGCATTATAACTTACAACCTTGTCCTTAAAGTATTCGATAACCTTGGCTTTTTCATCCTCGCATGCTCCCAATTGATTCAGAATATTTAACAAGTGCATTTTCATGTGTCCCTTTTGTATTCCGGTGGTTGTGAGTGAACGTACCGCAGAAAAATTTTGAGCTAAACCAACCGCAGCTGTTATTTGCATCAGTTCTTCCGCTCCGGGATGTCCTAAAATATCATGAGCAAATTTAACCATAGGGTGTAGAGAAGTAATACCTCCAACCGTTCCGAGAGATAAAGGAATTTCTAAATAAAAAACAAACTGTCCATTTTCAATATTACAATGTGTCAAACTTGCATATTGTCCATTGCGAGCAGCATAAGCATGAGCACAAGCTTCAATAGCCCTAAAATCATTTCCCGTAGCAATCACAACTGAATCAATTCCGTTCATTATACCCTTGTTATGTGTAACTGCACGATATGGCTCCACTTCTGCAATTCGAACCGCTCTCTGAAATTTATAAGCAAATTCCTCTGGCGACAGTATATCACCATCTAAGTCCTGAATAGGACATGAAACCTCCGCACGCACCCTGCAATCCGGTGTATAATTACTCAAGATACACATCACTACTTGTATTTCTTTTTCAATATCGCTCCATGGTTGTAATTGGATTTCACTTCTTAGCACTTTTGCAAACTCTTCTAAAACAGAATTAATAAAGTTTGCACCCATCGAATCTCGGGTATCAAATGTTGCATGAATTTGATAATAGTGCTCCATTGCGTCTGTTTTATCGCGCAAGTCAATAGACAAGATACCTCCACCGCGTTTTCGCATATTCTGAGTCAGCGACTCTGTTTGGGAATACAGCTTAGGTTTGATTTGATTGAAAAATTCAGACAATTTGGTTTTATCGCTTCCTTTCCAAATAAAATGTACTTGTCCAATCTTAGTGGTAGAAATGACAGAGGTCTTAAATCCACCACGACCCAGCCAATAATTGGCAGCTTTTGCTGCAGCAGCTACAACCGAACTCTCTTCTATTGCCAACGGAATACAATACATCTTCCCATTGATATTAAAGTTAGGAGCAACAGCAAAAGGAAGATAATAATTAGTTAATGTATTTTCAATAAACTCATCATGCAATTTCTGTATTGACAATTCTTCATGCCAATAGCTTTTTAATAATGAAGTTGAAAGTTCGGGATTGTTTGTATAATTATTTACAACCCATTCAATCTTTGCTTCTTTGGATAACTTAGAAAAGCCCTTAATAGACTTTTGTGATTCTACTTTCATTTCTTTACAGTTAAATATGCGTACGCTGCCATCAATCCTCTCTTCTCTGACTCAATAAACTGTTCTACTGCTTGCGAACCTTCCAAAGCATGTTTTAAGAAAGCTGATGCTTGTGCATAAACAGCGGGCACATTGAGTTTATTGATTAGATAATATCCATCTAAAAAATTCTTAATCCCTCCTGACACAACCATTATTTTATTTTCAAACAACTGTGGTTTTCGGTTAAATAAGTCATTAATAAATTCTGTCATTTCATCAGCGGTGTGTCCGACCTTGGATAATGGCAAAATGCTGTTTGCAGCGTTACTCTTGTGTCTGAGCGATTCCAGTTTCGCAAAATTCGTCCCTCCGTATGCACCAAACTCTATCCCACTAACAGGTAACTCTAACAATGCCTCAAGACTTTTTATACCAAACCCCTGTCCTACTTCTTTTACCCAAATAGGATAATTAAAATGCTTTAGAAATGATTTCAAAGTTTGAATAGGGCTAACAGTGATTTTATCACCTTCCGGCTGAAACCATTCTTGCAATGGATTGACATGAATAATCAATCCGTCCGCTTGCAGTGAATGTACTAGGTCTTCTACTATCTTATAATCGCCATTTGCAACAATATTTTCAATTTGCGCAATACCAAGATTTGCCATAAAAGGCACTTCATCTCCTAAATATGCACGCAAATCAAAGTCGCTAAAATATTTACTGTCTTCCAAAACAATCCTGCAAGAACCTAATCCCATACCTATTCCGTATTTCCCACAGGCTTGTGCAAGACTGCGATTGATATGTCCTGCTTTTTCAGAACCTCCGGTCATACTTGAAACCCAAAGCGGTAATTTCATTTGTCTGTTCCCAATTTTTGTAAGCGGAATAGTATTTTCAGTTGGGTGTGCTGCTAACATTGGCTCATAATAAAAACGCTTATCCTGACCATCGGCAACAGATTCAAATGCAAGTTGTATGTGGTCGGCTTTTCTTTGAGAAGTTTGGGTCAAGGTACTGAGTTTTTTAATGTTCCGCAAATATAATCAATATTTATTCCTGACTTATGTCTAAACTGTAATTACTTCTATGTTTCATTAAGAACAGTACTGAATTTCACTTTGATATTGGCAATTGCTCCAAATCGATTATTGCCTTTTTTTTCTTCTGTTCTTTTCTCCTACTAATAATTGCAATTGTCTTGAAGATTGTCCGGCAATTGAGCTATTCTCTTGAGCTCTTCTGGACAGATATGGCAAAACAGTTGCTACAGGACCATAAGGTACATATTTAGCCACATTATATCCTGCTTTTGCCATGATAAAGCTAATATTATCGCTCATTCCCAATAATTGTGAAAAATAAACTCTTTTGTCATTAGATGCGATTTTCAATTCTGCCATAAGACGTGCAGCTTTAAGACAACTCTCTTCATTGTGTGTCCCGATAAGCACCTCACAACGGTCAATATTATGTAAACAGATTGATACCGCTTCATCAAAATCCCTGTCAGTTGATTGCTTATCTGCATTGATTGGGCTTGGATAATTCATTTGTGCTGCTCGTTCTCTTTCTATTTCCATATATGCTCCTCTCACAAACTTAAATGCAAGGGGGAATGTATATTTCTCGAAACAATCTTTTAAGAATTGCACCCTATCGTGTCTATATAACTGAAGAGTATTAAAAATCAAAGCGCGGTCTTTATTGTACTTTTCAGACATTTCTAAGACCAGATTATCAATAGCAAGTTGAATCCAAGAGTGTTCTGCATCAATCAACACTTGCACATTGAGCTCACTTCCTTTCTTACAAATTGCATCAAATCTTGCCCTGACTTTTTCAAATTCATCTTGTTCATTTTGAGTCAATTTTTCTCCGGCACTCACCTTTTGCAATAAAGCAAAACGAGCAACACCGGTTGGTTTAAAAACTGCGAAAGGTATGGCATCATTCACTGCAGATTCTTCTACTGTTCTAATCACTTCCGCACACGTGGCATCAAATACAGCTTCATTTGCTTCTCCCTCTACTGCATAATCCAGTATGGTTTTGACATTATGATTATATAAAAAATTGATTTTGGATTTACTGTCAATAATTGACTCACCTCCGCAAAAATGAGCAAAGATTGTATTCTTTATAAGACCCTTAACCGGCAAACCAATTTTCATGGAAAAACCAGCAAAAGCAGGTCCGTACTTTACCAATGCAGGGTAGTTAAACATTTTAAAAAGCTTAATTGCCGCATTCAGTTGTTTGTCGGACAGATAGCCATAAGCAGATTCTGTGTTGTTAAAATCTAAATTATTTTGAGATGAATTTCGCACCATAATCGGGCACAAATATACAGTTGTTAGTTTGTTGTTATACTGAATTTATTTAAGCAAACAAATCATCTTAAACGGGCTCCTGCTCTTCTTATTTAACCATTAAATTACACCCTCTGATTTCGCTCATATCAACCCTCCCAAGTATTTCGAATGTGCCGTCATTATGAATATTGCATAAATCAGATAAGGCTATGAAAGCACAAGAATGTATGTTAGCAAGATCAATAATATTCACTGCTTTATTACGTCCAACTTCACAAATAGCGAATGGGTCATTCAACTCTCTTCCGAGTACTTTCACATGAGGTGGACACGAAAACACCCCTTGTTCCTTGCTATAACATTGGCTGAACATTTCAGTCATTCCGTATTCAGAAGCAATGTTTGTTGTGCTAAACCTTTTTGAAAGGGTTTCATAAAGTTCCGGACGGGTAATTTCTTTTCTACGTCCTTTCATCCCCCCTGTTTCCATTATCATTGTATTGTTGAGTTTTCCTGTGAAAAACTCTGCAAAATCCAGAAGCGCAAAGGTTACTCCCCATAGAACTGTTGGGACTTTAGCTTTTTCATTCGCTTTGAGAACAGCATCCAACCGGTCAAATTCATTTAAATAAAATCCACTTTGAACATATTGAGAATGACGTACAAATTGTTCTAACATATAAATTAAAGAAGAGCCTGTACGTTCCAAATAAGAAGGCAACAATGCAAGGTGGCAATAGTTTGAATACTGTCCAAAAAAAGTCTGAAAACAATAGATTGAAGTTCGAGTATAATCATCTAATGATTTTACAAAATGCAGACTCTGAGTTCCGCCCGTTGTACCACTACTTGAAAAAGCGCTTTCCGGTTCAAAAACACCACTTTGAATTTGATATTTTTTAAAAAAATCAACCGGAAGAAAAGGGATTTGCAGATAATGATTGATTGATGCAGGACGCACCCCAATCAAATCAACATATTGACGATATATCAGATTATTCTCATATTGCCAACGAAATAATACAACAGCAGTTTCATTAAAATTGCGATTATCACCTAAGTTTGCATTCAGAATGTCTGATAAAGTAAGATTCATAACCAAATCGGCTGCAAAGATAGCACTGCTCTCCCTTCTTTTCATGTATAGTGCGTGCAAAAAAGAACCATTTTCAAATTCACCCATTCCTGTCTTACAACTAAAATCTGCGCAAGTAATAAGTTCAACAGATGTTTCCAGAGACTCCATTATAATTTTAGAATTTTCATATACTGACGGAGATGGCGATTTAGGAAAACCTGATTCAGACACCTTGTCCGGACCAAATTTTTTCATTCGATTTTTCGAAATTACCAACGGAAATCAAACACCCTATATCATTCCTTTAAGCAATGACACTCTAAACTTTAATCAATATACACCATATCTCACACCTTCCGGCAAAGACAAATCTATTAAAGGTGAAATAACCGTAAGAATACCAACGAGTCCATATCTTGGATATGAACCTGATTCTGTCCTATTTGTTGCAACTTTAGAAGATAGAGCGGGAAATCAAAGTAATGAAGTGATTACCCCCGTATTAACGATTCGACACTAACCATTTGAAAGTGAGGAATATTTGCTTCAACAAACCTGTCAGAACACACTTGAAAACCGTTTTTCTTATAAAATTCAACCACTTGTTCTTGGGCATTTAAATAAATTCTTTCACCCAAAGGCAAAGTTTTATTCATCACATCATGCAGTAATGTCTTACCAAGCCCTTGAATTCTGTAATTTTTCAGCACAGCAAACCTTTCAATTTTACACCCCTCTTTTGTTTTCCTCACTCTTGTAGTACCCACAGGCACATTATCCAGCAAAAGTAAATAAGAGGTTGCAAGATGGTCTAGACCATCAAATTCCAATTCCTTTTCAACTCCCTGCTCCTCCACAAAAACAGCTGTCCTAATTTTCATTGCCTGTTCGAGCATTTGTGCTGAGTTAACAACAACAACCTTGATGTTCATAGCTACAAAATTCAATGAATTTACAATACATAAAAAAATATTTCTTGCAGTTATTTGGAAGTTAAAAAACAAACATTACTTTTGCACCTCCTTAAAAAAGGAAAAGAACGCTGGCCCGTTCGTCTAGGGGTTAGGACATCAGATTTTCATTCTGGCAACACGGGTTCGATTCCCGTACGGGCTACAAAAATAAACAGGTCGTCAAAATTGGCGGCCTTTTTTGTTTCATCGGATTGCAAATCGTTGGTAATCAACAATAAATCGGCAATAGCAGAACTGCCGTCCGTAGTTCGACATTGATTTTTCTCAAATATCAGTTTTTTCGGGAAAATCGAACTAAGGAACATTCTTTTTCCCTCCAAATCCAAGTCCTGCCACAGTTTGCAGAGGTTTGACATGACTCCGAAAGCAAGCTGCTTTTGCAAAAGCGTGTCAAACAGACACTCTACGCTGTCGGACTGGGCGTTACTCACTTTGAATGAAAGACAAGCGAGAAATTGTCAATAGTAAAATTTTTGTTTTCATAGAATTATTCCTTTTAAGGGCTCAAATGTATTCGGTAGAGAGTAATAAAACAAATCAAAATTCAGGCGTTTTGCAAAATGAATTTGCAAAACCCAGAAATTATCGCTAAAATTGGAGCGAAACTAAAGCGATTAAGAATTGAAAAAGGGTACACGAGCTATGAGAATTTTGCAATGGACTTTGACCTTAGCAGGGCTTACTATTGGAAAGTGGAGCGGGGACAACAAAACCTCTCAATGGATTACTTCTTGTCCCTGCTCAAAATTCATGAAATCTCGCTTAAAGATTTCTTTTCTGATATTGATTAGCATAATTTGTTTGCTTCCAACTTACGCCCAACCCTACGAAACCAATCCTGACTACAAGCGGGCTAACATTTGGTATTTTGGCTACCAAGCAGGGGTGGACTTTAATTCAGGCTCGCCTGCACCTGTTTTTGACGGACAAACAAAACAAACGTGGGAAGGGTTCTCTACCCTTTGTGATACTGCGGGAAATCTACTGTTCTATACAGACACAAGGACTGTTTGGAACAAAAATCATGATATTGTTGAAAATGGAACAGACATAAATGGACACCCATCCTCTACGCAAGGTTCTGTTTTATTGCAACACCCCGAAAATGATTCATTAGTACACTTGTTTGTTACAGTACCGAGTATTTTTCCAAATGTGGGGTTGCGACACAATGTAATAAACACAAAATCAAATAATGGAGGGGGCAAAGTGATAGTAAAGAACAAATTATTGCTGTCTGCAACTACTGAAAAATTGACTGCAATAAATCACGATAACGGCAAAGACATTTGGATTATAGCGCACGGTTACACTTCCAATTCTTATTTTTCATATTTGCTTACAAAAGAAGGGTTGGTTGAATGTCCCGTCCAGTCTGTAACAGGTAATATCTTAGAAGGCGACCCCACTTTCTGGTCATTTAACTGTCAGGGAAATATGCTCTTAAATTATCAGGGCAATCAGGTAGCAGCAGCAATCCTGCGTACAGGAAAAGTAGAAATATTTGATTTTGATAATAGTACAGGTATCCTTAAAATATCCGATACTATTTACTTTAACTCAAATGTCTATTGCGTGGCGTATAATGGCAAAGGCAATCGCCTTTTTATACAAACTGTTGATGCCAACAGGGATACGTCTTACTTGTATTATTACGAAAATAAGGAGTTGGTTTTAATAACCAAATATCTTCATGGAACAATTCAATATCTGACAAATTTCAATGATGTAATCTATGTCGGCAGTATGGACTCTTCCTTTCTAAGTGCTATTGAAAACATAAACGACAGTTTACCAACATTCCAAGAAAAAGCGGTTGATTTAAACCCTTTTGGCAATTCTATTGCTGGCTCTATTGGATTGTGTAATTTTAACCCAAGCTATCATTACACCCCCTCAATCAATTTTACCTATCGCTTAAATTGCATTGAAAACACAATTCAATTTCACGGACAAGACACGTTTTCCGCCACTACTCACGATTGGCTTATTACAAAGCAAGGCGCAGCACCTGTTACCGCTAATATTAAAGCCCCCTTAATTGAATTTGAGGACACAGGCGTTTATAGTGTCCGCTACATCGCAAGCAACGGCAGCAGAAGCGACACAGTAACCAAAGAAGTAACAATCTTACCCAAGATAGACAAGAACTTTTTAGGCTCTGACACGGGTTGGTGTGAGAGCGTAGGCGCAAGCCTAACCCTGCAAGCACCTTTGGGTATGCACTGTTACGAATGGAGCAACGGAAATACAGGTAATGAGTTGGTTACTGATACCACAGGCGTTTACTTTGTTAAAATAGTAACCCCTAACTTTTGTGTGCTGTATGATACCATTACAGTAACAGTAGATACTGTCCCCAATGCTCCAACCATTTACAGGGATAACGATACCTTAAAGACAGATGATGTTTCCCCCAAATATCTATGGCTAAGGGACGGCAACCCCACAGGCACAAACAGCCCAAGATTGGTTTTGAGTGATACAGGAATATACCAGTTGCAGGTTATGAGCAATGGCGGCTGCACCGCCTTTTCTGATACAATACACATACCTGCGGAAGCAGATACCTCAACGGATAATGTGAACACAATACTATTTAAAAACATAAAGTTGTACCCCAACCCCGCTACCAATGAATTAACCATTGAAGTTTTGGAACAAGGCGGGTACTCCTACGAGATAACAGGCATTGCAGGAAACCTCATCACATCGGGCAACCTGCAAAGAGGCGGAAACACAATAGACATTACCCGCATAAGTGCGGGCGTGTACTTTGTTCATGTGCTGCTTGACAACAACCGAATAAGCACCTGCAAGCTGATAAAAGTAAACGAATAATAAATAACAAAGGGGGCAACCCCCTTTTTATACATTATTTTTTGCAATTCTGCAAAGAAAATCCCCTTTGCAAAGGTGGTGTATTCTGTGGGCAATGTCATTATTCCGATGGACGAGGACAACATCTCATTTTCCAACGTCATAAACTGAAATGTAAACGTCATCAACGCAGTTTCAAAGGACGACAACAGTGTTTCAGAGGAGAACAAGAGCGTTTGAGAGGAGAACAACGCTGTTTCAAGGCACAACAAGAGCGTTTCCGAAGTCGGAAACTGCGATGTTGTGCTTTGAAACTGAACAAATGACGTTTACAACGGAGATGTTGACGTTTGAAACTGCGTTGATGACGTTGGAAATTGTGTTGATGACGTTTGAAACTGCGATAATGACGTTTGAAAATGAGATATTGGGCTTTGAAAGTGAAAAAATGAGTTCGGAAACGGAATTGTCGGGCTTTGAAATGGAGATAATGAAGCATAAAACACAGGCGACAGCTTCCCCTGTGAAGCCCCTTTTAATTCCCCCAAGGGAGAAAACATCTCAATGCCTGGAAATCTCATCGGAAGAACAGAAAGCCCCTCTTTGGGAGGGGTTGGGGAGGCTAAAAGGCAACAGCACAGCCATTAAGATAAGTTGTACTTTTCTTTTCATGATGATTTTTTGTTAAGTTATTGGATTATTTTGTAGTTATTTTCTTATTCTGTTTGCTTTATGAGTTTGTAGGTGCTGTTATTTCTTCAATACTTTTTGTTCTATCGTAGCAAATGCAATGTACTCTTATGCTGCAAAACTGTTCCCGCTTTCCCTCCGTAGTGAATGACAATAGTATAAATATCTTGTTTGCAATCCACACCACCAAATGTTCCGTCCCAACCCACATTGGGATTATCACTCCTGAATATCATTTCACCCCAACGGTTGTAAATCTGCATATCAAAATGGCTCAAAGAATGTGTAACCACTTTGAAAACATCATGCAGTCCGTCCCTATTCGGAGAAAAAGCATTGGGAACATACAGATAAAACTCACAGTCTATGTCGAAATTAAGCACTTCTGCTGTGTCTGCTTTTGTACAACTGTTGCTGTCTATAACAGATACAACATAATAACCTGCCCCTAAGTCCGTAATAACAGAATCGGTTGAACCTGTGTTCCAATTATAGGAAAAAGGAGGTGTGCCTGAAACATTGGCAACAGCAACACGCCCTATTCCATCCTTGCAATTATCGTCTGTCTTTAAAAAAGAGAAGATTGGTAATGGGTTAATGGTTAGGTCTGTAATTATTGTATCGCAGTCGTTTACGACATCTTTATACACTCCCGAAGCGGAATAGGTATTTGCCCCGACTATTACGCTAAACCCTTCACATTCGTTGTAAGTGTTGAGGGTAACAATGGGAGTAATAATAGTCAAATTGGTTGTAACAATGCTGTCGCAACCAAAACTTGAAATAAGAGTGTCAATATAAGTGCCAGTTTCATAATAACTATTTGAACCAATATGTATGCTATCTCCACGACATATCTCAAAATATTGGATACTTGAATCAATATTACAAACAGTTAAGTTAGTGAAAACAACACTATCGCAACCTGATACACTCTGAAATGTATCTGAATAATTACCCGAAGTTGTATAGTATTTCCCCCCAACAAATAATGTGTCTCCCTGAAAGATTTTAAATATTTGAGTATCTATATAGCTTTGAGGAATTTCGATGCTTTTTTCAATGGTATCAGATACGCCATTTCTCCAATAAATCATTTTAGTTATATAGTCCCCTGAGAACGAATATATATAATGAAATGAGTCTGTTAATTGAACTTCCGAGCAAGTACCGTTTCCTAAATTCCATTTCAAGCTATCAACACAATAAGTTCCGATAAAGTTGAAAAATGAGTTTTTATTTTGACAGCCGATATTTACAGTAAAATCAATTTGCTCAACACAAGGCTTTGTTATTAATATATTTGGAAGGCTTGTATAGCTTTTCTTTCCTGCCAGATAGATTGCTTTTTCAATATAATTTGATGATGTACCCGATGCATTAGGGCTGTTTATTACACCTATATAGGATTCATTGTATGGGTTTGAAACATATATCTTGCCATTTGTAGCCAATTGAAGAAAACCTCCGCCCTTATAAGAAATCATCTCTCTGCTTTCTGCTATAACAAGACTGTCGTTTGATGTTATGTCATACTGAAAAACAGGATTGGAGATCTTGGGGTCTAAACAATAAATATAAAACTTTTCCGAGTTAGGAGAAAATTCACAACTGGTTGGGCGTAACCGGGAGTGAAAATTTATAGTAATGGGATTGTTTATTGTTCCGGTCTGAGTATCAAAGTCAAATAATTGAACCCTCCCTATATTGGAAATGCAGTTAGCTAGTTTTTCTCCATTAGGACTAACTTTAAGCTGCATATTGTCAAAATTATTATTATTCACAATACCCGTTGATGATACAACTGGTGATAATTCAAGTCCTGTGGAAGTAAGCAGATAAGCATAAAAATTTGCATTTCCTAAACCATGGACTATAATCCAGATATCCTTACAGTTTGCATGATAGGTGGCAGTAAGTTTATTGGTTACATTTGCCAAAATGAGAGAGTTTTTTTTGGTGTATTCCACATCTCCCGTTCCCCCATTTAGGCGCATATTCACTATTGAATAACAGAAATTATTACTATTCCACGATTCATTCGTTATGAATACATAGTAAACCAAATCATTTCCGGGTTGCGGTACAATCATAACTGATTGGGTTGAAAATGCCTGTCCAGTTAGTCCAGTTCCATTGGGCATAGGCACATGATTCTTGTCCCAAATAGTTTTTCCGTCAGTATAAAACAATAAATTTCCGTTGGCATCAGAAATACTTGCACAGCCATGTTCAACAAACATTGCACTGTTTGTTAAAGCTACAGGCGTATCTCCGTTAAAATCTAAGCCTGCATTTTGCCCAAAATACCAGATATTATACTGTTTACTGTTAGATTGCTTGGAATAGTTTATAGTACACCCGCCCCCATTGGGTTCTAATATCCCAATTAAAGAATTACAATCAGCAATATCTCTGTTTTCCAATGTTTCCCAAATAAGTTCTTGTTCCTCCTTATGACAAATTAAGCTTGTTCTTCCTCCTTCAAAGTCGCCACTGGCAAAAAAGCCCATTTCAATATCTCCAATTCCTTCAACCCAATAAGCATACTGGCGATAATAACCATTAGATTTTAATCTCATCCACTTCCTTTGAGAGCTATCAGGAAGCGTAATAGTTGATATACTATCCACAATATAGTAATCTGAAAAAATCCAATCATCCACATAGTCGCCATTTAGCCTGAACGGGAAAAACGTGTCTTGCTCATTTAAACTGAAATCATACAACAACACTTCTTTACAAGAACCTACATGGCGAAGTTCGAAATACTTACCGCTGTCAATTCTAACATATCTTGTACTCGTATCAGCACTCCAAAAGAAACTTAATTCATTGATTTTGCAATATGTTTTGCCACACAATACAGTATCTCCCACATATTGTATTGGCACAGGTGAATCAGGTGGTGATTGATAATAATTACCATGATAATAGACCGCTTGTCGCCAGCCTGTCGGCAATTTATAGATGGGTTGAGCATATGCGCCTAGGCTAAGGAGCAACAAAACGGCTGCTGATATGAGGTAGCTTTTTTTCATTGGCTTTGTCGGGAGCAAATGTATAAAAACTGTCTCGTCCTAAAAAAAGTTTACAGGCTATAGGTTAAATCCTATTATTAGTTTACAGTTGTTTTTTAGTCCTGAAATGACTTTACTTTTTGTTCATTATTACACGTTTTGGTGAAAACCTATTTTGGACTAGACAATTGAAGGCATTTTAAACGTAATACACTCAAAAAACTTTCCTCTTCATCAAAACCATGAAAAAACCGTAATTTTGAAACCTATGATTTTTGACCGAACTAAACATACTATCTTGCTATTACTTTCATTCCTTTTCTCAGTTTCTTGTTTTGCGCAACACCACAAAGATTCGGTAACAAAACACGATTATATCCAATTTACAGGGATTGTTGTTACATCAGACAGCATCCTCCCTATTCCATTTGTGCATATCATTGTACAAAATAAGCCCTATGGTGACTACAGCGATTTCTCAGGAAAATTTTCTTTTGTTGCAGAAAAAGGTGATACAGTTGTGTTCTCACATATTGAATACAAGAAATCGTATTTCGTAATACCTGATTCATTAACTGATTTCAAATATCATATCATTCAATCGCTCACAGCAGATACTATATACCTTGATGGTATTGTTGTCAGCCCGGTTCCTAACAGAAATACTTTTGACCAATTTTTCCTTACCGCTGATATTCCTCAAGATAAATTAGATATTGCCAAAAAGAATCTTGAAAGAGAAGCATATAAAGATGCTGCATTTAGAATGGGAATGGATGAAAAGGAAAACTATCAGGCATATATCCGCTATCAGAACCAAAAGCAATACTACAAAGGAACAGTACCATCTATCACATTAATGAACCCCTTTGCATGGGCTCAATTTTTTGAAGCATGGAATAGAGGAGATTACAAACGTCATAAAACTACTGAAAACAAAAATCAGAAACCTGACAATAAGAAAGATGAAAAGAAGTAATAACCACAGTCTAATCTTTGTCTGCTTGCTTTATATTCATAATTAAATTACACAGTGAAAATCCGAATTGCAATTTATATAGTTTCCTTTTTTGCATTGGTAGATATTACTCCTGTGCATGCACAAGTCAAACTGACAAACGAAACAAGAGAATGTTTTCACAAGATTAGTACGGATGCAGCTTACTTAGAATCTTACGGGAATACTATTTCACAACAGCTTCAAGACACACTTCATAGTTTTCTCACAATAAACAATACCATGTATATAAATCTGCAAGGGTTTATTTCAAATGATTTCAATGCTGATTATCTTGAGAAACAAGGAATATTAATCTCAGTGCACATTGGCAATGTGGTGAGTCTAAAAGTTCCTATCAGATTAATTACACGGATAGAATCACTTCAAGGCATTGAATACTTAGAAACACCGCCTAACATGACTCCATTTTTGGATAGAGCAATTGGCGATATCAGAGCAGACTCTGTGCATCAAGGCATTAGCTTACCACAAGGATATTCCGGCAAAGATGTCATTATCGGTATTATAGATTGGGGCTTTGACTATACACATCCTATTTTTTATGACAGTTTTTTGCAACGCAACAGAATCATAGCCGCATGGGATCACTATAAAAAATCAGGACCTGCACCCTCCAAATATGGCTATGGAACTGTATATATTGGCACAGACGAACTACTTGCCGCTCAGTCTGATACCGCTTATGGCAGCATTTATGAAACTCATGGTACGCACGTAGCCGGAATTGCCGGAGGTGGCGGTGCCGGAATCGGGTTGTTTGGAGTGGCTTATAATTGTGAATTTTTGTTGGTGCAACCGGATTGGCAAAAAGGAAATTTTTTGGACTGTGTTGATTGGCTTTATGAAATGGCAAAGCAAAGAGGCAAACGTTTGGTGATTAATATGAGTTTTGGTAGTTATAACAAAGCTACACTCGACACTTTTGGAATTTACCACACGGTTGCCAAAGAATATACAAAAAAAGGTGTGGTCATGGTGGCTTCTGCCGGCAATAATGGCAACAGCAAAATGCACATCAAACATACCTTTAACTATGATGAGATGCAAACGCAAATTAACATGTATCCATTAACTACTTCTTTTCCTAATTATTGGGGACAATATGTGTTAGCATGGGGAGAACCCGGTAAATCATTTTCGTGTGCATTGGATATTTATAATGGAAGCAGCAAGATTTATTCAGGAGAGTATTTCAATACTGACAATACGAATACTTATGAAGACAATATAAAAATTGCCAATAATTCTATGTACTTCAAAGTTCAAGGAGAGAAGTCGCATCCGCTCAACAATAAGCCCAGATTGACTTTTACAATACGGAAAACAAATGATTTGTGGAAAGTAGTACTGCGTACAAAAGCAGATAACGGCACTGTACATTATTGGAATATTATTCAAACAACAGGCAATACCAGCAATACGGGTTTGAATTTCATTTCATTTAAACCTGATTGGGAAAAAGGTAATGACTCCTTTTGTGTTAGTGATCCTGCAACTACTCCCTATATCATTTCCGTTGCAGCACACACCGCAGAAATCCGTTCAGGAAACACAACAACACCTGGCGCGATTGCTGATTTTAGCAGTCACGGACCCACCATTGATAATTTACCTAAACCGAATATCAGCGCACCGGGTGTGCAAATATTGTCGTCTGTTTCCACTTTTACCACGCAACCATATACTGTGGTAAGAACTATTGAGTTTAATAGCAAAACCTACCCTTTTGCTCGTTTTAGCGGAACATCCATGTCCGGACCTGCCGTAACGGGAGTGGCTGCATTGCTTTTAGAAGCTAACCCGGAACTATCACCCGCCCAAATCAAAGAAATCCTAATGAAGACTGCATATCAAGACAGTAAAACCGGAGCGCTGCAAGCCCCTTTTGGTAATATGACTTGGGGTGTAGGCAAGGTGGATGCGTATGCTGGTATTATGCTCGCTTTGGATACAAAAGGTATTATTTATAAAAATGGTAATTTACTCCCCTATCCTAACCCTGCAACTAACTCCTTGTTTTATCAAGGTTCTGTGTATGAAGGTGAATATGAAATCAAGATTTATAATATGTTAGGAGAATTGGTGTTTGAAGGCAAAATCGGGGCTTTACTTCCTATTGATATTTCTAATTTCCTGAATGGAATGTATGTGGCTCATATTCTTGACAAGGAATGGAAAACGCATAAAATCATAATTTCAAACCAACGATAACACAACCCAAGTAACATGAAAAGACTTGCTTTAATTCCGGTTATATTTGTTACATTGATTGGATGTAAACAGAATTTACCAAGTAAGACATTCAAACAAGGTGAATTACTCTACAATCCTACAATCGCAAGTGAATTAGTTGAACGTACCGGAAATTTCTTAGCGGATGAAAAGTTTTTTACCGATGATGCAAAAACCAGCATTGTTTTAGACAAAAATAAAGACACGCTCTTTTTGATAATTGTGGTGGACAAGCAGTATCAAACCGACACTTCGTATGACTACACATTTAGAAACCTTGCCAACAAAGCAAGTATTGAAATTTTTAATAATCAACCGGTGTATGCTGAAATTGCAGACCGTAATTTAGTGATATCTCGAAGAATAAAGTGAGCGGAAGAGTAATTGCCATCGATTATGGGTTAAAAAGAGTAGGCATTGCTGTAACAGACCCTCTCAGAATCATTGCCAAACCACTTACAACTGTTGAAAATAGTGAAATTGAGCGCTTTTTGAAAGAATATATTGCTAAAGAAAATGTAAGCGTCATTGTTTTAGGTGAACCATATTCCGAAAGTGGCGAACTTCAACAAATGCAAATTGAAGTGCACAAATTTGCGAAGAAACTGCAAGCCTTATTTCCTCAACTTTCTATTGTCTTTGAAGATGAACGCTATACTTCGCGCATTGCACAACGCAGTTTGGTCGAAATGGGTATGAAAAAATCTAAAAGAAAAGATAAAAAGCTATTGGATACAGTGAGTGCTGCCCTAATTTTGCAAACTTATTTAGAGAAGCATCCATGATTTTACCCATATACACATTTGGACAAGAAGTTCTGCGAAAAAAAGGGACTGAGATTGCACAAGACTACCCCGAATTAAACACATTGATAGAAAACATGTTTGAGACCATGTATGCTGCCAATGGTGTGGGACTTGCTGCACCCCAGATAGGACTGCCTATCAGGCTTTTTGTTATTGACACTACAAAATG
This sequence comes from Bacteroidia bacterium, assembly GCA_023228875.1. Taxonomy (NCBI): domain Bacteria; kingdom Pseudomonadati; phylum Bacteroidota; class Bacteroidia; species Bacteroidia bacterium. The sequence continues at coordinate 226,059 of JALOAG010000002.1, read as the reverse complement.
GGAAGAAGCAAAAAACGCAGAGAAATTCAAACAAGCATTTATCAATGCCGAAATCATTGAGGAATGGGATGAACCTTGGAAATTTGAAGAAGGATGTTTAAGTATTCCAGGAATCAGAGAAAATGTGAGCAGAAAAGGAAAAATAAAAATTCAATACTTAGACGAACATTTTAATGCTCACCTCAAAGAATTTTCCGGTATTGCTGCACGTGTCATACAACATGAATATGACCATATAGAGGGGATTCTATTTACTGACAAGATTAATCCGTTAAGAAAGAAATTCTTACAAAACAAACTGAAAGAAATGAGCAAGGGTAAAGTTCGTGCAGACTATCCTATTAAACCCTCTCGCAAATAATCTCCTCATGTTTGCCCGATTTCAATTAATAAGACCGCTCAATTTACTCTTTATTATTTTGGGGCAATGTGCGTTGCTGATGCATTTGATTGAGTCAAATGCTGCAATTCAAGGATTTTTCTTGATTTTCAGTACAATACTCAGTGCTGCAGCCGGCTATGTGATTAATGATATTTTTGATATAAAAGCAGATTTTGTCAATCGCCCGACAAGACCATTAGTCTCAGGAAAAATTTCTAAAACAAATGCAATAGTATTCTATCTCACGCTACTGCTATCTTCATTATTCATTGCCTATTATGCTGCAATTCCGGGATTGTTGGCGGTAGTAGTTTTTATCAATATTGCTTTATTTTTCTATGCATTATTTGTAAAAAGAACTGCAATTGTTGGGAATCTTCTTGTGAGCGTTTGTGTTGGTATGGTTTTTATTGTTTGTAATTTACTAGCAGAAACACCCTCAATCCTTGCATCAGGCATTGGAATTTTTGCAACTGCTGCCAATTTCATTAGAGAAAACTTTAAAAGTATAGAGGATTTTGCCGGTGATAAAATAGCAAGTTTTAGAACGCTGCCTGTTTTGATTGGAAGTAAAAATGCAATGATAGCAACGGGATTTATCAGCTTAGTTTTCGGAGGTATTCTATTGTACAGGGCTATTTATCCAATAACACCCGAAGTTTCAACCATAGCTTGGGCTTTGATTGCCATTATCGGTGGCAGTGCGTTTTTTTTGATTGGAATAATGGCATTGAGAAATCCTGATATTGTTACAGCTAAGAAACTATCTTTGATAACAAAATTTGTCATGTTGATTGTGATAATGCTTATTTTCCTGCTCTAAACTCAAGCAAACACTTCTTCAAATTTACTTTTCATAATTGCCTTAACATCTTTCATAGAAACCTTGTGTCCAAGTTCCTTTTCAATAGACGTAACCCCTTTTCCTGTAATACCACATGGGATAATATAATCAAAAAAATGTAAGTCAGTATTGACATTCAACGCCAACCCGTGCATGGTTACTCCTCTGCTGCATTTTACACCGATTGCTGCAATTTTCCTTTCTTTAGTGGAACCAACCTCCAACCAAACACCGGTAAACCCTTGTGAACGCTCTCCTTTTATTCCGTAATGTCGGATTGTTCTAATGATTACTTCTTCAATAGAGTGAATGTAATCACGCACCCCCTTCCCCATTTGTTCTATGTCAAAATGCGGATAAACCACCAATTGTTCCGGTCCATGAAACGTAACATCTCCGCCTCTTTCTGTTTGACAGACAGCTATACCGTGTGTTTGTAACCATGTTGCATTAAACAAAACATTGGTTTTGTCTGCACTTTTACCAAAAGTAATAACGGGATTATGTTCACACATAATAAGACACGATTTGATAGCCTTACCTGCGATTTTGTCTGCTAAATTTCGTTCAAATCTCTCCAGCTGTTTTTGGCGAGCCACATCATATTCTATTACCCCCCAATCTTCAAATTCAAAAACATCCATGAGGCAAAATTACATTACTTTTGACATCCTCATTGAGAATATCAGAAAACATAAAAATTGCCTTACGCTCGATTCGAGGCACTTTGCTACGCACCATTATTACAGCAACCATTATTGCAATCGGTATTACTGCTTTGGTGGGTATGTTAACCGCTATTGAAGGTTTAGAAGTTGCGATTAACAAAAACTTCTCTCGTATGGGCGCAAACACATTTACTATCAAAGACAAAAGTGGAAAAATGGAAGTGTTTGGAACACAAAAACAGACCAAATACGAATCAATCAAATATTTGCAAACAAGACAATTCAAAGAAAATTTCGAATTTCCCGCAACCGTTGCTGTATCGGCAGTTGTCTCATTTCAAGGAATTCTCAAATCCAATTTTGCTAAGACTAATCCTAACAACCGTATATTAGCAATAGATGAAGATTATTTAGAACTTTCTGCATCTGACATTTATAAAGGACGGAATTTTTCTCAATTTGAAATTTCTGAAGGCAGTCCTGTTGCGGTAATTGGCTATGATATTGCAACAGGGCTTTTTCCAAAGGGAAAAGCGATTGACAGCTTTGTGAGCTATAATGGTGTGAAATTCAAAGTCGTTGGCATACTTGAAAAGAAAGGAGGTAGTATTGGGTTCGGAGGTGAAGACAGAATGATGTACATCCCTATCAATCGCGCTCGTTCTTTATACTTAAGCAACAATACAAACTATGTAATTTTAGTTGGTGTGAGCAATGGCAATTTGATTGATGTTGCAATAGATGAAGCCAAAATAACATTAAGAAAAATCAGAAAACTACACCCCGGAGAGGAAGATAATTTTGAGATATTCAAGAGCAATTCAGCAACCGAAGATTTACTTCAAAACCTCAAAGCCCTAACACTATCTGCCACCATCATTTCGCTCATTACACTTATTGGTGCAGCTATTGGATTGATGAATATTATGTTGGTTTCTGTTACAGAAAGAACAAGAGAAATAGGAACGCGCATGGCGCTTGGTGCTCGACCCAAAACGATTCTATCTCAGTTTCTCACAGAAGCCATTGTAATATGTATAATCGGAGGGCTTGCCGGCATTGTATTAGGAATAGCCATAGGGAACATTGTAGGTATGATGATGTCCACCGGATTCATTGTCCCTTGGTTGTGGATTTTGATTGCATTAACAATCTGCATCGTTGTAGGGTTGTTAGCAGGAATTTATCCGGCTCGCAAGGCTGCTAAATTGAACCCTATTGACGCATTGCGATATGAATAATATGCAAATACACACAATTAGTGTATCCGCCCTTTTCTGTACTCAAATTTTTTCATGATTTCGGCTTCTCCTTCCAAATAATGCTGCCAACGTTTTTCAACATATTCGTCTGGTAGGATTTCCTTAGCGAGTTTTATAAAAAGCGTATAATGACCTGCCTCAGACACCATAAACTCATGATAGAATTCCTTTAACAAATCATCTTGTATGTGCAATGACAACAAGCGAAATCGCTCACAACTGCGCGCTTCAATCATGGCACAAATGAGCAATTTCTCAACCAATGCCTGCGCTCTGCTGCCTCCTTTCTTTTCCAACTTAAACAACTCATTTACATATTCATCCTTTCTCTGGGCTCCAAGTTTCAATTTTCTCTTTTTCAACTCCTTTAATACCTTGCGAAAATGCCCCCACTCCTCCGCAATGACAGGGGCAACCTTGTCCACCATGTTTTCAAACTCAGAGAATTTGGAAATAACGGTAATTCCATTGGTAGCAGCCTTTTGTTCACACCAAGCATGGTCGGTTAAAATCTCTTCTATGCTCATACCGGCAATGTCCACCCAACGAGGGTCTGTAGCTAATTTTAGTCCTAACATGGTATGTTGGAAGTTATTTTATCTTCTAAAAACCCAACAATCTCTTCAAGACATATTTTGTCCACTTCATCAAAAATATTAAACTGCTTACTGTCAATATCTAACACACCCCATACTGAATCATAATATTTTACCGGAATCACAATCTCCGAATTTGATTCCGAATTGCATGCAATATGCCCATCAAACTCATGTACATTGGGAACAACAATACCCGACCCTCTCTCCCATGCTGCTCCACAAACACCTTTTCCCTTACCAATTCTGGTGCAAGCTGTCGGACCCTGAAAAACATGTAATTGTAATACGTCAGATTCTACACGATAAAAACCTACCCACCAAAAATCAAAAGTACTTTTAAGTACCGCACACACATTTGCAAGGTTTCCGGTTAAACTGATTTGTTCATCCCATATAGATTGGATTTCCTTTAGTGATTGATTATATTGCGCTTTCTTGTTCATGTTACAGCGCAAAATTCAGTTTAAAAAATTGATAAAACAAAAAGGAAAACATGTTGACCTCAATTATCTTCTTATATCGATTTTAAGTTACAATCAAACAAGCAAGATTTGGGAAAGCCAATAAAACAAATAAACCAACACTTTATTTACCAACTAACTTGGTTTAATTGGATTTGGATACATCCAACTTTATTTTTTAGCAATAATCTGCATGTGGTAAGTATTATCCATCCAATTATCCGGATTTTCTTGTCTGTAAACCACCGCTGCATGTAACTTATCGTTAAAATACTTGAGTGCATGTATCTGAGTATGCTCCTTCAAACCTGTTTCTTTCAATATCACCTCGTTTCCACCTGTTGTTTTATATTTTCTAATGCTAAAATGTGAAGTTTGATTTTCAACTCTATTTTCTACAATATACAAATTTCCCTCATCATCAATTTCATTCGCATATTGTGTGTAAGTGCCTACTTTAGTTTCATCAAGAACCTTTTGAATGGTAAAATTGGTTAAGTTTATTTTATAGACTTCAAACTTATTTCCATTGGCATCAATCGCTACAAAAACATTATCTCCATGTTGTGAACTGTGTAAAATAAAGCCAACGGAAGACATAGTAAGATGATTTTCTTCTTGCATCGTATAAACAATATTTCCTTGAGAACCCGTTACTTTATTATCTGTTTCAGAATGTATTCCTAAGCCGTCTTGGCTGGTATTTTTATTTAAATTGATTACGTAAGTCCGGTTATCAAAACGTACAGATACAAATTGGGAGGCGAAAAAAGCATTTGTTTTCCATTTATTTGTGCCAAAGTGAAAGTGCGACACCGTATTTGTTCCGCCATTCACCTCTGAATTATTCAACAATCCGTCTTCCGATGCTTGCAGTCTTCTTATGTTGGTAGCATTGCTATCAAGTTTTATATTAATGTTTTGATTATTCTTAAAAACCGCTAAACTATAAGTATTTGAAAATGGAATATGTGTTTCCCATGTATCTCCACCATAAATTGTTTTGAAAGGTCTGAAATCAGTTCCGGTATTCCCTGTTGGTTTATTTACTACAACAGTATTTAGGTTGTTTAAAATGATTTCAATTGGATCTTGATAACCGGACATATGTTTAAACCACAAATACCAACGCAATTCGTTGGGCGATTGTAAACTAAATGCCTGAGTTTCAAATCCACCACCTAAATTTCCTTGTGTTTTAGGTTGTGCGTGATGCGAAACTACTTTCCATTCATTGGTATTGAGTATGGTAATGTTATTTGCAGTATTTGTAGATTCATCTTCGTTTTTTTTGCAAGAGGACAATAGAACCAAAGTAAATAGAATGGTTAGTGTTAAACCAGAAAGTACTTTCATATATTATTGAATTGAAAGTGCAAAATTAGAATGAATATAGTTATTGTACATAAGCCATTAGTCTATTTATTGTTTATGTATTTTTTTGAAACATTCATTATACTCCCAACCCGCAGCGTCAATGTTGTTGCGGAGTTTGTCGGCTGCTGCCCAAAGGGTTTTTTCCAGCTCTAAATTGTCAGTCATGTTCTATTGTCTTGTAAATATTTTTAATTGGTCAAAATACGGAAATTTATCGTTTCCGAAGTGATTGTTTGTCGGTGCGATAGCAGAAACGGCACTTTTGCTTTTCCTGAGAATAATTGGCTTGTGTCCCGATAGCCATGGGGATCGGCTGACTCGTTCAACGCTTGAAATGTGGTCAGTATGTTTGTCACTTGTCAAAATGGTTTGTCCTTGTGTTAATGTTTAATTTTTGGACGTCCGTTTCATGTTTGCACTGTCGTCATACACTTGCCGGCAACGTCCCAGCGGCTTGCCGTTCGGTGGCGATAGAAAGCACAAATGTTTCACTTTAATACAAAAGCAAATGGAAAGCACAAATGACCAAATTAAGCACTTAACCGCCAATGACGGCAAACCGCCTGTTGTGTGCTGGCGTTCTTGTCGTCCGTGTCTGTAAACCATTGTCATTGTTGAGTTTAACGGTCTTTGTCGTGTAGGTTAGTGTGTCGAGTGTTTTAATTTTTTCAAGAGGGAAGGAGAAAAAAAATTGAATTTCTTTCTGCGTTGGGAAAATCACACTCTTTGCCAAGTTTTGGTTTGTGTGTTGGCTGGTGCGACTTGGCAATGTGTGTGATTTTGTGTGTTGGGATTTGTTATTCCTTATCTTTCTCATAAGCAAATATTTCATTTAACTCTTTAAATTCAGCGGACTTTTTGTCTACCGAATCAAGAAGTTTTTTGTGATTAAAGGCTACTAAATATCGTTCCTCAAAAGTCAAGCAATCTGAATGTTTTTTGAGTATAAACATTGAGAGGTGTCTTGGAATACCAATATTCTGTAATTCAATAACTTTATAATCCGTTGTCCCATATTCAAGATATTCAGACCAATTAACTCCTGCATTTTTGCTCCCTAATTTTTTATCAAGTAGTAAATAAAAATTCTCAAAATAATTTTTAAACTTAAATCGTAAAATGTTATCAATGTTGGTTATCAGCTCATTTATCACAAAATTTATATGGTACGGATTAGAAGCATCAAAAGGTTGTTCTTGATTTTGATTATAGTAAACCCCTTGTTTTGTATAGAATACAATTGCATTGGTAATCATCAAGTTAAGTGGTGTAGAATTAAGCCAATTATTCATTATTGTAGCATAGTAATTTAAGCTATTCTCTGATTTATACATTGGACTACGTCCTCCGCTTTCTTCTATGTCCCACCTATAATAAGAACTAAGCTTTTTGAGTTTGTCAAGTACCGTTTGGTAATTTATTTCTATTGGTAGCACTTCATCTTCTAAATTATTTGAGTTGAAAATCCCATTTTGATATTTTGCCTTTATCATAGGGGAAATGGCTAAAATCCTTTCTGGAACTGAATTTTTTTTCTTTTCGTCTTGCAATAATTTTTTTGCCCGATCATTCTTTGAAATAAAATTAGAGCGAAGAACAGAATCATCAGAGCGAAGTTCGTGTATCAAAGCAATATTTGCATATTGATTCCAAACACTAATTTCATTATTTGAAGGATTTTTCTTTGTGAATTTTTCTCCCGATAGTGAAGCTCCTATATTTTCAAAAAAATTCTTTCTTCCTGAAATAATTAATGGATTTATTTCTTTAATCGTTTTATCTTTAACAACAGATAAATCAGTTTCAGGTTTGTCCCATCTGTTTTTTTTATTTTCAATTCGTGTACAAATAATATTGCCTGACAACTCTTTTGTCAACCTACCGGCTCTTCCTGCTAGATTCCAAAAATCTATATCCGAAAACTTTGTCAATCCAATAGCGTTGCTTAAAATAAATATATTCTTTGCAGGTAAATTAACTCCCTCTAAAAGTGTTGAAGTGCAAAAAACATAATCAATGTCCCTATCTTCAAAAAGCTTTTCAACTTTTTCTCTAATACGTTGTGGTAAGCTACCAAAATGAAATGCAACCCCCTTTTTTAAGCAATCAATCAAGAAATATTTCTTGTGCAGGTAATCTTTTATTAAATCAATTACCTCATTAATTCGCTCATTGTCCTTATCAGGAAGAGTAGAAGCAAATTGAAGTGCAAAATTAATAGTGTCTTCTTTTGTATTACAGTAAACAATGCTTTTTTGTTCACCTGTTAGAGTTTTGAGCCAATAGAAAAAGTTAGTATTTTCTAATTTTATTGGAATTGATTGTTCTGTATTAAATTCACTTAATAGTAAACATTTCTTCTCTGTCAAATCTAAGAAATACCGATTTTGTGAAACAGGGGAATTTTTAATACTTAGTTTTTCATCTGTGTTTTTTTCAAATAATTGAAGAAAAATTTCAGGGTTAGGTATATTGGGTGATGCAAAAAACAACTTGATGCTTTTTCTTTCAGCTTGTAAAATCGAGTAGTAATATAATGGGCTTCTAGTGTCTTTCTCAGAGATTATTTTCTGGGCTTCATCAACAAATAAATAGTCAATTTTAGGATTCTTAGGTTCAGACAAATAAGCAAGTAATCTTTCAGGTGTAAATACAAAAATATACCTTGAATTTTCTTGTCTATAGAATGCAGGAACGAGTGGATGTGCTAAAACTCTGTAATTCTCGACATCTTTAAACTCTTCTTTAAGATATAGAACTGTTTGATTGATAAGTGCTCTTGTTGGTACAAGAATTATGATATTGTCTGTACCCTTATGCTCTGATATTAGAAATCGAACAAACGCTTTAATAATAAAAGATTTACCAAGAGAAGTCGGACCTGAAAAACTAAAGTGGTTGTTGTTTTTAAGTTCTTCAAATATTGCATATTGTGAATCTGTGAAAATAAAGTTACTGTTTGGAATCTGTTGAAATGTTTCTTTAATAGCTCTCTCAAATAACATTTCTGATGAGTGTTTATCCAAATCGTTATTGGAATTTTCAAGAAAGCTTAGAGCTGGAAAATTCCCTAACTTCAGTAAAATAGAACTAGAAAAAGCCCTAAATATAGGGTCGTCTTTATAATCATCAATGAGTAAACTTACAATTTTGTATGCCTTATTTTTTGATTCTGAATCTTCTGAACGTGATAAAATATCTGCAAACCGTAAAATATCAGTAAATTCCTTTGCATTTAACTTTTCTTTTTGCATTTGAAAAAAGTTGTAAGCTGATTTAATTTCAGCTTTTAAGAACAACTCCTTAAAATAGTCGTCACTAAGTGTCTTGCCCGCTAATTCCTCTATAATACTCATTTGGTTATACTTATAAGAATGGTACTATTTGACTTAGCTAGGTTTGTGAAAGGCAGAATGTAGATATAAAAATTATGACCAAATAATTCGTAATCTTCTATTTTCTTTTTAATGAAATCTAACTTGCCATTAATCTCGTTTTCAATTTGGTTCTTTACTTCTTTACGGAAATCGATTTGAGTTAGCCGCTTCATTTCAGAGGAGACTTTTATTTCATAGCCAATGAAGATGCCAAAAGCGTCATCAACCTCAAATGTATTTGTACGGACTGGATAAATAATTTTTTCGATAAATTCTTTCTCCTCCTCTGAAAAGGTTTCTTTTTCAAGGTGGTCGCTTATTAAACTTTTTTCATAACGAAGACCACTTTTTGAATTGCCTTTCGAATTTATTTCATTCTTGAACTCATATATTGACTTAAAGGATTCAGAAATTGCGGAAGTTAAATCCGCTATGCTTTTTGATTCACCGAAAATTAACTGATAATTTCCGTCCGATAGTTTAAGATAATGAACACCATCAGCCCCGTTTACATAAAGGCTGGTTGAAGTCTTCAATTCTAATTTAGATAAGATTTTAGGAGCATTCAAATGTGATTCCAAAAAGCAGTACAATAATAGCTCTCCTAATTCTCCTTTGTTTTTTAAGTAATCTATGAATTTTTCTCTGGCTTTTGTAGAAAGCTCCATTGGTTTGTTTTTATACTTTTCTTTAACTTTTCGAGATAAAGAATAGCTTGCAAGCGGTTCTAATAAACAGTTTTGTAAATGGCTTATGTCAAATTCATTAGCATTCGTCTTTAAGATGAATAAGTCAAGAGCATTCTTTTTGTGTTCATCTAAATAATAAGAATTTAGGTGGTCAAATGCATCTAAAAAAGCTTTATCTGTTATACTTATTTTCATCTTAATTTATTTATGTACCTATTCCCTCAATCTTTGAAGGGGAAAAATTGTCTTAAACGCAAATACTTGGACAGTTTATTTACTTTATTTTACCACGTAGGGTCTATTTCTACTTGTATTGATTCGAGGAATTTTCGAGGAGACATATATTGTAAACCTCCATGTATTCTTTCGAAGTTATAAAATTTTTTCCATCTATGCATCACTTGTTTGAAATCTTGCAAATCTTCAAACTCAAATCTCTGACAAACAGCACTCTCTAAGATTGAATGATAGGACTCAATATGTGCATTCTGTTGCGGAGTAGCAGGCTTCGTAAATTCCTGATTAACTCCTTTTTGTCTTAAATATTCCTGAACTATTGTTGCTTCAAATTGAGAACCATTATCATTTCTTACGATAAATTGCTTAGGCATAGGATAAGTTTCAAAAATTTGCTCAAAAAGTCTAATTACATCTTCTGATTTAATAGAATTTGCGATGTATTGTCCAAGTTGCCATCTTGAAAAAACATCTAAAACGGTCAGTACTTGTGCATTTGAGCGTGTTCCTTGGATATAAACATACTTAATGTCAAATTCAAGGAAACTAAATTCGCTTTGTACATTAGGGACGAGGTCTTTTACCCAATTTCGGCTAGTTCTTTTGGTATTATTGCGTTGAAATTTCAGTAAATTATGCTCTTTCATGAGTTTGTAGGTTCTATAAGCACCTATCTTTAACCCCTTTTCTTGGTTTAAATAGCGATAGGTTTTATAATAACCGTAATCCACAAATTCTCCCTCCAAAAGTTTCTTGGTTTCTTGCAAAACATACTCCAAATCATGCCTGTTGTTTTCTAAATCATAGACAAACTGAGAGGTCTTTTTACCGGGTTTTGTGCCAGTAGATGTATAATAATAGCTACTTCTAGCTAACCCTACATGCTTCAACACTATTGATTTTGGCTTCCCTTGCTCTAAAAACTCGTCAACAACCATGATTTTCATTTCTTTAGGGATTGACTTTTTTTTAAAAGGGAATCTTTAATCTGAATAGCTAACTCTTTTTCGGCCACGATCCGTTTAAGAGCTTCGTTTTCTCGACGCAATTGTTTTAACTCACGCTCAGAATCTGACATCGACCCTGGAGGTAAACCTGTTTTACCCAGTTGGTCAAACTTCTCTTTCCAACTATAAATACTTACAGACGACACCCCAAATTCCCTTGAAGCAACACTAACCCCATGCTCAATTGAGTAAAGTACTATCTTCTCCTTTTCTTCTGAAGACCACGTTTTCCTATGCTTTGACATACACAAATCTAATTAATTATTAACTTAGTTTTGTGTCCAAGTTTTTATCGACCTATTACAAAATTCTTACTTCATACTTACCTATATCTGGATTCTTAGTGTGGGTATCTGTAATTCTTAAAAACTCGTTTTCGATATGTTCCATTTTTTGCCATTGGGCTAAAAATACTGTAGGATATAAATATGGGTCAATATCACTTTCTAGTATAGTAACTGTACCGTAGTTTTCATATCCATCAAAAGTTACACCTACATTCATCTCTTGTTTTGTAATTTTATTCTTAGCTGTCTGGATAGTTACTAAAGCACTAAATTGAGTAATTGACTTTCTATTGGTCAACTTGTGATGTTCAACAAATTCTTTCAGTGCACTAAGATTAATATATTTAGCTTCCATATTTTATAAATCAATTCAAATTCATTCCGTTAATAAATGTCTCTACAAAATCAACAATCCGTTTCAAAATTCGGTCTCCTAATTTTTTACGTTGCAGTAAGCTTGGTTTTTCGCCTTCAATGAGTTCCAAAACTTCGTCACGGAGTGGTTCTCTTTCTGCAAAAAGATAATCTTCAATGAGTTTTTCGGTTTTCTCGGCAGATAGATTTTCTTCTTGTACAATTTTAGAAAATTCCTTTTGTTGTTCTTCGTTCCAAAACTCCTCAAAGGCAGTTGTAATGTTGTCGGGGTCGCTTATGACTGGAAGATTCTCTAAAATAAATTTCTCTATGAGCTCTCGTTTGCTTCTTAGAGTAGCTTCTGTACTCAATAAATTGAAAATTTCCTTTTCTGCTTTTGTCGTGTCTTTCTGTGTTTGAGATTTCAGTTTGATTAAAAGCTGAATGATATAAGCAACATTGATTTCATCACGGTGTATCAACTCCAATTCAAAGTCAACATCTTCCAAAATGGAAACTTTCTCTTTTTGGTGGTTGCTTTTTACTTTGTCGTATAAGTCAAGGTATTTGCTTTTGAAGTCCTCAAAAAGTTGCTCGTTCATTTGCAGGTCTTCCCATTTGAAGTCTGAAAAGGCAGTGAGAATGTTTTTAATTCTCATCAAGTCACGAAATGCCTTAATGAAATTCAGTTCGTCATCTTCGCTTTCAAGGTCGTTAACTGCATCTGTTGTCGGTGTAACTTCCAACAACTTTTCAAAGGCTTCATCAAACTTGGCAACATAATCTTCATAAGGTTTCATTATAATAACCTCAATCGCTTCTTTGTTGCTGAATAGGGTAATGGCTTCGTCTGTTCTGTTTTTCAGATTTCTGAAAACAACAATATTACCCTGCGATTTCTGCTCGTTTAAAATACGATTGGTTCGGCTGAATGCTTGAATCAATCCGTGATATTTTAAGTTCTTGTCAACGTAAAGTGTGTTCACTTTTTTGGCATCAAAACCTGTTAGGAACATATTCACCACCAATAAAACATCTATGCGATTATTTACATTTTCGGGTTGGCGTTCACGGTCTTTCAGTTTCTTTGAAATATCGTTGTAGTAGTTGTAAAAATCCTCACTGGTTTTGGTGGAATACTTTACATCATACAATTGATTGTAGTCTTCAATAAATTCATCCAACTTCTCACGGCTGTGGGCTTGCAAGCCATATAATGCTCTCGGTTCTTCAACTACAGAAACTTCTTCGGGAATAAAGCCATTGGCATCTGCATCATCTTCGTTGGCTGCATAGCTGAAAATGGTTGCAATATTTAGATTGTGTTCTCCTGCTAATTTTTTGCGTTTGAAAATATCGTAATAGCGAATCAATGACTTTACGCTGTCCACGCAAAACATTGCCGAAAAATCTCTACTGTGCGTTTTTCGGTTATGATTGTTGATGATGTAATCAGCAATTTTTTCTAATCGCTTTTCATCTTCCATCAACTCTTGCGTGTCAATGTCTTCAACCTCAATATCAATTTCGGTTGCTGTGTCTTTTTGCTTGTATCTGCCTACATACTCAACTGAAAACTTCAATACGTTTTCATCTTTGATGGCATCTGTAATTACGTATTTGTGCAAACAGTCTTCAAAAAGGTCTTTGGTTGTGCGTTTGCCCAATTCGTTTTTGTTGGCATTGTCGGCAAAAATGGGAGTTCCTGTAAATCCGAACATTTGAGCATTGTTGAAATACTCTTTTATTCTGTTGTGTGTTTCTCCAAATTGGCTTCGGTGGCACTCGTCAAAAATGAAAATAATTCGCTTGTCTTTCAAGTCTGTCATTTTCTTTTCGTACTTCAATTTACTGATGGCAGTATTGAGTTTCTGAATGGTGGTAACAATCAGTTTTGTGTTTTTGGCTTCGCCTTTTTTGTCTTTGTATGTACCGATAAACTGCTTTACCAAATTGGCGGTGTTGTCTGTTCCGTCAATGCAACCGTCACTAAAACTGTTGAACTCTTTGGTGGTTTGATAATCCAAATCTTTTCTGTCCACCACAAAAACAACTTTGTGAACTTCTGGCAAATTCATCAAAATTTGACTGGCTTTAAAACTGGTTAAAGTCTTGCCCGAACCTGTCGTATGCCATATATAACCGTTTTTGTTGGAGTTTTTTACTCTGTCAATCAATGCTTCTACTGCATAGAATTGATACGGACGAAGCACCATTGGTATTTTGTAAGCCTCATTCAAAACAATGTACTTGCAAATCATTTTACTGATGTGGCAAGGTTCTAGAAAAGCATCTGTAAAACCGTTGAGAATATTGGTCAATCGCTTGTTCTCAACATCTGTCCAATAAAAAGTTTGCTTAAAACTTTGGTTGCGGTTATTGGCGTAATACTTTGTGTTTACTCCGTTGCTGATAATGAAAATTTGAACATATTGATACAAAGCAGAATTTGCACCAAATGAATGGCGTTGATAGCGATTTACTTGGTTAAACGCTTCTTTCAGTTCTAAACCTCTGCGTTTTAGTTCTATTTGAACCAAGGGCAAACCGTTGATTAGAATGGTAACATCATAACGGTTTTTGTATTTCCCTTCTTGGCTTACTTGGTTGGTTACCTGATATTGGTTTTGACACCAATGTTCTGTATTCAAAAATTCAAAATAGAGATTATCTCCGTTGTCTCTTACAATGTGTTGTTTTTGTCGAAGTGTTTTTGATTTTTCAAAAACTGAACCTTTGTTCAAAAGGTTTAGCACTTTGTCAAATTCAGCATCTGAAAGAGAAATATTGTTGTGCTTTTCTAATTGGTTTTTAAGGTTGCCCAACAAAGCCGCTTCACTATTGAGCGATATATAACCGTAACCCAATTTTTGTAACTGGGCAATCAACTGTTCTTCTAATATTTGTTCGCTTTGTTTAGCCATTACTTATTAAATCTCTGCTTAAATTCATTTTGATAATAGGATGCTTTCTTTTCATCACCCGACAACATATCAAAAATAAGTTGATTGAATATTTGAGAAGAAGTCATTATATCCTCTTCTTTTACTTCGGGACTTTCATCAAAATCGGGATTAGTAGGGATTTCGATATTCATTATCCACCACTTTTCAATTTTTACTCTTAATGCTATCAGTTGAGCAAATTTTTCTGGAAGTTCTTGTGGTAACCCATCAAAGAGCAATGTCATTAACTCGTGTGATAACTTGTTTCTGTATTGCCTTAATTCATCATAGGTTTCAATGTCCTTGTCTTCAATTGCTTCTAAGTCTTTAAGCCAAATTAATGTTGCTTTTAAAATACTCTTGTCTAATGCCTTTACTTTGGTAATGTATTCTTCTGAAAAAGTAAACTCGCCTTCTGAAAAGCCTGTATTGAAGAAAAACTTCACTTCATCAACGACATAGTCCTTGAATGCTTCAAACGAAGCAATGTAAAGAGATGAAAACATCAAGTTCCCTTTCAGATTTTCTGGGTCAAGGAATTTTAGCCATTTGTCTATATTGTCTTTATCCTCTTTCATTTAGCAAAATAATTTACTTAACAATGCCCTTTTAAAGGTTCGGGTTTCTTCCAACTGCTCATTGACTAATTCAATTTGTTTGCTTATTTCATTTAGAAATGAAACAATTTTTTCTTGCTCTTCAATTGATGGAAGATAAATCTTCAATTTTTCAAATTCTGATTGCCCGAGTGTTTTATTTCTTCCTGCTCCTCCTGGTGAAGCTAATTCAAGGTATGTTTTACCTCTTGGTGTAAGGAAAAATAAAAGGATATAATCAAGGTTTAACAATCCTTGTTTTGGTTGATACATAGGAAACCTATGAGATGCTACCATTCCTTTTTCTGATGATGTTGTCTTTGTAATTGCTCTTTCCCAAGCAAAAACAATATTTAGAATTAGCTTGTCTTCTTCAATCCAAAATACTCTCTTATTTCCGAGACTTTTACCTGAAACAGCTTCTTTATGAAAAATTCCTTTTCCGTGTGACCTGATTCCGATTTGAGTGTATAATTGACTTGGGTTAACATCTACAGGTTTAGAATATCTGTCTAGAACTTTCTTTATAGAATGTTTTTTCCATTCAGGAAATCCCTTGCCATTTTCATCTTTAAAGCGAAGTTTTTGGGAGAATATTTTTTGCGTAATTCCTTTCTTGTATAGCTCTAAATTCTCTTTTTTCTCTGTGAGTTGAGCAATGCGGTTGTCTATCTGAATTAAAAAATCTGTGATTTTTTTCTGTTCATCTTTTTGAGTTGGAAGGTAAATTTTAGCACCATTTAAAAAATCTTCATTTCCAATGTTCATTGTGTTTTTAGCACCTTTATGAACCAAGGGCACAAGATAATTGTAAGTGTTTACCCAAGAAGAAAAATAAATATCAAGCAATAAACCCAATTCAACATTTTTTGGTTTAAATACTGCATACAGTACAGAAACTACTCCAGTACGGTCTAATTTATTTTGTTTGATAATACCAAAAGGAAATCCTGCTGTTGGGCTTTTTGTGTAAACGACATCATTTGGATAAATTACTTTGTAATTTGAAATATCTTCAGAAGCATAAGACCTTCCTAAATGTTCTATTTGGTTAATAACACCTTTTTCTTTGGCGACAGAAAACACTTCCTCAACTTGGTTTTTCGTGTTTCTTGATTTATGTTCTTTTAAAATTTCCTTGAGTTGTACAGGTTTCCAATCCTCTTTAAATTCAGGAAATCGCAAAACTGGTTTTGTATTGGTATTTCTCATCATTAAAAAGGCGTTGAAATGTTCAATTCTTTACAAAATTTAGCTATCTCGCTTTCAGTAGTTTTGATGGCTTTCTCCAAGTCAACCAATTTGGCAGAAACTGCATCTAAATCAATTTCCTCTTCTTCCTCAAATGTATCTACATAGCGAGGTATGTTCAAGTTGTAATCGTTTTCACGTATCTGTTCAAGAGAAGCCACAAAACTATACTTGTCTTCTGTTATCCTGTTTTGATAGGTGTTTATGATTTTATCAATGTCCTCTTGTCTCAAATAATTCTGAGTTCCTTTTGCATAGTGTTGGCTGGCATCAATAAAAACTACATCATTTGGATTTTCTCTGCATTTCTTGAAAACCATTATACAAGTCGGAATGTCCGTTCCAAAAAATATCTTTTCGGGTAAGCCAATCACCGCATCTAAGTAGTTTTTGTTTTCAATCAAAAATTTACGAATGTGTTGTTCTGCTCCACCTCTGAACAGTGCACCGTGTGGTAATACAATGGCCATAGTTCCATTTTCAGCCAAATGGTAAATCATATGTTGCACAAAGGCAAAATCTGCTTTGCTTGCAGGTGCTAATTTTCCGTATTGGCTAAAACGGTCATCACTTGTAAAAATAGGGTTCGCACTCCATTTGGCAGAAAAAGGCGGATTGGCAACAATGGCTTCAAAAGGTAAATGTTCTATATGTTGAGGATATTCAAGTGTATCTTCTTGCTTAATGTCAAACTGGCGATAATGCACACCGTGCAAAATCATATTCATTCGGGCAAGGTTGTATGTTGTACGGTTCATCTCTTGTCCGTAAAACATTGCCACGTCTTTAACTTCTCGGGCTACACGCAACAACAAAGAGCCTGAACCACAAGTAGGGTCGTAAACTGATTTTAGTTTTTGCTTTCCTGTAGTAACAATCTTTGCCAATATTTTAGAAACTTCCTGTGGGGTGTAAAATTCACCTGCTTTTTTACCTGCTCCGCTGGCAAATTGACCAATCAAATATTCGTAAGCATCACCCAAAACATCTAATTCCGTATTTTCCAACTTGAAATCAATCTTGTCAAGGTGCGTTAGCACCTTTGCAATAATTGTATTTCTTGCTTCGGGTGTCTTGCCCAATTTGGTACTGTTCAAATCCATATCTTCAAAGAGGTTGTCAAAGTCCTCTTCGCTGTCAGTACCCATTGTACTCAGCTGTATGTTGGTCAGTATTTTTTGAAGGTCTTCCAATATGAAGTTTGTTTTGCTTTCGTCAAAAAGGTCAATGTCTTCATTGTTGCCCATTCCTCTTTTAGCCACTTCGGTAAAGAGTTCTTCGGGTCTAAGGAAGTAACCTAACTTTTCCAAGGCTTCTTCTTTGATTGCTTCCAAAAAGTCGTTGGCTTGTGCTGTTTTTGGCGTTATTTCCCGAAACTTGATTTTGTCTTGCTTCAAGATGTCGTTTGCGAAAATTTCCATTTTCTCGCTCAGGTATTTATAGAAAATGAAGCCTAAAATATAGTCACGAAACTCGTCCGCATTCATTTTGCCTCTCAGCGTATTGGCTATATTCCAAAGTTGTTGTTCTAATATTCGTTTTTGGTCTTCACTCATTTAAAATTCTCTTTATTTATTAGTTCGCTAAATTACTTTTTATTGTCGGTCTTTCTGTCCGTGCGTTGGCTAAAAAATGGCTCTTTTGGTTTTTTGAGCGTTGGCTTGTGTGTCGGAAAAACCAAATATGCCATTTGTGGGTGGCAATAGAAATTCAATTTTTTTTGTGCGGTGGGGAAAAAATTAAAACACAGAAGGGTAGGAAATGAGTGTCGGCTTACTCGTTGTCCGTTTGTTGTATCGTTTTTATGTCTGTGTTCACCTGTCAAAATGGTTTACTTTTTCTCTGTTTTTAGTCGTCTGTTTGTTGTTGTCGTGTCGTCCTTTACACTTGCTGCCAACTCACAAATATGCGAAGTAATTCCATTCTCCCAAATATTATATCTCTCAACTTATCAACCATTGATAATTATAAACCTTTGCAGATATTCAAAATGCGAAACTGTATTGATACTCAAAATACAAAGATTGAATTTAACCATGCAACTTTTTAATATTTTCTTAGGAACACATCGGGACAAGCAAGTAATCCGGTTACGGTTTGAGTAAAGTCTGATATGGTTGAAAATTGGATTGCGTAAGCAGCAAACAAAAAAAGGTCGCCTTTTAGACGACCTTTTTTTGTTTTGTGATCCCGCTGGGATTCGAACCCAGGACCCCTACATTAAAAGTGTAATGCTCTACCGGCTGAGCTACAGGATCTTTTTTTTATTTTCTTTCAATTAGGGAACTACCCCTTTTGAAAACGTGGGTGCAAAAATAGTTTTTTATCTTTTGAAAACAAGACCATGAAATATTTTTTTTAAAATATCCGACAATTAGTCCACCAACAACCTTATCACTTGTCCATCTACCTTGATAATGTAAAGTCCCTGCTTCATTTCGGCAAGCGACAATTCTACAATATTTGTGGGTTGTGTATATGAATTGCGTTGTATTAAAACCCCGTTGATAGAATAAATTTCTATTTGAGAGATTGTTTTGTGCTCTGATTGTATTGTTACTGCGTTTGAAGTCGGATTAGGAAAGGCAATGATTGTTTGTTGATTGAATGTAAGACTGCCGGCACTCAAAATTCTATATGATTCCTTTACGGCTTCAAATGTATTCACCTTTCCCCATCCGGCATTATTATTAGGAACCGCGCCTGTGTTGTCATCTACCAAGGCAGTTTTAGCTAATATTTGTTTAATCTGGAATGAGGTTAATTTTGGGTTTGCTTGTAACATTAAGGCAACTGTTCCTGTAACTTGAGGAGAGGCCATGGATGTGCCGGAAAAAACCGCATAAGCAAAAGAATCTGAATTAAAAGTTGAGAAAGCAACAATCTTATTCCACGCCCAGCCCGGATATTCTCTCAAAAAAATAGGAGCAGCCACATCCATACCGGGAGCTAAAATATCGGGTTTAATTCTTCCGTCAGCAGTAGGACCTCTGCTACTAAATGGTGTGATAGTGCCAATTTGCGAATAGGACTGATCATTGAGTGTGTCGTTGTAAATGCCATAATATAAGTTTTTAGCAGTCATAGAACCAACAGTAATCACGCTTTTAGAGGTTCCTCCATTCTCCCCTACTGTATAAGCAGTATTTCCGGCTTTGTAGGTGGACGAAAAGTCAATTGTGTTGTGCTTGTTCACAAAGCGACCGGAAGTATATCTATAAATACCACCGGAATTCCATGCATGTACATCTGAATAAGGCGAAGTGATTTTCAGACCTATATTGTATTTTGCCGGATTAGGGTTGGTTAACAATAGTCTGATATTGGGTTTACCATTGGGAACATAATATGCAGTGATAAAAGAAATCACAGTGAATTTGCCTGAGTCAGTATCGTATGAGTGTGAGTTTGCACCTGTTTTACTTGAAGCTAAGAAAGGACTTTCATATACAATACTTCCGCTTGTATCAATTAAATGGGCAGATACAGAGAAAACCGAATTGCCACTCCCCCACATATCAACATATACTTCCTCTTTGGGGTATTCAAAGCGCTGGTTTTCTATAACCATCGTTTTCACCGTATCACCACGTAATTGCGCATCAAAGTGCATCGCATTTGTTCCTTCATTTCCTGCCGCTCCAACTAGAATCAGCCCTTCTCCAATCAAGTTATTGGTAGCCAAATCAAAAAGAGAGGTTCCGTCATGCGGACCCGTGTGCATACCCCAACTGAGGTTAATAACAGCGGGCTTCCCTTGAGATTTAGCATAACTAAAAATGTAATTGTAAGCATCAATAATAGCAGGATTTGCAACTAAATAATCGCTCATTGCGCTGCCCGGCAATTCGTCATTAAAATATTTTAAACTCACAAAAACCAATTCAGCTTCCGGTGCATGTCCTTGATATTTAAGGTTTGGCGATCCAATCCCGCTACCTGCTGCAATTCCGGCAACGTGTGTACCGTGCGTCCCGTTTAAGTCTATATCTTTGAATATGGCATCCTTGCCTATAAGCTCTGAACCATAGTCATATCCTTGTGGAGGAGTGCCTTCATCGTGATTTTGTTGCCACACTCTACTCACTCGGTAGGTTGTGCTATCTGATGCGTAAAATGCAGGATGTTGATAATTGAAACCGATATCAACAATTCCAACAATCACTCCCTTTCCTTTAAAATTATCAGGCAAGTCATTTAAAAGCCCGTTGTGCACCTTATCAACGTTCATCACCTTTCGCACTGAATCCATTTTCATTTGTGCAGCATTAATCCTGAGTGCAGGTTCAATTGCCTTAACACCTTGAATTGAGGATAAAACAGATAAATTACTTTGTGGCACAAGTACGCTCCAAACATTGCCGGCTTTTGTTTCTATACGCACATCGTATTGATTCAATGCTGCAATATCAATATTTTCATCAACAAGTATCAGAACCGGCACTTCGCCCATAGCATTTGTTAGAATCAACGGCATTTTGACACTATGTTGATAGGTTTCTATTGCTTGCCCGTTTACTTTACCCATAAAAGAGCAAATCAAAAATAGCATGTAAAATTGTTTAACTATTTTCATTTCAACTGTATGTAAAACTGTGTCTTTCATCATTTTCTATCTGTTAAATTGCAAAGCCATACCGGCTTTGAGACCTGTAATTGTATCATTTTCAAATACACTCACTCCATTGACAAAAGTTTGCATGACTTTACCTTTAAAAGCAAAGCCTTCCAGCGGACTCCAAGCACATTTGTATAAAATATTTTGAGGGGTAATGGTATAGTGTTGGTTTGAATCAAAGAGCACAAGGTCAGCAAAATAGCCTTCTCTTATAAAGCCTCTCTCTTTTAATTTAAAGCATTTTGCAGGGGCATGAGACATTTTTTCTACCACCCATTCAGGCGACACCTTGCCCTCTATGGCTTTCTGCATCATCATGTTTAAAGAATGTTGCACAAGTGGCAGTCCGCTTGGGCTTTGAGGATATGGTTTAGCCTTCTCTACCAATAAATGGGGTGCATGGTCTGTTGCTATGATATCGATTCTGTTTTCTATCAATGCTTGCCAAATTGCCTCTCGGTCATGCTTGGTTTTGACAGCAGGATTGCATTGGATTTTACTGCCTAAAGTTTGATAATCTTCATCAGAAAACCACAAATGATGTACACAAGCTTCAGCGGTAATTCGCTTGTGTTCAACATTTCCTGCTTCAAAATTCATGGCTTCTTCAGCAGTTGTAATATGTAAAATATGCAATCTTGTATTGTGTCTTTTTGCCAATGCAATTGCTTTTTGACTTGACAAAATACATGCTTCTCTGCTTCTGATCAGAGGGTGTTGCTCAATCGGTATATTGCCATAAAATCGTTCTTTTGCCAATTCCATATTGCTGCGAATGGTTGGCTCATCTTCACAATGGGTTGCGATAAGCATATTGCAGTTTGCAAAGATTTTCTCCAACGTATTTTCATTATCTACCAACATATCTCCTGTAGAAGAGCCCATAAAGATTTTCACTCCACAAACCCTGCTGTCATTTAGCGACAATACTTCATCTGCATTTTTATTGGTAGCACCAAAGAAGAAAGAATAATTTGCAGGGCTTACTTGTGCTGCTTTCGCAAATTTCTTTTCTAGCTCTTCCTTATTGATAGTTTGAGGTTGAGTATTAGGCATTTCCATAAACGAGGTAACTCCTCCGGCTACTGCTGCCATCGATTCCGTAGCTATTTCTGCTTTATGCATAAAACCGGGTTCTCTAAAATGCACTTGGTCGTCAATCACTCCCGGCAACAGCCACATACCCAGAGCATCTATTATTCTTTCTGCATTTGACAATGTGCCTGCTCTTTCAATACGGGCTATTCTTCCCTCTTGAATCAATATATCTACTTCTGTTTTCTTTCCTTCGTTTATTGCAATTGCATTTGAAATTATCATACCTGACATCATGAGGCAAAGGTATCAGTTTACAATTGCATACAGATAGACAAACAACAGTTTTTATCACATATTTCTCTATAAGTCAAATAATCTAACCGCAAATTCTGTTATCATAAAAACTACATTTGCCTCACAAACAAGCACCACTTTTGTCATTTCACAACTACTATAAGCTATTGCAGATTTCTGAGAAGGCAGGACTCAAAGAGATTCAACAAGCCTATCGCAAGATTGCTTTGAAATACCATCCCGACAAAATGCCACAAGAAGAAAATGCTGAAGAGTATTTTAAAATTGTTACCAAAGGGTACAATATTTTGAGCAACCCCAGAGAACGGATGAAATACGACTTACTGCTATCTGCTGTTATTGAAGAACAAAAGAAAAACAAGGTTGAAGAAAGAAAATATGGACGCAGAGCGCAAATGTCTGTTGAAGAAATACGCCAAAAGATTGAAAACGACCTGCGTATAAAACGCTTGGGATATTTGCGATTATTTAAAAACCGCCAGAAAGTACTGAATCACAAAATACGTTATTCCATACTGGTTTTAGCGGCTCTTTCAGGGTACTTATATGTATTTAACAACTGGTTTGTAAACGAAGCCAGAATTGACTATTTCATGATCATTATTGGCTTTTTTATTTTCGGAATTTCAACTTTCTTCTTCTTCAATCACCTTTTTATTCATCTAAGAGCATTGAATATCATAGGCAAAGCACTCAAATACCCTTATGAAAAAACAACCGTTTCGCTTTTTATTATTATCATCATTACCGCACCGATTAGTATTTTTGGGTTAAACACATTCAAAAAGCAATACCACCTCTCCCACTACAGCGTATTAATCCAACCCTTAAATGTACAGTATTCCCACAATAAAATTGTCTATTCATATTATGGCAACGGAGAATTAATCTATAAGTCAACCAATGAATATTCAGAAGAAAAAGTGGTGTATTTGATGACACACAAGCAACCTATCATCAGGGTTTCCAAGTACAATCCTAAAATTTCGCGATTAGAATTTGTAGAGATTGGAAGCTTCAAGAAATACCCTACAATCTAAACAATAGAGGACAACATCAACAAGATATAAACATGACCGGATAAAACTCATGTTTTCGTAACTTTGCACGATTTTTAAATACAATATTAAATGCCAAAAAACAACTCGATAAAATCAGTACTCATCATAGGTTCAGGACCCATTATCATTGGACAAGCTTGCGAATTCGACTATTCAGGAAGCCAAGCAGCACGCAGTCTTCGCGAAGAAGGCATTACCGTAACACTGATCAATTCTAACCCTGCAACCATTATGACTGACCCAAGTACTGCCGATAATATTTATTTATTACCACTTACAGTTGAGTCAATTGAGAAAATTTTAACTGAAGTACCTATTGATGCGGTGCTTCCTACTATGGGAGGGCAGACCGCATTGAATTTATGTAAAGAAGCGGGAGACTTAGGAATATGGGAAAAATACGATATCAAAATCATTGGCGTTGACCTTGCTGCAATAGACAAAACTGAAGACAGAGAAGAATTCAGACAGTTAATGATAGAATTAGGTGTGGGAGTTGCAAAGGCAGAAACCGCAAATTCTTTTTTAGAAGGTAAAGATATTGCACAACGTGTGGGGTTTCCTTTGGTTATCCGCCCTTCTTATACGCTGGGAGGTTATGGTGGCGGATTTGTACACAATAAAGAAGAGTTAGATGAAGCACTCAAACGCGGACTTGAAGCCTCTCCTACACATGAAGTGTTAGTAGAACAAGCTGTTTTGGGTTGGCTTGAG
The DNA here is from genome assembly GCA_023228875.1 of Bacteroidia bacterium. Taxonomy (NCBI): domain Bacteria; kingdom Pseudomonadati; phylum Bacteroidota; class Bacteroidia; species Bacteroidia bacterium. Next base: position 201,977 of record JALOAG010000002.1, on the reverse strand, counting down.
TATGAATTGGAAGTAATAAGAGACCCAAAAGACAACATGATTGTTGTTTGTACCATTGAGAACCTTGACCCTATGGGTATTCATACAGGAGATTCCATTACCATAGCCCCTGCATTAACCTTGAGCGAAGTAGCATATCAAAGGATGCGTGATACTGCATTTAAGATGTTAAAAAGTATAGGAAACTTTGCCGGTGGTTGTAATGTACAATTTGCACTTAATCCTGAGACTGAAGAAATTATTGCTATTGAAATCAATCCTAGGGTAAGTCGTTCGTCTGCACTTGCATCCAAAGCAACAGGATACCCAATTGCCAAAATTGCAGCTAAATTAGCCATTGGATACTCTTTGGATGAACTTAAAAATCCTGTAACCCAGACTACTTCTGCTTTCTTTGAGCCTGTACAAGACTATGTAATAGTAAAAATACCACGTTGGAATTTTGACAAATTTAAAGGCGCTGACACTACCCTCGGACTGCAAATGAAAGCAGTTGGAGAGGTTATGAGTATTGGCAGAACTTTCCAAGAAGCTTTACAAAAGGCTTGTCAATCATTAGAGATTCGCAAATACGGCTTAGGTGCAGACGGCACTTTTGGCAATGTAAATTTAGAGAAAATTATTGCCGGACTGGAAAACCCTTCTTGGGACAGGATATTCCTCATAAAAGAAGCGATTGCCCTTGGCGTTCCTTTGTCCACCATTTATAAGATTACAAAAATTGACAAATGGTATCTCGAACAAATTAAGGATTTGGTTGATACAGAAAAGGAGATTAAGCGTTATACCTTAGAAAATATCCCTTATGAGATGATGTTGGAAGCAAAACAAAAGGGATATTCAGATTACCAATTAGCTTATATATTGAAAAATTGCACCGAAGATGATGTGTATGCAAAACGTCATCAGTTGGGTATTAAGAGAGTCTTTAAGATGGTTGATACATGCGCAGCTGAATTCACTTCGCCAACAAATTATTTTTATTCAACATTTGAAGAAGGAGGATATAATGATAGTGTGAAGTCAGACAAAAAGAAAATTATCATCTTGGGTTCCGGTCCAAATAGAATCGGTCAAGGGATAGAATTTGATTACTCCTGCGTACATGGGATTTATGCTTGTCAAGAAATGGGCTATGAAGCAATCATGATTAACTGTAACCCTGAAACCGTTTCAACAGATTTTAACACAGCCGACAAACTTTATTTTGAACCCGTTTTCTGGGAAAACATTAAAGAAATCATTGAGTTTGAAAAACCTGAAGGGGTAATTGTTCAGTTAGGCGGTCAAACAGCATTAAAATTAGCTGAAAAGCTAAATGAGGAAGGCATTAAAATCATTGGTACGTCATTCCATGACATGGATCTGGCAGAAGACAGAGGCAGTTTTTCTGATTTATTAAAAGACTTGGATATTCCTTATCCCAAATATGGAGTGGCAGAGACAGCAGACGAAGCGATTGTAATTGCAAATCAAGTGGGCTACCCTGTATTAGTTCGACCATCGTATGTTTTGGGAGGACAAGGCATGAAGATTGTCATCAATGATGAAGAATTAGAAAGTGCAGTAATTCATCTCTTAGGCGACCTCCCCGGTAATAGAGTATTGATAGACCATTTCTTAGACAGAGCAGAAGAAGCTGAATGTGATGTAATATGTGATGGCGAAGACAGTATTGTGATTGGCATGATGGAACACATTGAACCTGCCGGCATACATTCAGGGGATTCCTGCGCGGTACTGCCTTGTTATAGTCTATCACAAAAAGTGCAAGCAGACATGCAAGATTACGCAATTAAACTCGCTAAAGCATTGCACGTAAAAGGCTTGCTAAATATTCAATTCGCAATCAAAAATGAAAATGTTTATGTTATTGAAGCAAATCCGCGAGCATCAAGAACGGTTCCTTTTATTTGCAAAGCATACAAAATCCCTTATGTAAATATTGCTACGAAAGTGATGTTAGGCACTCATAAATTGAAGGAATTTGACATCAATCCGGAAATGGAAGGGTATGCAATCAAACTGCCTGTATTTTCATTTAATAAATTTCCAAATGTCAATATGGAATTAGGACCGGAAATGAAGTCCACCGGAGAATCCATCTATTTTATCAAACATTTGAAAGACCCTTATTTCAGAGAACTTGATAAGAAAAAGAGTATGTATTTAAGTCGATAATCATGGGAATATTCAGAACATTATTATATGCAGTCATTCTTTATTATGGCTGGAAATTGCTCAAAAACATGTTTACAATCAATAAACAGCAGCATGATGAGCAAAAAGATACTGAAACCAATCATGACAATGACCACTCAAACGACCGCAACAAAGATGGAGAATACGTTGATTATGAAGAGATAAAGTAATCCCGGTTTCTCCATAATCTTTCTGACTCCTATGCTGATTCACAACTATTTTTTTTTAAAGGATTTTACAAATGCAATCAAGGCATTACTGTTAAAAGCAAAACTTCAATCAGCTTACGGTGTCAAGAGCGATGAGCTTGTACTGAATTTTGAAGGCTCGACTGCATTAAAACTTACGTTTATCAAAGGCAATTGCTATTATGCCCTATTCCAAAACCAAGCGGAACATCACAAAGAAGCACAGGTTCGATTCAAACATTTGTGGGGACAGAGAGTGGTAAATGTTCAGACTGTTTTGTATGAAAGGGTTTTCTTTCTGGAATTTGAAGATACCTCAAAACTCGTATTCAGGTTCTTCGGGCGACACTCCAATATCTTCTTTTATGCTACACATGAAACTTTACCAAAAGAAATTTTCAGATTTAACCTAGAAGCAGATAAACAAATCACGATTGCTCAAATACTTGCTGACAGAGCTATTGCAATAAATACAACTATTCCTATTCAGTCATTGCAGTTCATCCCTGCCGAGATTGCTGCATGGTTTCCTACTAAAGAGTTGAATTACGGTGAAGAACTAGTACATTTTACCTCGTCAATAATTATTGCATGGCATTTTAATGACAATCAAAACAGACTCATTCCAACTCAAAACACTCAAAATTCATCCGAGTTGCTTGAGGAACTCAGGTCATTTTATGTCAATTCAGTACGTATAAACAGAATAGAGCAACTCAAAACAAGTCTCTTACAGTCAAAGGAACATGTTTTGAAAAAGAAAACAAAAACTATAGAAGCTGCCTCCAACTATCTTAAACAGCTACAAACACAACGCTCTCCAAAGGAAATTGCAGACATTATCATGGCTCATTTGCATTTGTTTTCGGATGGAAAAACAACAATAGTAGCATTTGATTTCTATACAAATCAATCAATTACAATTCGCTTACCTGAAAACATTCAAAATCCTACCAAATACGCAGAGAAATTATACAAAAAAAATAGCGGCATTAAACAAGAAATAGCAATCACTCAAGAAAAAATAGAAAGCCTCACAAAGCAAATTAAAGTATTACAGAGCGAGATTGAACACATAAATTCTCTCCAAACCTACAAGGAACTGAAGGGATTCTTGAAAATATCCGATAAACAAGAAGATGCGCTACACCTACCCTTCCGCGAATTCAAAATTGGCAAGTATATTATCAGGATTGGTAAAAATGATAAATCCAACGATCAGATGCTGGCACAATACTCAAACAAAAATGATTATTGGCTCCATGCAAAAGATTATTCCGGTTCACATGTCCTTATTAAGCGCAGCAATCCACAAGAAATTATTCCTGAAAATGTGGTTATAACTGCTGCTTCTTGGGCTGCGTGGTATTCTAAAGGAAAGAATCAAGCATTGCTGCCTGTCATAGTTACCGAAAGAAAATATGTCAGAAAAGGGAAAAATCTAAAAGCCGGGCAAGTAATTATTGAAAAAGAAAGAACGGTGATGGTTCAACCTAAAGCACCTTTATAGAAAAACACTATTTCAACACGTTGTACATCTTTGACTTTAGACATATTGTCTAATATACAATATACTCACTCATTTCGCATCTGATTGATTTACTGATTACTACATATCATGCAATAGGATTTATACTTTTTCCTCTTCAAGATGGTAGATAAAAAATGGTCAATAGCATAAAAAAATTAACTTAATTTTGTGGTATAATATTTGAAACAATTATTGCGTATGAACAAAAGAATACTTTTTCAATTTTTGCTTTCATTAACCTTTATGATGAGTGCTTCACTACCAAGTATTTACGCTCAACAACCCGATGTAATTACAAATTCAAACGAGGATTTGAAAGCTAAAATATATCCTTCTGAAATCAAAGAAGGTTATTTTTTTATTGCAATACCTGAGGCTACTGAAATAAATGAAATTAACATTAAGATAGTTAACCTGATTGGTAGCAATATTGCTTATACAGTTCAAAAAACTATGGACGGTAAATTTCGTGTTGAAATGGAAGACCTTTCCAGTGGTATTTACATTGTGAGAGTTACCAAAGGGTATAAGCAAACTACGCAAAGAATCATTGTAAGAGCTAACTAAGAGCAGTTTTCAGTAATTCCTCTGCATTCTTAATGGCTTTTTCGCCAGGCTCTTTTCCACTTAATAGTCTTGCAACTTCCAACACCCTGCTTTGTCCTTGCAGATTTTCTATTGCTGAAACTGACTTGTCATTGTGAGCACTTTTCTTAATTAAAAAATGACTATTGCCTTTTGATGCTACTTGAGGAAGATGAGTAATCACAAACAATTGAGAATATTGCCCCATTTTCGCAATTAATTTTCCAACTTTCATTGCAGTTTCACCTGAGACTCCGGTATCAATTTCATCAAAGATTGTAACATATTCCTCTCCTTCTGCAACTGTTTTAAAGCTCAACATCAACCTTGACAATTCACCTCCTGATGCCACACTTTCCAATTTTTGAGGTTCAACACCGGCATTTGCAGAAAACAAGAATGTAACTTCATTGGGTCCCAAGTGTGTCCATTCACTTCTGTTTAAATCTTCAATTTTGATAATAAATTCAGCAGATGGAATCTCTAACTCTGCAAGAATCTTCTTTACACTATTTGAAACCAAAGGTGCGTGTTTTCTTCTAAGTGCTGTAATTTCTGAGGCCTTTTTCAATAAGTTAGCTTCCAATACTTCCAGTTGATTCAACAGCTCGTGTAACTTACTTTCCAAACTTTCGAAATCAAGTGCATTTTGAGTGAGTTTAGTTTTTATTTCCACTAACTCCTGAATTGATGTTACACCATGTTTTCGTTTGAGGTTTTGAATCATTCCAAGCCTATCTTCTACTTCTTGTAAACGACCAGAGTCAACAGAAATATTTCCACCTTTCCTATTAATGTCCCTTGCAACCTCTTTTAATTCTATCCAAGCACTTTCAAATCGCTGATAATCATCTTCAAACAAATGACTAATTTGAGTCAAAGACTTGAATTTTGCTCTTAGTTCAGCAACAAAAGAATCTAAACTATGCTCACTACCTTCTACTCCATAGGATACTGCTTCTGTCAACTTAACTATATCAGCTGCATTTGCGAGTAATTTCTGTTCTTCTTCCAACATTTCTTCCTCAGCAACATCTACTAAGTTTGCAGCTTTGAGTTCGTTAATTAAGTAGTTATTAAACTCTTGCTCTTTGATTGCATTAGCCTTTCGTGCCTCAATATCTTGCACCTGATTCTTGATTTTTTTAATTTCATTTAATAACTCTTTAAACTCAATTCTAAGCAGATTTGACTTAGCAAAAACATCCAAAATTCCAATTTGGTATTCATTAGATTTAATGAAGTACGTTTCATGTTGACTATGAACTTCACAGAGTTTTTCGCCTAAAGATTTTAAAGATTGTACAGTAACAGGAGTGTCATTGATAAAGCACCGGTTTTTTCCTGCCGGGCTAAACTCCCTTCTGATAATGAGTTCGCTTGCATCATCCAACTCATTTTCTTCAAGAATTTCTTTGACATTTTCATTTTGATCACATTCAAAAACAGCTTCAAGTACTGCTTTATCTTGCAAACCGGCAACCAAACTGGCATCCAACCGTCCTCCTAACAACAAGTTAATTCCTTCAAGAAAAAGGGATTTCCCTGCTCCTGACTCTCCGGTAATAATATTTAGACCTTGCGAAGGCTCAAGTTCCATCTGTTCAAAGAGAAAAAAACTCCTAAAAGTAAGTTTTTTGAGTGTTATCATAGTTATAGGCTAAGTTTTTCAGCAAGTTTGACAAATTCAGTATCAAGTTCTTTTTTCTTTCCGATTGCGTCCGAATAATTAGACAATACAATTTCGTTTGCCATCACTCCTACTGCCACATTATGTTTACCTTTAATTAACGAAGTAACTGCTGCTTCACCCATTCTGGAGGCTAAAATTCTGTCGTATGCACTGGGAGCTCCACCGCGTTGGATATGACCAAGTACTGATACCTTAGGTGCAAGCGTAGGAAAGATATGTTTAAATTTTGCAGCTATTTGCAATGCATTTCCCTCTTCATCGCCTTCTGCAACAATCACTATGGAAAATTTCTTTTTCCGTTTGGAGGTATTCTTAAACTTGTTCACCAATAACTCAAAATCATTCTGCACTTCAGGCATTAAAATTGACTCTGCACCACTGGCAATACCTGAAAACAAAGCAATATAGCCGGAATGTCTTCCCATTACCTCAACAAAAAAAACATTATTATGAGATTCAGCAGTATCCCTGATTTTATCAACGGCTTGCACAACCGTATTAATTGCTGAATCAAATCCAATAGTAAAATCAGTACCAAAAATGTCATTATCAATGGTTCCGGGGCATCCGACAGAAGGTACTGCAAATTCATCATAGAAAACTTTCATCGCACTATAACTGCCATCACCACCAATACATACCAATCCATCTATTTCATGTTTTAGAATAATAGAATATGCTTTTGCTCTCCCTTCTTTTGTTTTAAACTCCTCACTACGCGAACTTTGCAAAATAGTTCCACCGCGTTGTATAATATTTGCCACATCACCTGTTTGAAGCAAAGAAATATTACCATCAATCAACCCTTGTAATCCACCAAAAATACCAAAAACCTGTATTTGTTGTTGACAAGCAGCTCTCACAACCGCTCTAATACACGCATTCATTCCGGGTGCATCACCACCGCTTGTAATAACCCCAATCCTTTTCATATTCGCTACAAAAATATTTATTAATCAGTTTTAATAAAAACAAAAAAAGGCGACCCAATGGGTCGCCTCTTTATTTATTAAATGGTTGAATTTAGTTAATCTCACCGATATAATCAAACTCAATATGGTCATCTTCTACAATGTATAATTGCAGTATATAGACTCTTTGGTTTTGGCTTGATTTGATTAAAATAAACTTATAGCTTGATGATTCCTCTTCTAAAAGTGGAGTTTCGGTAAGTTCTTTGCCACTTGTTGACCAAGCATTGTCTATATCTTCATATTTACCAAATCTGTCAAGTCCTACAGCAGTACCGGTATAAAGTTTAAATTTACTTCCGTTACCTGAAACAAATTTGAATCCATTACCTGAAGTAGCAAGCTCAATATCATGTGTAGCTTTTGCCACTGTTTTGGCAACTGCAACAGCTTGTAATAAATCAAAAGCCATATCTTCATCTCTGTTCCAAACAGTTCCTGTTCTTTGGTCAACGCTGATAGCAGGGCTTACTTCCACTGACTTTTCTGAAGTATTTCCGTCTTCATCTGTTGCAATAATTGTGAACACCGCAATTTGTGCAGCAACTACACCGTCTGTTCTTAGTTGTTCTTTCACTAAAGTTTTGGTTGCATATACTTCATTGAGAGTAGTATCAAAAACAGTAGTTTTATCCCCTTTACCTGGTCCTGAAATATTTTCTCTGATTACTTGCAACTTACTCACCTTCTTGTTATTTTTTGATGTTATATAAATACCAATATTTACTTTCACACCAAGATCCAAGGTTCTGTTTTGATATGTCCAATACAAATCACCGACAACACCGGTAGAATAAAATTCGATAATAGGTCCATTTTGAGGCTTTGTAGTACCTTTCCCATCTTTATCATCCCCGCCTTTATCTTTTTTACAACCAGTAACTGATAAAGCAACAGCAGTTGCTAACGCAAATACGACTAATGTTAGTTTCTTTAATTTCATAATATGTTTCTGTTTTGATTAGTTTGCAAATGTAATTGTTTATACAATTTGTACAACACAAAAATCAAATTCACCCCCTAAAATTCAATCAATTTAAATCTATGGAAGACATCACACTTATTGACTGGCTGTTTATAGCCATCGTTATTATTGGAACGATAGGCATTGGTATTCTGTACGGTAGAGGCTCGGGAAAAAACTATGATAGTTTTTTCCTTGGAGGCAAAAACATGGGATGGTTAGCAGCCGGGATTTCTATGGTTGCCACAACTTTTGCAGTGGATACCCCACTCGCTGTAACAGAAATGGTTTCAAGTTATGGAATTGCCGGTAATTGGCAATGGTGGAACTTTGTTATTGGGGGGATGCTCACTGCTTTTTTCTTTGCAAAACTTTGGTATCGTTCGGGTGTTAAGACAGAAGCTGAGCTTATTGAATTACGCTATTCCGGTAAAAATGCCAAAGGACTAAGAATATTCAAATCAGCATTTTTAGGTTTATTTATCAATGTCTTTATTATGGGCTGGGTCAACCTTGCATTTGTGAGCATACTCAAAGTATTTTTTGATGTTGACGATTCACAGGCATTGTTGATTTCTTTCATACTGATGGGACTTATTGCCATTTATAGTACTTATGTAGGTTTGAAAGGAGTAATTATTTCAGACAACTTTCAGTTTATTACAGCCATGATTGGTTGTATAGTGCTTGCTTTTGTAGTTGTTCAATCTCCTGAGATAGGCGGATTAGCCGGATTAAGAGAGAAAATTCCGGCAGAAACTTTGGCTTTTTTTCCTGACTTTTCAAAGCAAAACAACAATCCTTCCCTACCATTATTGTCATTCATCACTTTTCTGGGTTTTGCATGGTGGGCAACTTGGTATCCGGGCAATGAACCAGGAGGTGGCGGATATGTTGCACAAAGGATTTTAAGCACCAAAAGTCAAAAAGATGCCGGGCTGTCTGTTTTTATTTTTCAATTGCTCAACCTTTGTTTGCGTCCATGGCCTTGGATTATTGTTGCGCTTTGTGCATATATTCTCTATCCCGGAAGTGGCAAAGAGGGGTATGTAATGGCAATGAAGGATTATATGCCTGCCGGCATGAAAGGTTTAATGTTAGCAGCATTTTTTTCTGCATACATGAGTACCATCAGCACACATCTAAACTGGGGTTCAGGTTATTTAGTGAATGACGTATTGCCTGCGCTTAAAAAGAACATTTCGGAGAAACAAAAGGTTTCTTACGGCAAGCTAATTATTCTCTTCTTTATGATTGCATCTTCTATTATTACTTTATTTATGGATTCCATTGCAGGTGCTTGGATTTTCTTGATGGAATGTGGTGCAGGACTTGGAACTGTTCTAATTCTCCGCTGGTTTTGGCACAGAATTAATGTTTGGTCTGAAATTACCGCAACCTTTTCGCCCTTTGTTGTAATGATAGTTATCACAGTCCTAAATAGAACAGCCGGTTTCAACATTCTGTTTCCTAACACATTTTTTATTACTTTTTGCTTTACAACAATCGCATGGCTGATTGTAACCTTCATAACTAAACCCGAGGATACAGGTACTTTACAAAATTTCTTTGAAAAAGTGCAACCGCCACTTGGCTGGAAAAAGTTCAGAACCGAAAAAAACAACAATGCTACATTTTACTATTTGGTTATTTCATGGGTTTCGGCAGTCATAATGTCATACTCATTTTTGTTTACCATTGGCAGTCTAATGCTCAAGACTGCTCAAGAGACCATAGTCTATGCCCTGATTCTGTTTATCTCAACTACTTGTTTAGTAGTATTTGGCAGAAAAGCATTCTTTAAATAGTTTTGGCATATTGATTGAATCTATTACTCGCACTTGAAAGAACGAAGCGTATGTTTGACAAAAATCCAATATCATTTATTAACGAGGAGGCTGATAATCAAGAGTTTCTACCACTTCTTTCCCAACAAGAAGAAGATGAAATGAACAAACAATCCATTCCCGACTCTCTGCCAATATTACCGATTAGAAATACAATACTTTTTCCGGGTGTAATCTTCCCAATTACCGTAGGCAGAGATAAATCAATAAAACTGATTAAAGATGCTAATCGAGGCAATAAGACTATTGGTGTTTGTGGTCAAAAAGATCCGAATCAAGAAGACCCTTCATTATCAGAATTATATAATATCGGTACGGTAGCACAGATTATGCGTGTGTTACGAATGCCCGATGGAAATACCACAGTCATTATTCAAGGAAAAAGACGCTTTCGTGTAAAAGAAGAAGTTAAATCTGAGCCATATTTTGTTGCAAAAGTTGAAGCCATTGAAGATGAGATTACCAAAGAAACTCGTGAACTCAAAGCTTTGATATCTTCTACAAAAGATATTGCACTTAAAATCATTGAGCTTTCTCCTAATATTCCATCAGAAGCCGCATTTGCTATAAAGAACATAGATAGCAATCAATTTTTGGTTAATTTTATTGCAAGCAATCTCAATATCTCAATTGCCGAAAAACAAGCACTGCTTGAAAAACACATCCTGATTGACAGAGCAACTCTTGTGTTAGAGCATTTAACCAAAGAGATGCAAATGCTGGAACTCAAAGATAAAATCCAATCTAAAGTCAAATTTGATATTGATAAACAGCAAAAAGAATATTTTCTGCAACAACAGATTCGAGCCATACATGAAGAATTAGGCAGCGACTCACCTGACAAGGAAGTAGAGAATCTCAGAGCAAGAGGAAAAAAGAAAAAATGGAGCAAAGAGACAGCAGATGCTTTTGAAAAAGAATTAGAAAAATTACTCAGAATCAACCCTGCGGCACCGGACTACTCTGTTTCTCTCAATTATGTTCAACTTATGCTGGACTTACCTTGGGATGAATACAGCGAAGATAAATTCAACCTCAAATCTGCAAAAGAGCAATTAGACAAAGATCACTTTGGTTTAGAAAGAGTAAAAAAACGTATTTTAGAATATTTGGCAGTGCTCAAACTCAAAGGCGACATGAAAAGTCCAATCCTTTGTTTAGTAGGACCTCCCGGTGTCGGCAAAACATCATTGGGTAAAAGTATAGCCAAAGCTATTGGGCGTAAATATGTTCGTATGTCTTTGGGAGGTTTGCATGACGAATCGGAAATCCGAGGTCATAGAAAAACATACATAGGAGCAATGCCGGGGCGCATTATCCAAAATATCAAAAAAGCAAAAACTTCTAACCCGGTTTTTGTATTAGACGAAATTGACAAAGTAGGCAGAGACTTTAAAGGTGACCCATCATCTGCATTATTGGAAGTCCTTGACCCTGAACAAAACAATGCATTTCATGACAATTATCTCGAGTTAGATTATGATTTGTCTAAGGTGATGTTTATTGCTACCGCAAACTCATTAGACACCATACAATCTGCTTTGTTAGATAGAATGGAAATCATTGACATTAATGGCTATACTGTAGAAGAGAAAGTAGAAATTGCCAAAAAATATTTAATTCCTAAACAAAGACAGTTGCACGGTATCAAAGCAACCGAGTTTAAGATTAATGGCAAAGTGTTGGAAAAACTAATTGAAGAATACACTCGCGAATCAGGAGTGAGAGGATTAGATAGAAAAATTGCTTCTTTAGCACGTCATAATGCCAAAAGTATCGCTATGGAAGAGCCTTTTAATGCCAATATAACTTCAGAAGATATTGACACGATTTTAGAAACTGAAAAACTAGAAAAAGAGACCTACGAAAACAATGATACAGCAGGGTTAGCAACAGGCTTGGCATGGTCACCCGTGGGTGGTTCAATTTTATTTGTAGAAACAGCACTGGCAAGAGGAACAGGAAAAATCACGCTCACAGGACAATTGGGAGATGTGATGAAGGAGTCTGCTACTACTGCACTCACCTATTTAAAGTCAAACAGCGAAATGTTGGGTATCGATTATAGGATTTTCTCATACTGGGATATCCACATTCATTTTCCGGCAGGCGCAATACCGAAAGATGGCCCCAGCGCAGGTATTACCATTTTAACCGCGCTTGCTTCTTTGTTTACACAACGGAAAGTCAAAGCACAACTTGCAATGACAGGAGAAATTACGTTAAGAGGTGCTGTATTGCCTGTAGGTGGAATTAAAGAAAAAATATTAGCTGCCAAACGTGCCGGTATCACCGAAATCATCATGTGCAAAGGCAACAAAAAGGATATTGACTCCATCCCTCAAAACTACTTAGAAGGATTGACATTCCACTACGTGAAGAAAATGCATGAAGTATTAGAAATTGGCTTGACAACCGAAAAAGTAAAAAATCCTAAGAACCTGTTCGCACCGGTAAAAGAAGCTGGCAGCAAAGAAAAAAACACAAAAAAATCATTCTAAAGTTCCAAGTTTATACAATATCTGATTGCAGATGTTGTTGTAGAATATACTAAGTTTGAAGTGTGCTAAAAAAGCCTGTTTATTTACAAATATTCTTGGTGTGCATAAACCTTATGCTTGGCGTTCAAGTACATGCACAATTAGCAGGCAATGCGGTATTTCCCTTTTTAAAACTTGATCCGAGTGCAAAATCAGCTTCAATGGGTGGCACCATTATTTCTGTGCCCAACTCTGATTTATCTACGACCCTTACCAACCCCGCTACCTTAAACTCTTCTCACGACAATAATTTGGCACTCAATTACAACAACTATTTCAAGGACATAAACTACGGTCATGTATCTTATGCAAAGCGATTGAACAACCAAGATAACACATGGACTTTTGCCTCTCAAATCTTATATCTCAACTACGGAAAGTTTGATGGATACGATAAAACCGGAGAAAGCACGGGAACATTCAGAGCCAATGATATGATGTTTGGGGTGAGTGCGGCTAAACCTCTTAACGAAAAATTCAGTGTTGGAGGTTCCTTCAAATTCATTTATTCAACCTTAGAAACTTATACAGGAACAGGTGTTGCTCTTGATATTGGCAGTTATTACCATGATACTGCTATCGGTTTGTCTATGGGATTAGTTGCAAGAAATTTCGGCTATCAATTACTCTCATACAGAGGAACTGAGCGTGAAATGCTGCCTTTTGATATTGCTTTAGGTACTACCTTAAAGCCTCGTCATGCCCCATTCAGAGTAACCATTTTGTTGCACAACCTGCAAAAACCGGATTTAACATACGATTATACCGACCCTTTCAACAGGAGAATTGACGAAAACAATCAGATTATTAATACCAAGTATTCTTTGGGAGAGAAAATCATTAGACATATCAATATTGGCGGTGAAATACTTCTGAGTGAAAATTTCAACATTCGTTTTGGCTACAATCATCAACGAAGACAAGAGTTGGGAACAGTGGTAAAAAAAGGTGTTGCCGGTTTTTCTTGGGGACTGGCATTAAAAATTAAAAAAATCAGAATAGAATATGGAAGTGCCGGATTCTTTCCGGGACATAATTCAAATATATTTTCTGTAAACTTAGACCTTAACGAATTCTATCATTAAAAAACATTGGCTAACAAAATCAATATCGCAATTGACGGATGGTCGTCATGTGGCAAAGGCACATTAGCAAAAAGTCTCGCAGATAGTTTGGGATATCTTTGTATCGATACTGGTGCAATGTATAGAGCATTTACATTGGCTGCTTTACAACAAAATATTACGGCACATGATGAGCAACAAATTGCAAAACTCATTGAGAATACTACCATTTCATTTCAACAAAACACTGCAAACAACTCTTTTGAAATATACCTCAATGGAAAAAATGTAGCAAACTTCATTCGTACACCGGAAATTAATGCAAATGTCAGCCAATTCAGTGCACTGACTCCGGTAAGAAGATTTTTAGTGAAACAACAACAACAAATTGCATTGAGCAAAGGTGTTGTTATGGATGGGCGTGATATAGGAACAGTTGTACTACCTGATGCGGAACTCAAAATTTTCATGACCGCCTCTCCTGAAATCAGAGCACAAAGACGGTTTCATGAAATGAAACAGTTTATGCCTAATATCACCATTGAAGAAATCGCAAAGAATTTACAAGAACGTGACTTCATTGACTCAACCCGAGAAGATAGTCCTCTCAGACAAGCAGATGATGCCAGAGTGCTTGACAATAGCAATTTAACCCGTGAGGAGCAATTAGAATTAGCGTTGCAATGGGTATCCGAGCTGCTTTAATTTCACCTTTGTTCTGCTTATAGATTCGGAAAATAAACAACTATTCTGAATATCTTTGTAACCTTATCCATCAACTCAGATGAACAACAAGCCTAAAAAGAGTTTACCAACCAAAAGCAGAAGAACTCAATCAGAAAATTCATTCTCTAAACCCAAATCCGAAAAACGATCTACGGATACTAACGTTAAAGAATTCTCAAAGAAAAGGTTCAACTCTCGCCAATCCGATACCCACTCCGATATTCAAAAAGAAGATAAGAAGTCATATACAAGAAAGCGTTCATCTTCTTTTGAAAACAGAAATCAAGAAGAAAGAGAATACAGAAAACCTTCTACAAGAAAGCAAACTGCAAAGTTTGGGAACAATGAAAGAGAGTCAACTCCGTCAAAAAAATTATATTCAATATATGCTAACAGAGGCGACAGACCAAACAACAGAAAATCAAGCGGGCACAACAAATCATTTGACAAACGCAAGCCATACTCTAAAGCTAACAAAGGCAAGCGATACCAAGAAGAAGCCTACCCTGATGAGCACATGAAATTTGAGTGGCCAATACGTTTGAACCGCTATATTTCAAATGCGGGTATATGCGGAAGAAGAGATGCTGATAAATTAATTTTAGATGGGTACATTACCGTAAATGGACAAATAGTAACAGAACTAGGAACTAAAGTTGAAAAAAGAGATGAAGTGAAATATCGCGGAAATAAAATTCTCCCTGAGAAACCAATCTATATTTTGATGAATAAACCCAAGAATTATATCACTACAACCAAGGACGAGTCTGACAGGCAAACTGTAATGGACTTAATCAAAGACGAAATTGATGTGAGGGTTTACCCGGTAGGCAGACTCGATAGAAAAACAACAGGCGTACTCTTGCTTACCAATGACGGAGAATTGGCACAAAAACTTACACATCCTTCATTTGATGTTAAAAAAATTTATGAAGTAACCTTAAAAAGTAAAGCTACATTAGAAGAATTAGAAAAATTGGCAACAGGAATAGAGCTTGAAGACGGGGTTGCGTATGCTGATTTGATTGCTTTTCCGGATGCAAACAACAAGACCATTGTAGGTATTGAGATTCATAGTGGTAAAAATCGTATTGTCCGAAGAATGTTTGAAGCATTGGGGCACACAGTTGAAAAATTGGACAGAGTTTCCTTTGGTCCTTTTACCAAAAAAGGTGTTGAAAGAGGAAAATTTCGCTTTCTTAAAAACTCTGAAATAGCACAACTCAAAAGAGCAAAGAAAAAGCTCTCATAATGCGCCCGCCTCTCCTATTCCGAAAAGCGCAAAATCATATTTGACCGGGTCAGCAGCATCAAACTTTCTTAATGCATCAGTCAACTTGAGCACATTTTGCCAATGTGATTTTGAATCATTTAAAAGTCCTAATTGCATTGCCACTCTAAGCACATGAACATCTAAAGGACATTTTAGCTGTGCCGGTTGAATATGCGTCCAAATACCAAAATCAATTCCTTCAAAATCCTTTCTCACCATCCATCGCAAAAACATGTTTAGCCTTTTGCATGCACTGCCTTGTGCCGGTGAAGCAATATGTTTCCGTGTTCTTACTGGACACCATTCTGAAGCTACAAATTTGAATTTAAAATTGTTTAACCCTTCTTCAACTGCATTAAAGGAGGAAGTTGGGACAGGAAAAAAGGCATTCTCTAAACTATCATACTCCCGATACACTTGTTGTAAGAAATGTACAACATACAGCAAATCAGTGCCATTAAAAGTCCTGTGCACAAACGATGTCAGAGATGCTAAGTCCGTATCTTGGTGATTCAATATAAAATCATAAGGACGATGATCAAACAATTCAGCAATCGTTTTGCATTTAGCAATGATTGTTTTACGCTGTCCCCATGCAAGAATAGCAGCAAAGAATCCCATGATTTCAATATCTTGTTTTACAGAAAATGAATGAGGTATAGAAATAGGGTCATGCGCTATAAACCCCTTTTTGTGATAAGTTTCAAAAGCTTTATCCAGATATTCTTGGAGAAGTGCAACTTTCATTACTCCGCCTTTGCTCAGAATTCACAATTGCAATCTTTATTGAACTTTTTCACAACTCTTTTGGTTGCTCTACAAGATGTAAAAGTAGCCAGAGCGATAAAAATCAAGATGAACACCCATGCTATATACTTTCTGTTCATTGGTGCAAAATACCTGCATTCCTACATGAAAAACAAATGTTACTTCTCTATCTTACCTACATTTGCAAATATTATCCATGCAAATGAAAAAGGCATTTACCGCAGAAATTCTATCTATTGGAGATGAAATTTTGATTGGGCAAATATTAAATACCAACAGCCAATGGCTCGCAAGCAAACTCAGCGAAGAAAACTTTGTTGTCAATCGCATGGTTACAGTACCCGACAAACATGACCTTATATTAGAAGCAGTTGACAAAGCAATCAACGATACAGATCTTGTAATTATTACCGGAGGGTTAGGACCTACTAAAGATGATTTAACCAAAGATGTATTGGCAACATACTTTAACAGTTCTTGGCGTTGGGACGAAGACACATTGCAAAACCTTGAAAAAATATTTGCAAACAGAGGAAAGCATCTCCAAGAAATCAACAAGATACAGGCATACGTCCCCGACAACTGCACAACTATTTTTAATAAGTTAGGAACAGCTCCGGGAATGTTATTTAGAAAAGAACACAAAATAGTAATTTCATTACCTGGTGTACCTTTTGAAATGATAGAAATGATGAATAATGTTGTTTTACCGCTTCTAAGGAAAGAATTTCAATCAGCTCCCACACTAAGACACCATTTCTTTACTATCGGAGTGCCGGAATCATTACTTGCAGAGAGGTTATCCTCTATTGAAGATAATCTCCCCGCTCATTTTAGTCTTGCATACCTTCCACACTTAAATGTTGTAAGGTTACGACTTACATGTAACATTCAAAACCAACAAAATGACGGTTTGCTTTTTCAAGAATTTAGTCAGCAATTCAAACAGACCTTAGGTAATGATTTATTGATGGAAGAAGACATCCCTTTAGCAGCTTATACTGCTTTATTATTACATAACACACAAACAAGTTTCTCATTGGCTGAAAGTTGTACAGGAGGTTTAATATCACAACATTTTACACAAATACCGGGTATTTCTGCAATTTACAAAGGAGGTGCAGTTGTTTATTCAAATGAGAGCAAAACAAACATCTTAAAAATTCCTGCAGGTCTTATTGAACAACACGGAGCTGTGAGTGAAGAAGTGGCTGCCGCTATGGCAGAGAATTGCAGGACTGTATTTCAAAGCGATATTGCAGTATCTGTAACAGGGATTGCCGGTCCTGATGGCGGAACTGATGACAAACCCGTTGGAACAGTGTATATCGGTTATAGTAGTCAAAAGAGCACCATTACAAAAAAATTCTTATTTACCAGAGAAAGAAAGCATATTCAAGAAAGTACATTGTATGCTGCTTTAGCATTCATCATTAGAAATATAGAAAACTCATAACGCACGTCCTTGTGTTCAAGAGTTTCGTCTTAATGTTGCGATTAATTCGGTAACATTGATTTTATTTGCCCTAATTAAAATTTAAAAACCGATGAAAAAATTTGTATTCAGTATGTTAAGCGCAGCCATGCTATCTTTAGGACAGACAGCAACTGCACAACAAATCAGCTTTCCACAACCCAGCCCTACTGCAACCGTTAAACAAAACTTTGCAACCTCATTTGTAGAACTATCGTATTCAAGACCCAGTGTCAAAAACAGAGTAATTTTTGGCGGTCTTGTGCCTTATGGAGAAGTATGGAGAACTGGTGCCAATGGAGCTACTACCATTGAATTCGGTCAAGATGTTACTATTAATGAACAACCTGTAACCAAAGGCAAATACGGATTCTTAGCTATTCCCGGTGAAAAAGAATGGACTATTATCATTACTAAAGATTTAAATGTAACCGGAGCAAGCAATTACAAACAAGCAAATGATATTATTAGAGTAAAAGCACCGGTATCAACCCTTGCAGAAACACACGAAACTTTTTCTATTGAAATCAATAATATCACTGACAATTCATTCCAATTAAACCTTGTTTGGGAAAAAACAAAAGTAGGTGTACAAGTGAATGTTGACTACGACAAAGAACTTACCGCTCAGATTGAAAAAGTAATGTCAAATGATTCAAGACCCTATTATTCAGCTGCTTCATATTATTACAACAATAAAAAAGACATGAAAAAAGCGCTTGAATGGATAAACAAAGCAGATGAGTTAACCCCAAACAGATATTGGATTCAAACCATGAAAGCTAAAATTCAAGCAGAAAACCAACTATACACCGAAGCAGTTGAAACTGCCGAATCAGCTAAAACAAATGCAGAAAAAATGGGCGCAGCCAATGCCGTAGCAGAATTAAATACTTTTATTGAAAACATTAAGCGCCAACCTATTTACAAAGCACCTAAAAAGAAGAAAAAATAATTTAACGCAAATCAATCTTTTTAAGCCCTTCATAATCAAGCATTGTGAAGGGTTTTTATTGACTTTTCAAATAAAGCTGAGTAAGGGTAATACAAAAACCATGTCTGTCCAGAAGCGATAAACGCGCTTTGTACCCTTATATTCACAGAGAATTCTAATAATAAAAAGTTGCAGTTGCATCAGCAAGAATATCACAATGGCAAAAGAAAATCCTTCTGAATGCCACAAATCAGCCAACATTGCCAAATTAACCAATGACACAATATCTAAAATCCAAACCAAGTACGAAATCCCTGAACTGACCGCCAATGTCAAATTTTGATTGATGACATCATGTTCAAAGTCAATCCACGAAAACAATAACATATTTTGGAAACAGATTAAGAAGAAACTTATCAGCAAAATCCAATGAATTTGCGAAGTTGTAATCCACGCAGAAATCCCACCCAATGCCATGGTTGCAACCAATGAAATCCAAAGCTCCTTTAACTGACCTTGAATTTTCTTGGGAGCAAATTTTCTAAACAGATAATACCCTAATACCAACAAAGCAACAATACCGCCAGGCATAAGATACTCCAAGCGCATTTTAGTGAGTAGAATATAGAATGCGATTAACAAGGATAAAACAGAAACAACAATCCAAATTTTTTTAAACCTGTATAGAATCCAAAAAGGTGCTCCTATCTCTATTTGGGAAGTTGATTTCAGGTCTGCTAAATGATCATACAGATAAATAGCAAAAATGCCGCTACAGCATATCCAGATAATGGGATAGTAATATTCAATCTGATGTAGATTAGCAAAAAAAGAAAAACAAACCGCTCCACCAAAAACTACCGGCAAACTTAAATCAGATAACGCCAGCAATATATTGCTAATCTTAATAAGCAAAGGCTATAAATTTACAGCAACCACTTTGTTAATTTCGGGAGCAACTTTGCGAATAGCGCCTTCAATACCTGCTTTCATTGTCATAGCACTCATAGAGCACGACACACAATTACCAACAAGTTTAATGTTGGCATTATTATCAGTATCAATATTGACCAATTCGACATCACCTCCATCCATTTGTAAAAATGGTCTGATAGATTCTAATGCTTCTTGAACTTTTGCTATTAGTTCTGTATTGTTCATAGTGAATAAATTTAAGATGTTTGTGCTTCTTGAATATGTTGAGTTTGGATTGCCAAATTTCTAACCAAATTGCCGACAATCTCTTTAAAGTAAGGTAATACAGGATTGTTCTCTATAATACTACCTTTGTTTTGGTCTGACGAAAGATTCTCAATAATAGGAACCGAACCTAACAATGGCACACCGGACTGTTCAGACAACTGTTTTGCCGCGCTGTCACCAAAAATATAGAATTTACGATTTGGTAATTCAGGTGTTTCAAACCATGCCATATTTTCGATAATCCCTAAAATAGGTACAGTTAGTCCTTTCATTCTAAACATTTGCAATGCCCTATCTGCATCTACCATTGCCACTTTTTGAGGAGTAGTAACGATAACCACTCCGGTAATTTTCAGTGCTGCACAAAGAGTCAATTGTGCATCACCTGTACCAGGAGGCAAGTCAATTATTAAATAATCCAGCTCACCCCATGCCACATCGCTCACAAATTGTCTTAATGCAGTTGACATCATTGGTCCACGCCAAGCGACCGCAACACCGGGCTCTACCAAATATCCAATTGAAAACACTTTCAAACCTCCGACTTCTGCGGCTTTCATCAGGTTTTTATCTTTGCCTTGAACTCCAGTGGGTTTATACGATTCTGTTCCTGTGAGTGTAGGCTGAGAGGGTCCGTAGATATCTGCATCCATCAACCCTACTTTAGCACCGGATTCAGCAAGCACTTTTGCCAAGGACAAAGAAACGGTTGACTTCCCTACTCCTCCTTTGCCTGAAGCCACAGCAATCACATTCTTTACGCCATCTAATGTTCCTTGCATGAATATATTTTTCCGTACTTCTGAAGTAACATTGATATCAACAATAAAATCAGGTGAAAGCCTGTCTCTGATTGCATCTCTACAACCTTTTTCGAGCATATCCTTAAGCGGACAAGCAGGTGTGGTTAAGACCAAATCAAAAGAAAGCTTATTTCCTTCAATATTAATATGGCGAACCATACCAAGTGTTACAATATCTTTTTTAAAATCAGGGTCAATAACTACTGACAAAGCCTGCAAAACTTCTTTAGGTGTTATCTCCATTGTCATTATTTCTTAAACATTTTAAATATGCGTCTGAACATCTTTTTCTCAAACTCCAAGAAAAACCTGAACTTTCCAAAAATAAAACCCCAAAAAAGCAGAACAATCTGGTATAAAAAGAGAATCAATATATAAAATGCAATCCTGTAATACATGGGAGAAATAGCACCTATTCCAAACAAATGTTTTAAATAAACTACACTAAATCCCGTCAACGTAAACACTATCAAAATTGCAATTACATCCCACAATGTATCTACTTTCCATCGCTGCTGAAGTTTCTCGTACCAACGCATTTACAGCGGACAAAGTTAGGGATTGAATTTGATTATTTGTAATAAATATAAATAAGAAAAATACGCAACTCATTTTCATGAGTTTAGTATCAATGACACAAGCAAAAAAGTAATAGACGAGGGCAATTGCTCGTTGAACACACCTAACTCTAACGCAACAGATAGATTTTACCTGTCCCTTTTATAAAACTGTTGTCTCCTGCAGAATCTCGGTGTTTGACATCTTCATGCCTATTCTTCACCGTTACTTGATACAAATATACGCCATTGGACAACCTGTCACCAAACTGGTCGGTACCATCCCAAGCAAATTCCGAAATATTATTTCCTATTCTGATATTTCCCAATTCATCTTTATTGATTTCTCTAACTACCCTGCCTGACACAGTCATGATTTTGATTCTGATATCATCCGGCACTTCTTTACCTGTCAAAGTGAACACAAATCTCATTTGGGTTGTAAAAGGATTAGGATAAGGGTAGAAATTTGTTACAGTACTTTCATTCACCACCGTAAAATCAATTACATAATACTCCTTCCCTGCATGATTGCCCGTCATGTCTTTCGATTGGATCTTAATGGTGTATTTGCCGTCTTTTAAATCCACCGGTCTATACTCAATTGCGGCAACATTATTAATATCTTGAGCAGGTTTAAATGTCAACTCACCCGAAGTAAAATCAATCGGAGCAAACACTTGTGAACCCGGCACCTTTAACAACACCTCAAATCCGGCTGTATCGGTTTGTAACAAGAATTTATTCTCATCTTTAGAGGTAATTAATATGAGCGGATTAGGCGACACAATCTCGCCATTCATGATATGTCTTCCATCAAAAGTAACATCTAATAAAGGATTAAGGTTATCGGTTACTACCAAGAATGGGATACTTAAATAATTATTCAGTAATGAAACTTCCGGTTGCGCCATTTCGGGGTTAAAGAAAATATTAGCCGCATAGCGTCCTGATAACCCTTTTGTACTCATTGTTTGATTTAAAAACACAAACTCCGTTGGCTTCATCGGGTTTCCCTTTTGACTAACTTGCATTAACACATTCTGATTAGATAAATCAACAATTTGGAAGTTATAAAGAACACTGTCCATATCCTTTAATGAGATATTTTGGAATCCAATATTGATTCTAAAAGAATCTCCCTCTTGCAACGTATCTTTATGGAAAGTAAACTGTTGTGCTGTATTAATAGTTCCCTCCGGTCTTTCTTCAAAAGTAACCAGCCAATGTCTGATTTGAGGTGCAGTTCTATCTGTCAAATCCTTAAAATCTGCTTTGAGTTGCAAATAAGGATACATATTAGCATTGATTGAAGAAATATCAACGGTTGACGGTGAAATATTTTGCATCAATAAAAAAGTATTTTTGCTTGAATCCACCCCATAAATTGAGAATTTAATATCATCTGCACTGCCTGATGTCCCTTCCATTGGTCTCCAATCAAAATACGCAGTATTCCATTCTGTAGCCGGACCAATCAATTCCGAAGTTAATGAACCCTGGTCATATCTACCTAAAATTTTCCCTTCAATAGCTGCATATCCCATGGTTGCACTATCTGTCAAGTGCGAAATATTTTCATAAGCAGTTCCTGGAGTCCAGCCTTTGCATCCTATCATAACATAAGAAGCCTGGTTTTTAGGATACCCTTCAAATGAGTTTGCACCCAAAATATTGAGCGTTTGTTTGAGTTGGGTTCCCCATGTGTTCATTTGTGCATCATATCTGGTAAAAAGTGCAACATACGTACCCGCAGGGATATCATTAATCAAAGCATTAAAATCTGCTATTCCGCTACTGTTATTGGCAAAACAATAATAAGCATATTCCTTTGCAGCTTGGAATGGGGGCCAAGTTGCACCCATCCAACATTTGGGGTAAAAATTTCCATCCAAAAATTGCTCTAAGGTATTCCCATCCAATAAAACGGCAATAAAACTTCCGTCTGCTTTTGGGTTTACATCTTGAGACAAAAATCCGGCAAACTTCACTCCTAAATTAGCATGTGAATTTACACGAGTATCCACCCATACAAAACGCTCTGTATTGCCAAACTCAAATTGTTGTTTGATTTTATTAAGAATAATTCTGTTTGTTTGAGATGAGGGGTAGAATTGAGGAAAATCAGATTGCGACCACCCTGAGTGTCCATTCTTGATATAGATAAAGGAACGTTCTTCCCAAAACCCTCCTTGATTTGTTGGCAGGTTTAATCTGCCGCGCCAATAATAGACTTGACTATCATTAGGTAAAATTGGGACTGTCCATGAAGCTAAATTGCCTGTATTAATGGCAGGTTGGGTGCGTTTTAGCCAAGGACTGTTAAATTCAGGAGTAGTATCAATTTCAAAAATAAATTGATTATTCACCTTGAGTAAATTCAGTGATTGGGCAACCAATGTAACGGAATCATCTTGATTGTGAATAGCAAATCTTCGAGGATAAATAAGACTAATCCCATTACCCTCTATATATTTCTCCCAACTGACTTTATTATTTGAGTAGTCACTTTCAATGATGATCTTCTCAGGATTTAATTCTACTTCAAAAATATTGTTTCCGGTTGTTGCAATATCTTTAGTCTTAAAAGTAAAATAAATGGTATCCATAAATGCAACAGCCGGTACACGTATGATATAGTTCTCAATTTTAGCATTTGAGGGCCAAGTCCTTTTGATGGCAATATTAAAAGAGTCCGCAGGGTTATATCTGCCTATGTTACCTACTGCAATGCCCAATCTAAAAGAATCACTTAATGCATTTGTATTAACAGGGTCAAGAAACAAACTGGAAGGGGTAACAAAATAATCAGGCAAAGGCGGGTTATAAATAGTATATGCAGGATCTCCTTGAAAGAAGATAAACGTATTATGCATTCGAGATAAAGGGCTGTTATAATTGAGATTATCTTCAATCGTCTTGTTTAATACCTGCCCCACTGACTTACCAAAGTTTTTATTAAAAATATTTTCATAAAAAGCACGCATTTGTCCTCCAAGTGTACCAAGCTCAGAAACAGAACTTTGTCCAATAAAAATGATAGCACCTTTTTCTTTAGCTCTAACCATTTTTTCACCATAGAACAAACCGCCATTGTTAAACCCAATCGCTGGATTTCCTGCCCTGCAACCATTAAAATACATAACAGGCAACCTTCCTTTGTTGTTATAATCCGTAGTGTCTCCAATATCTACATCTAAAACAGTTGCAGAACCGTGTCCCAAGAATGTAATGAGACTCATACCATCATTAATATTCTTAATAGAATTATTGCGGATATTAATCTCAACAGCTACATCTGCAGCACTCCTGTAATATCCTTGCACATTACCTCCAAAGGGCGGCTGCAAAGGATATACTGAAATATATTCAAGGTAATTTCTAATGATTTTACTTTCTGATCCATCATTACCTCCGCCAAGATGCATGACTCGCTTTTTCCATTGCGCATTAGGCGACTGTTCTTGTCCGATTAATTTCTCTAAATAAAGACCAATATCTGCAGGTTTATCAACAGAGATTCTGCCTGTGGCAAGATATGGTATGGTAAAACTCTTTCCTCCCAATCCCGAAGAGTATAAAATATCAGATGCCGGACTTCCAATAATAGGCACAACATTGAGTTGTTTCATTGAGGCATTTTTTAACAAATCCGGTTGAATACCTCTCCCTAAGAAAAGCAAATATTCAGGATGAGTTGAAGTAGATTTGTCAATCAAAAATTTTAAAAACCTGCGAATTGCAATCGGATGTTCTATACCAAAGCTGAATCCATTATACAACTGCTGAACAGTGTACATATTGGAAGCATAACTTGTTTTTCGATAATTCAAATACGCAGTGGCTTCGCTGCCCATTAATTTCTGGCTTGTGATTATCAGAAAAGTAGTATTGTTGATTGCAAGATCAAAATCAGCAAAATTCACCGCCTCAATTTGAGTAATTGATGAGACCTCTGTACTATCAAAAACTATAAAATCTGACTCGGTTGCAAGAGGCGGATTGACATAGCTAAAAGTCTGCCCTACTCCCATGACAGGATTGATTCTGCGGTTGTTGGTCAAATCATAGACAATAGGATTTTTTTGCGCTAATCCATAATTATACCAATCAACCTGCTTGGCTGATAACGAAGGCTCCATTACTCCTTTCAGAAAGGAAAAGCCTACCATATTAAACTCTCTGGCATATTGCAAACTGGCATAAGAAGGGTTAAATGCTTGTAATGAAACACCCGGAACATTAATAGCTTCCATTTTGATATAAGCCGTATTTGAGCCGCTAATCAATGATTTTGAAAAACTTAAATTCTTATGAATCACACCAAAACCATCGGTAAGCGTATCATACACATTGGAGAAACTTAAATTATTAGGACTAACACTCACAGCCAAATGGTGGTCTGGTATTGCGATATTTTCTGACGATGAAATTACTTTGAACTCAAGTATAGGATTAAATCCCACTGCACTTTGAGCCGGTGCTGACAACGCCAAAGTCCTAAATGTAGCCACAGATGGCGCATAACCAAACCTACTCCCTACCCAACCTTCTGCTTCTGTAAATTCCGGATAATAGAGAGCCACATGAGAAATAATAATCGGATGACCATAATAATAAGTTTCGCTCAAATACTGAGCATTGGTAAACTTAAAATAAGATTCTACCGGATAGACCCCAAGATTCTGAGTGCGTTCTAATGAATATCTTTTACCATTTTGTGGTGCTGAATTAGCGAGATAAGTGATAAAATATGCTGATGTATCTGCATACATGCTGGACATATCATGCAATGGATCTTTGACAGGGTCGGTATAAAAAAGTTCTCTATCTAATTTTCCGTCATTCGGTTTGGCATAAAACTCAATAAAATCATTGAAATTAAAAACCCCGTCTTCCTCACCTCTAAGATGGATGGCTATTTCTACGCCATTATTAAAAACTTGGATCTTTTTGGGGTTGATTGTAGATAAATCAATACCATTTTGAAACAAGATTGTAGAAAGTGTAGTATAGTCCACACGATAAACTCCTTCTTTTGCAATCTTAATTTTAAAATATCTTTGGTCTTTTTTAATCCACTCGTTTCCATAGATTTGCCCAACGGAGTCAATGGACAAAAGCAAAAAACCCATCATGCAGATGAGAGACAATATAAACCCTTTTCTCATTGATTTAAAACCTTTCAAAAATAAACAAAAGATTGAAAAGATAGAGTGCGCACATTTTGAATATATTGAACAAGAAACATCCTATGTCTGAGAAAAAATTCTACTTAATTCCTACCTTGCTTGGCAATGACAGTGCTATCAAGGAACTTACACCATTTAACAAGTCCATTTTAGAAGTTATCGTAACCATTTGGGTAGAGAATGAAAAACCTGCTCGTGCTTTCTTAAAAGCCTGTAACCTCAACCGTCCTATTCAGGACTTTGATATAAGGCAAATTCCCAAAAATGATTTCAACTTGTTGGATATGGATGAAATCAACAACTGTTTCAAATCGGGTACATCTGTGGGTTTTATGTCAGATGCCGGACTACCTTGCATTGCAGACCCCGGAGCCCTACTGGTTAATGCCGCACTCAAATCAGGTTATGAGATTATCCCTCTGGTCGGTGCTTCTTCGCTTATGTTAGGGCTTATGGGCTCCGGTATGAACGGACAACAGTTTGTGTTTCATGGCTATTTACCGGTGCAACCCAAAGAATTAAAAAAAGCGCTGAAAGGCATGGAAAGCGAAGTGCTCAAATCAGGTTATACACAACTATTTATTGAAACTCCTTATAGAAATGACAAACTTCTTGACTCTTTAATAGAACATTTAGCACCACAGATTCGACTATGCTTGGCAAGTAATTTATTGCAAAATGACCAACAGATTCAAACACGCACAATCGCTGAATGGTCTGCATCTAGCCTACAATCGGCAAAATTCCAACGGTTTTCATATTGGGCAGATAATTTACAATCTGTGTATCATAAACAAGAAAACTGATACAACTTGGCTTGACCTTAGTATTGTTTATGCTCTCAGTATTTATCACCGCTCTTCATGAGAATAACTCGCTTGTGCAGCTATTGAAGAACACTTGTAGGCAAACAGATTAGGGATGAGGAATACGTTCTAAAATTTGAAATTCAAAATTGTAAAGATGCTTTTCATCTTTTGGGTGATATTGAGAATACACTAATTTCCACTCTTGAGGGTTAATTTCAGGGAAAAACACATCGGCATCAAAACTGTGATAAACCTTTGTGAGATAAAGTATGTCAGCACTCGGCAACAAGGCTTTAAAAATAGATTCTCCACCCAAAATAAAGACCTTACTATTTTCTTTTGAAGCAATACTTAGTGCATTGTCAATACTGTCTGCCCATTCAACATTGGGATAGTTTTGCGGGGTTTTGCTAATGACAACATTTAACCTGCCCGGCAAGGCTTTGCCAATAGAGTCAAAAGTTTTTCTTCCCATCACTACCGGATACCCTAATGTATTCTTCTTAAACCATTTGAAATCATCCGGTAAATGCCACAGTAATTGGTTATTTAATCCAATTTCATTATGATTCCCAACTGCAACAATTAACGCTATCACACTTTACTTTTTTAACTTAGCTGCATCAAATCCAAAACGAACAGAAAACACATTTGAATAAAGCCCTGCGCTCATATCACCAATTTCCGTAAGGGCGTAGTCAATACAAAAACTTTTGATTTTTATTCCCACTCCAACTGTAGGCATCATGGACGTAATCCTTTTGCCTTTTTTATTCATTTCTTTTTGAATATTTCCCAAGCCCACTCTAAGTGAGATTTTATCCTCTTTATCCTTTAATTTATAACTAAACTCCGCTCCTAATCTGGGATCAATACTAAATGGATTACTCTTGATGAGCGTATTTCTTTTTCCATCTGTAGTAATTTCAAAATCAGTAGAAGTAACAATTTCAAACTTATCTAAATCCCACTTCTTCCCTGCACCTAAAATTAGTCTAGGCAAAGTCAGTTCGAGAGTATGAATCGGAATGTCATTCCCTGTTTGAGCAAAAACTTCTTTATCCCTCTCAGAAAAACTATATCTCCAAGTATTAAAAGTTGTAGTAATATCTTTAGCCATCACACCAAAACTCCATCCATATTTCAATCCTGTTAATCTTGCTCCTGCGTCAAATCCAAAACCCCAGGCAGTAGCAAAAGGACCCGCTTTCCTGTTGATGACTTTCGTATTGACGCCCCAACTTAACTTTGAATCCTCAAGGAAGGAATACCGATGTGAGCCGGGCAATTGCACAGTTTGGGCATAATGCGCCATGAAGGCATAATCTACTGCCGAAAACTGAGTGATACGGTCATAATTAATTTCACCATTCTTGATTAAGTCTAACGTATTCAATATTCCATCAACACCAAACCTTAGGATTGTCAATCCCAAAGCACTGTTTTCGGTAGGTTTTGTTGCTATTCCGAG
Organism: Bacteroidia bacterium; assembly: GCA_023228875.1. Lineage (NCBI taxonomy): Bacteria > Pseudomonadati > Bacteroidota > Bacteroidia > Bacteroidia bacterium. The sequence goes on along the minus strand of JALOAG010000002.1, from coordinate 173,182 downwards.
ATAATCATAATTTGCAATTCCTGCAAAATAAGCTGAGTGCATAAACGATGCTTGCACTTTGTCTTGAATATCAACCATCCCGGCAGGATTCCAATAGCCGGCAGTAACATCATCAATCAAAGACACCGCAACATTGCTCATACCCATTGATCTGGCTCCTAATCCAAGATTCAAGAATTCATTGCTGTATTTTGTTGCATTTTGGGCAACAACTTGCTGATAAAAAACTAAAAGTCCTATGGCTAATAATCCGCGTTTTATCATAATTGTTTTGTGTAATACGCCCAATCAAAATGGGAATCTCCCTCTAATTTATTGATAATCGAATGTAAAATAGGCGTATGTGTTTCTTTTAATTCCATAGATAACTCAATTCCTGCGCGTTTATATAGCATCCACAACGCAGCAATCAATTTTTCATTGTTTGCGTAGGCAAAAATAAACTTATCTTGATGTATAAGACCCATACGAGACAAAAAAACAGTTTTAATTACAACATCTTCAAATAATTCATCAACAATGAGTGTATCTAACATAGTGTTTGCCATATCTAGATAAAGACGATTTGCAACCTCCGAATAAGCTTGAACCAACTGTCTATCTATAAGTAATTCAGAGAGAATATGAAACATAAACCAAGTCCTTGGTAACTTGTTTTGAATTCGATATTCATCATAAACCACCTTTAGCATTTTTTCTGCATGCAGAAAAAAACTACTCTGATGAAACATTTTATCTCTTGCAATATGGGCTCTCATCCCATCCACAAAATCAATACTACTTTGTGTATCTCGCTTAACAATCCGGTTGGGAATCTGTTTCCTATATAAATCTCTGAACAAATCAGGGTAAACCAAACCCAAATTAAACCACGGCCTCCCTTCTTGTGAATCTGTAAAATAATGACCAAAAAAATTCATCCTACTTTAAATTGCCAATATCCAAACCGACAAAAGTAAGAGATTCAATGCTTGAATGAATATATGATATAAATCATGTTTTGATTTGACATAAATCATTGAAGGACAACATAATAAAACTCAGCTTTGTAGTGAAACAAACACAATTATAACCATTATGAAAAAGACAATTAATTTATGTATTGCATTTGCAATCTTCGCTTTTGTGTTAGCCTCTTGTAGCTCAAACACCAATACAAGTAACAAAGAATCAAACGCATCACAAACCTCATCTCAACCTATTCAAGGACAATCCGCAGTTGTAGATGATCAATCTGCTAATGATATTGTCAAAGTAGCTGCTTCATCCAAAGACCATACAACATTGGTTGCAGCCATCAAGGCCGTGAACTATTTAGATGTTCTTTCAAATGCAGGTCCTTTTACTGTATTTGCTCCCACCAATGCTGCCTTTGACGCACTTCCTGCCGGCACTTTAGACAATCTTCTCAAACCGGAAAACAGCGACCAATTGATTGATATTCTTGAATACCATGTAACTACAAGTTCTTTGAAGATTGAAAGTTTTAAGGATGGTCAAAACGTTGGCATGGTAAACGGAGGCAATGCAAAAATGACTGTAAAAGATAACAAAGTGCAAATAAACGGTGCTAACATCATCACAAGCATTCCGGCAACAAATGGGATGATTCATGTGATTGATGCTGTTTTATTACCGCCAAACCAATAATTTGTTTTTTTGATTTAGTTTAGGAAAAACGCACTTCGGTGCGTTTTTTTTTGTTCTATGACCTACTCTGAAAAACCTTAACACTTCATGTGTGAATTATGATTCATATTTCAGGACCGTTGGGGCGAAACTTTGAGAAACTCTTTTACAAGTTGAGGTGACACCGATTTTAGGATAAGATATTATTCTTTTCGACTTACGCTTTACACTATCTTTGCGCAGCAATGACCTCACCTGCATTAAAAGATTTAATTGCAAACATCCCACACAATCCGGGTGTCTATAAATACTATGATGAGGAAAATAAAATCATTTACATTGGCAAAGCTAAGAACTTAAAGAAACGTGTTAGCAGCTACTTTAATAAACACCACTTTGAAAATCATAAAACCAAAGTTCTTGTATCAAAAATCAAACGTATTGAATATGTTGTTGTAGAAACTGAGTATGATGCTTTATTGCTCGAAAATTCATTAATCAAACAATACAAACCGCGCTACAACATTAATCTCAAGGACGACAAATCGTATCCTTATATTAAAATCACCAACGAGCGTTTTCCTCGCGTTTTTCCTATTAGAAATCCGATTGATGACGGTAGCAAATATTTTGGACCCTATTCTTCAGTAAAAATGATGAATATTATGCTCGACCTCATCAAGGAACTATATCCCTTACGTAACTGTAATTTGAACCTGAGCGAAGAGAATATCAAAAAAGGGAAATTCAGACTGTGTTTAGAATATTATATCGGCAACTGCAAAGGACCATGTGTTGGACTTCAATCGGAAAATGATTACATACAGAATATCGCCCAAATTGAGCTGCTGCTTAAAGGAAACCTCAATGAAGTGAAAGTGCATTTAAAGAAACAGATGCATGAGGCTGCCAAAAACTTAGCTTTTGAAGACGCTCATAAATACAAGATGCACTTGGATATTGTAGAAAAATTTCAAGCAAAGTCCACTATTGTTCCCCCTACCATCCAAGATGTAGAAGTGTTAAGCGTGGTTAGTGATTCTAACAAAGGTTTTGTAAACTATCTGAGGGTTACAAACGGAATTATTACACGAGCACGTAATTTGGAAATCAAGAAAATATTAAATGAAACAGACGAAGACCTTTTGCTTGCTGCATTTGCAGAAGTACGCACTCTTGATATCAAACATGCTCCTGAGTTAATTCTCCCTATGAATTTAGAACTAAAAATTGCCGGTGTAAAAATTACTATTCCTCAGCGCGGAGATAAAAAAATGCTGCTTGATTTGAGTATAAAGAATGCGTTCTATTACAAAAAAGAGCGTATTAAAATGGCTGAGATTCTCGACCCTGAACAACGCATGAATCGTATTATGGATACAATGCGAGATGACCTGCGTCTGACAGAACAACCCAGACACATTGAATGTTTTGACAATTCAAATTTTCAAGGAACTGATGCAGTATCTGCTTGCGTAGTATTTAAAGATGGTAAACCCTCAAAATCAGATTACAGGCATTTCTTAGTAAAAACTGTTGTGGGTCCTAATGACTTTGCAACAATGCAAGAGGTTATAACACGGAGATACAAAAGATTATTAGAAGAGAACCAAGCATTGCCTCAACTTATCATAGTCGATGGAGGGAAGGGACAATTAAGTTCTGCAGTTGAGGCATTAAAGGCTTTGGATTTATACGGGAAAATTGCCGTTTTGGGAATTGCAAAAAGATTAGAAGAACTCTATTATCCCGAAGACCCTATTCCACTTTATTTAGACAAGAAGTCCGAGACATTGAAAATCATTCAGCAAATGAGAGATGAAGCGCATCGTTTTGGCATTACCCATCACAGGAACAGGAGGAGTAAAACATCTCTTAAATCAGAACTTGACGGCATTAAAGGGATAGGCGATAAAACTAAATCTGCCTTGTTACAGTATTTTAAATCAGTAGAAAACATCAAAAATGCTGAGTTGAAAGAAATTGAACGCCAAATCGGATTACAAAAAGCACATATTGTACACTCCTTTTTTCATTCATAGAAAAGAGAGAATAAATCTGTAAACACCAAGAATGACCACATAGAAACTATTTTATTATTCTATTGGTTAAATGACTTTATCATTTACCTTTGCAATTCTAAAATAAGCACTATGACACTTTTATTTCTAGGTTCAATCGGAGGTTCAGAATGGATAATGATTATTCTTGCTATTCTCTTATTTTTCGGTGGTAGAAAAATCCCTGAACTTATGCGTGGTCTTGGTCAAGGAATCAGAGAATTCAATGACGCAAAGAATAACGTTAAGAAAGAGATTAACGAAGGCATGAAAGAAAAGCCAAAAGACAAAGAATAGCATTCATTTCAAGAAATGATTTCGGATTCCAATTCCCTCTCGGAAATACGATCTTCCCTATTTTCCGGCAAAACGACTTGCGAAGCGTTAGCACAAGAGTATTTGCATAAAATTAAGCAACACGCAGATCTTAATGCCTTTGTAAAGGTATTTGAAGATGAAACACTACAACAAGCAAAAGATTTAGATTTAAAGATTAAAACAGGTAAAGCAGGACGTTTAGCAGGCTTATTTATTGGCATTAAAGACAATATCTGTTACAAAAATCATCCTGTTTCTGCTTCGTCAAATATCTTAAAAGGATTCGAATCTGTTTATAATGCAACAGTTGTCGAGCGCCTATTGGCAGAAGACGCAATCATTATAGGCAGTTTGAATTGTGATGAATTTGCTATGGGTGCATCAAACGAAAACTCAGTGTATGGTCCAGTCAAGAATTTTGCCGACACCACTCGTGTTTCAGGAGGCTCATCCGGAGGACCTGCTGTTGCAGTACAAGCGGGTATGTGTCATGCAAGTCTTGGCTCGGATACAGGAGGCTCTATTCGACAACCGGCTTCTTTTTGCGGACTGTGGGGCTACAAGCCTAGTTATGGCACTGTGTCACGATATGGCTTGATTGCGTATGCATCTTCATTTGACCAGATTGGTCCACTTACAAAATCCGCTGAAGACTTGGCATTGATAATGGAAATCATCTCCGGTAAAGACAACCATGATGCAACTATGTTAGAAGAATGTTCTGATTGTTACTTGGAGCAAAACCAATCCGGAAAAAAACTCTCTTTCGCTGTGCTGAAAGAATGTATTGAAAATAATTCTATTGATAAGGAAGTAAAAGAATACACTTTGAAGGTAATTGAATTGCTCAGAAGTCAAGGTCATACTATCAATATCATTGATTTCCCTTTGATTAACTTTGTAGTCCCTTGTTATTACGCCCTTTCTACAGCCGAAGCCAGTTCAAACTTGTCCCGGTTTAGCGGTTTGTTGTACGGTTTTAGAAGTAAAAACAGCACAGACCTAGATTCAATGTATAAGAAATCACGTTCAGAGGGGTTCGGTAAAGAAGTGAAGAGAAGAATCATGTTGGGCACTTATATGCTTACTTCTGAAAAAGTGGATACGTTTTATACTAAAGCTTTACAAGTACGCAGGCTTATTAAGACGTTTACTGATAACATCTTTGAAACCAATGATTTCATCCTAACGCCTACCACTACAACTCCTGCATTTAAAATCGGAGAGAAAGACAAAGACCCGCTGGCAATGTATTTGGCGGACATATTTACTGTGCATGCAAATTTAGCCGGCATCCCTGCCCTATCTATCCCGGTCGCTAATACTCAAGCAGGACTTCCTTTTGGAATGCAATTAATGGGACCTCAAGGTCATGATCCGGAGTTGATTAAGACCGGTGCTGCCTTTTTTCAAACCTGTAAACAAATCTAAACTCTATGAAATGGGTGCTGCCTTTCGACTGGGACCCTCAATCCAACAAAAGGATAGAATCCAAGAGTACTCTCTTTTTTCTCGGTTCTTGTTTTGCTGAAAATATTGCAGAACAAGTATCACTCAACAGATTAAATGTAACTAAGAATCCTTTTGGCATTTTATACAATCCAATCAGCATGGCACATGTTTTTGCCCATTGTCTTAATGGAAGCACACTGTTAAAAGAGGATTTGTTTTTTCACAATAATCTCTGGCATAGCGAAATGCATCATGTAGCATTTTCAGACACTACGCAAGAAAACACATTACAAAAAATCAACAACGAAATTATAAATGCCGCTGAACAACTGAACAATAGTGATTTTATATTTTTAACATTTGGGACAGCCAAAGTATATAAATCAAAGGCTACGGGTAAAATTGTAGGCAACTGCCATAAAAGACCTTTATCTGACTTTGAAACATCAATGTTAGATGTAGCAACCATTATGAACCAATGGGACAACCTAATCACTCAATGTCCAGACAAAGAATTTTACCTTAGCATAAGCCCTGTTAGGTATGTCAGAGAAGGATTAATAGAGTCAAATCATAGCAAAGCAATACTGAGAATAGCAATACAACAATTGATTGCTAAACATCCAAACGTATATTATTTCCCCGCGTTTGAACTGATTACAGATGTGTTAAGAGATTATCGGTTCTATCATTCAGACTTGGTACATCCCAATGCACAAGCAATTGAGTTCGTATATGATTTTTTTCACAGTAAATTGTTTGCTGAGCAAACCAAACAGTATGTTACTGAATGGAGAAAAATAGATGCCATGTTTAAACATAAAGCATTACAACCTGAATCACCTCAATGGCGAGAATTTGAAATAAAACGCAAAAATGCTTTAGAGAGTTTTAATAAGAAGTGGCATTAGATTATTTTCCACTTTCATACCCTATATCAATTTTTGTTGGATAATTATCAGCAGCAGTAGTTGCCAACACATCGCAACGTTCATTATAAACATTCCCATCATGTCCTTTTACCCAATGAAATGAAATGTGGTGTAATTGCGCTAATTCTAAAAATTGCTTCCACAAGTCCACATTCTTCTTGTCTTTAAAACCGGTCTTAATCCATGATTTTAACCACCCTTTGTTGACAGCATCACACACATATTTGCTATCTGTATAAACAGCAATATCCATATTAATTCTTTTGAGTTTCTTAAGTGCCTCAATCACTGCCATTAATTCCATGCGATTATTGGTAGTATTTCGGAATCCTTCAGAAATTTCAAGCTGTTTATCTCCATAAATTAATACTGCGCCATATCCTCCGGGTCCGGGATTGCCTCGCGCAGCACCATCGGTATAAACAATAAGTTTGGTCTTTTCTGGCTTATTCATCTATGCTCTTTTTAATAATGGAGACTCAATTAACTCTGCAACCACAAATGTACTTCCTCCTATAAAAATCAAATCTGTGTTTGCTGCCATTTTTATTGCCTGTTCTAATGCTTCATGGCAACTCGAATATGCATTACCGTTTAATCCATGCTCCACTCCTTCTTTTCTCAATTCAATTTCATTCAGCCCTCTCGGCACATTAGGTTTACAATAATAATAGGTTGCATTTAGGGGTAAAATATTCCATATTTTATCTCTCTTTTTATCCTGCATCATTCCTATTACAAAGTGAAGTTTGGAAAATCGTTCTGCCATTAACTGTTCAACCACAAATTTAAGTCCATCTTCGTTATGACCTGTATCCGCAATAATTTTAGGGTTCTCACCCAAAATATCCCACCTACCTCTCAGCCCAGTCAGTTCTTTTACATGTGTAAGTGCATATAGAATATTTTCATTTTTAAATTCAAATCCGCAATCCGACTCTAAGATTTGGATGGTTGCTAAAATTGTTTTGATATTTTCCTTTTGATAATTGCCTTTTAATTGAAACTCAAAATTGCTTTCCTCTTTCACAATATCCTTTGATAAATACAATCTGCTGTTGGTTTGTTTGGCTTTATTTTCAAAAATAAAATGAATATCCGGTTGATACCTGCCTATTACTACAGGGACACGGTTTTTGATTATTCCGGCTTTCTCAGTAGCTATTTTTTCAAGTGTATCACCCAATATGTCCGTATGGTCAAAAGAAATATTCGTAATAACGGACAGTTGCGGACAAATAATATTGGTTGAATCTAATCTGCCGCCAAGCCCTGTCTCGATTACTGCCACATCGATTTTTTGTTCGGCAAACCAAGAAAAAGCGATTACCTGCGTAATCTCAAAAAAAGATGGTCGCAGCTCTTCAATCATCGTTTTGTGCTGCTTTACAAAATTCACTACAAACTCTTGTGACGCCATTACACCATCAACCCTCATTCTTTCTCTAAAGTCGGTTAGATGAGGCGAAGTGTACAATCCTGTTTTATAGCCATTAGCCTGTAAAACTGCTGCAACTGAATGACTAACTGATCCTTTGCCGTTTGTACCGGCAATATGTACCGATTTGAAGTGCTCATGCGGATTTTCAAGCGCTGCTGAAAGTTTAGTTATATTTTCAAGCGAATATTTTAATGCTTTACTTCCATCACGAGAGAAAATCGGCAATTTTGAGAACAGATACTCAACAGTTTGGTTAAACTCTTCCTGTTTAAGATTGTTCACAAAGAATACGGTTAATTTTTAATGGTAATGGTGATTTCACCAATGGTATTCATATTTTCATTAGAAGAGGACAGTTTTACCTTCTTCACTAAGGCAACCGCTTCAGCCATTAAGCAGGGATCGGAAACATTAGTACCTCTTTCACCTGTAGTGGGATTAAGCACATTTACTACTGTGCCATTCGGTGCTACTTCTACTTTAAAAACTACACGACCACCTTTGGCATTGGTGCATGCACTTCTGATAGTAGGCGCAAAACTTATTCTACGATTTCCAAACCCTTGTCCCAATTTGAACCCATCTCCAGTTCCCGAACCTGAACCGGAACCTACACCATCACCTCCTCCTCCGCTGCCTCCCGTTGGCGAATTACCTTTACCATCGGGATTACCTTGTGTACCGGTATTTTGACCGTTTCCTTGACCTTTGCTGTCTTTTGATGACTTAAATAAATTATCTAAATCATTTGATATTTGTGGTTCAGGCTGCTTAGGTTGTTCTTGTGTTTGTGGTGTCGTTTGTGTCTGACGCGGTTTATCTTTTTTATTATTCAGGGTAACACCATCATTTTGATTGGTGGTAAAATTATCATCCGGTTCAATTTGCTGTGGTTGCACAGGTACAACTCTTTCACTGGCAGGACTATTATCAGGTCCACCGTGATTGGGGTCTCCCATTTGTACTTCAACTCCACCGCCACCTTCTTCACTGTCCTCATTTAGGGCATTGCGAAATCCTGCAAAAATCAAAAGTAAGATCAGTAACAACGTCATAATACCGGTAAAAAAACCAGCTTTGACTTTATCTTCTTTTTCGTTTTTACTTGAAAATACTTGCATAATTGAACATGTTTTTAGTTGAAACGTAAGCTATCTACTTTTTCGTATCCTTTTCCAATGCAAGTACAACTTTTGCTCCCATATCATCCGCCATTTTCACCAATTCCATTACTCTCTCGTATTGCACTCGTTTATCACCATAGACAGCAACAACCGCTTCAGGGTTACTGCTTAATGCTGCTTGTATGGCAGAAGGTAAATTGTCATAAGATAAAATTTTATCATCCACTGAATACCTGCCATCATCAGTAACAGCTACTTTAATACTTTTAGTTGTCAATTTTTTATCTGGATTTGCTTTGGGCAGCAACACTCTCAGTACTGGTTCGCGAACAACCGAAGAAGTCAAAATAAAGAAAATGAGCAACAAGAATACAATATCCGTCATGGACGACATACTGAATTCTGTACTGATTTTTGATTTTCTCTTTAAGGACATAATGCAATAAAATTAAGTCAGCAAATATTATTCAGCCGGTTGCTGAAGCAGGTCGAGAAATTCTACTGAAGCAACTTCCATTTTGTAAATTACCTTTTCAATCATACCTGTTAGCAAGTTATATCCTAAATAAGCTAAAATACCCACAATAAGCCCCGCAACTGTAGTAACCATTGCTTGATATAACCCGGAACTTAAATCACCGGGAGTTACAGAATCTCCTGCAAGTGCTAATGAATGGAAAGTAAGAATCATTCCTGTAACAGTACCTAAGAAACCAAGCATTGGCGCTGCTCCTGCGATGGTAGCGAGGAAAGGCATCCTCTTTTCTAATTTGTAAATTTCTAACTTACCTGTATTTTCAACAGCCGCACTAATATCGTTCAAGGGTCTGCCAATGCGAGAAATACCTTTTGCAACCATTCGTGCAGCCGGTGAATCTGTTTTTTCACATAACTTTTGAGCTCCGGCTATATTGTCATTCAACACCATATCCTTTATGGTAGCCATAAAATTAGGGTCTAACTTACCCGCTCTTTTGATATTTAGATATCGTTCGGTCATTAAATAAATGGCGAAAATGAGCATCAACCCGATTGGAATCATTATAGGACCACCGGTGAGCATTAAATCCCAAAGTCTAAGTTCTTCGTCTTGGGGTGCGGTGTTTACAACCGCTTCTACTGTTCCTTCCGCTTGTTGGATTTGCAGTAATGTGAATAAGAATAGTTGATTCATGTATTATTTAAATGATGTGATGTGTGCTTGAGGTATTACTTTTTGAACTGCTTGCAAGTACATTTCTGCTGCTTCTATTGAAGAGAATTTTCCGCACTGAATTCTTGTCAGCCTACTATCTTCAGGCTTAACAGGAAAAACATCAAATCCGTTTTGTTTTAAAACTTCCACTCTTCTTTGTGCGTTATCTTCATGCAGAAATGCACCTGCCAAAATAGTGTAAATACCTTCTTCGCCAAGATTTTCATCTACATCATTTGTCGCAGGTTGTACAAAATTTTGCACACCCTGCTCAGTATTTATTTCATTTATTGTTTCTTCTTGAATCGGAGATTCTATTGTAGTTGTGTCTTCAATAACTTCACTTTCATCAGGCATATCAGCAGAATCTTCAAGAAAAATGTTTTCTTCCTGTTGATTTGTTTCTTCATTTATTACAACGGGAGCCGTATCTGCCATTGGGATAATCCTTGCTTGTTGAAACAACTCAAAACTATTGTTATTAAAAACAGTAATATACAATGCAGCTCCTACTCCGATAAGGAGAAGCAAAGAAGCTGCTATTTTTAAAGGCAAGCGTTTTTTCTTGTTCTGTTGTGCAAGTTGCAATGTGGGTTGAACAACTTCCTTTTCATACTGTGCACTTAATGCTTCTTCTTTTTTATGTGTTTGCGAAACATCTTTGATTATTGCCTTTGCAATTATTGTTTCAAGTCCAAAAGTTTTTCTTGAAAAATTTAAGGATGGATTCGGTGAAAACCATTTCTTACCTTCTGCATTGACGAAAAATGTTCCCAAAATTCCAAAAGTAAATCTACCGTCTAACGTAATTTGTCTTTCAGTATCTTTCACCCATTGGGTTAATAAATCAATTGCATTTTGATATGAAATAGACTTTTCGGATGCAATATGGTTTGCCAATAAGCCATCATTTTGCTGTAAGGCAACATTAAAAAACAAAGTAGTTCCCTGTGGCTTAATAGAGTTCGCATACTTATCAAGCACAGTAGGATTCTCTCTCTTGATAAAACCTCCAAAGTCAGGAATGATAACACAGTCGTTATCATATAAAAGACTCTGAATATTATTTTCCGGATTTATCATGAGCGAGTGTCTTAGAGCAAACAAAAATAAAAAATTACTGTGTTACTTGTGCAATTTTACTTTTACCTGAATATTGACCTGCTTTTAATCTCTTTTGAACTTCAGTAAATGCAGCAATAGTCTCATTCACATCATCCAAAGTATGCGCAGCAGTTGGTATCAATCTGAGGAGGATTACACCTTTGGGTACAACAGGATAAACCACAATAGAACAGAAGATGTTAAAATTCTCTCTTAAATCTAATGTAAGATATGTTGCTTCTTCTACTGTCCCATTAAGCATCACAGGAGTAACAGGGGTGTTAGTATTTCCTATGTTGAACCCTGCTTGTTTTAATCCATTCTGCAATGCACGCACAATAGTCCAAAGTTTTTCCTTATGCTCCGGCTGTGTTCTAAGCAATTCAAGACGTTTGATAGCAGAAACGACAATAGGCATAGGCAGTGATTTTGCAAAAATCTGAGAACGCATATTATATCTTAAATAGTCAATCACAGGCTTTTTACCTGCTACAAACGCACCAATTAATGCAATAGACTTGGCAAATGTTGAGAAGTATAAATCAATTTCATCTTGCACTCCTTGTTCTTCTCCTGTTCCTGCCCCACTTGATCCCATGGTTCCAAAACCGTGAGCATCATCAACAAACAATCTAAACTCATATTTCTTTTTCAATGCCGTGATTTCTTTTAGCTTTCCTTGGCTGCCTGTCATTCCAAATACACCTTCTGTAATTACTAATATACCACCTCCGGTCTGCTCAACAACTTTTTGAGCATGTCCTAATTGCTTTTCAAGACTTTCTATGTTGTTGTGTGTATATACAAATCTCTTTCCTGCATGTAAACGCACTCCATCAATAATACAAGCATGTGATTCAGCATCATACACAATGACATCATGACGACCTACAATCGCATCAATAATAGACACCACACCTTGATATCCATAATTCAACAGAAAACAATCTTCTTTTTTTACAAAGTCTGCAAGATTTTTTTCAAGGAGTTCATGATTATCTGAGTTACCGCTCATCATTCTCGCCCCCATAGGCAAGGCAAGTCCAAATTCTTTAGCAGAGTCTGCATCTACTTTTCTTACCTCAGGTAAATTTGCCAATCCAAGGTAGTTGTTCAAACTCCAAATCAATAATTTTTTCCCTCTAAACACCATTCTATTTGAAATCTCTCCTTCCAATTTTGGGAAAGTAAAATATCCGTGTGCCTCTTTATGATATGTTCCCAAAGGACCCATATTCTCTTGAAATTTTTTAAATATATCTGCCATTGCTTTGTGTTAAATTTTGTGCCGCAAAAGTAACAATATTAAATTGCATTTTGAAATGCACATACGGATAAAAAACACGGTGCTATCCTTTTGATAATCTTTGCTTCCAATAATCATATAACGGTGGTTTCGTACCGCTTGCATCAGCAATTCTTATTAGAATTTCAAGCGCAACAAAATTATCAGGGTTGAGTTTAAGTGTTCTGAGTGCAGTTTGATTAGCATTCTTGATATCACCCGTCAGATAATACAATTTTGCCTGCAACCCCATGGCTACATCATCGCGAGAATCAAGTTCCAAGACGTTGTAGAGACTTTGTTGTGCTTTGGCATATTGACGTGTATCAATTTCTAATGAAATTAGAGCATCCCAAAAAGGTGAAAAAGTGGATTTGAGCTTAACAGCTCTATCCATCCATTGGATAGCGGTCTTTGGATTATGGGTGTTCTCAAATGCTTTTGCAACCCTATAATAAGTCCATCCATCTTTTACTGAATCCTCCTGAATTTTTCCTGCAAGTAGGGTAATTGCAGTGAATTCATTGGATGTGTAGTGGTAATAAATCTTTAACACCAACGCATATTGAGAGTTTCCTAACTGGTCATAAAGTTCTTTTGCTTTAGCTAGATACAAAGGATTTTGTTCAAATTTTTCATAATATGACACATAACCCACAAAAGTTGAAGCAACATCTGCTTGCTTTGTATTTATAGGTCTTAACCCCAACAACTTACCTTTTCCGGCAGCACCTTTATTGTCATAATTTTTACGTATGTAATGGTCATGCACCGTAACGTGAGGAATATCGACAGCCCCTGTTCTGGGCATGTGACATGACACACAATTATTGTTTTTTAACCGAATATTTTCAACCATTTCGGAACAAACAGTCTTGGGTGTCGTGTGGCAAGATTTACAAGTTTGATTAAAATGGTCATCTTGCATAGTGCGTACACTCACATGCGGGTCGTGACAGGTAATACAAGTAAAACTCAATTCCGGATTATATGATTCGGTATTACCCTTGTTAGAAACAATAAAACATTGACTCATTTGCAGTCTTTCTGAATGTGCCCCCATACGAAACTCTTCTGCTTCGCTATAGTTGGGTGCAAATACTGTAAAAACAGAGCTTAATGACATACCCGGCTTAAAATCATAAAAGGTTTTTCCCGGTTTCAACACATTATTTCCTTGTAAATGACAACGCTGACAAACATCTGTCTGAAGATTGTACGGCAACCGTTTTGGGTTTACAATAGAAGAGTCAAATTGATGAGGGTTATTAATAAATTCTGCTGACTGTCTGCGTGCAACATGCAATTCGCCCGGTCCATGACACCTTTCACAATTGATACCTTCCGGAATTTCAAAAAATCTGTTATAGGACAAGGCATCCGGCTTAGGGTATGCGTTATGACACGTCATACATTCCGATTCAATCCTTCTTTCAAATCTTGAATTATTACCTCTAAATCCGGGTGGCAAATCCCAAATTTCATTTTGAGTGTAAAATGTCATTGGAGCCTGAAACACAAACCCGTTTCGCTGTATCATGTGTGAATTGGTATGATGACCCGAACCTATTATATAATCAATCCTTTCTTTGCGTTGATAGACGGTATCTTGATTCACAATCCTAAATTCCTTTATAAAGAAATCATCTCCTTCCCAAAATGAAAGGTAATGCAAATCTTTGAGTGTGTCATAAACATATCCATTTCCGTGTCCAAAACTGCTGCTCTTTTGCTTGGTCGCCTTTCCAAAAGACATCCCCATTTCAGTATGTGAAAAACTCTCAAATTTGTCTGCATGACAAGCTCTACAGACATTACTACCAACATATTTAACGGAATCATGGAGATTAAGATAAGGACTATTGATAGCAGTATGAGCATCTTGAACTTGCTGACTGCCTTGTTGATTGCATTGAACCATTACAATGACAATAAAAACAATAACTGCCACGACTCGGTATTTGACCTGCAATCTATGAATCATCCTCTCCCACTGCAAGATTACAAAAAAAGTAAGAATGAAACAGGATACTTTTCCGTTCTCTCAAACAATCCTAATACGAGCCTTTAGTCAGACAACAAGGAGACTCGATGTTTTCTAAAAAAATAATCAACAAAAAGGTTCGTCAGGACTTGGAAAGGGCAAATTGAAATCATACTTTTGCAGCGGCAAGCGGGAACGACCAGCTCCTGTCTCACTCCCCCAGGCAGGGAACTGAGCAAGGGCAGACGGTTGTAGCGGTGCGATTCTTTGCTTGCCTTTTTTTATGGAAGCGGAGAAAGACAAATTCACACCCCCCAGACACAATGAAGAGCACTTTTATCATCCGCATGAAAAAACAATGGGTGGTTGTTGCAGCATTCTCCTTTTTGTACCAATGATTGTTGTAATACTGCTTTTAATTTATTACTTCGTTGGGCAATATTTTCAACACTAATCCCCCAATATTGTTTTACCTTATTAAATGAATGACGCCATGCGTATTTACCATTTGCACCTTGTCGCGTTCTGTTGTGATAAGGTAATAATATACACCTGTCGGCAATTCCTCTCCTGTGTTAAACACACGTCCATTCCAACATTCTGTAGCTAAATTTCCTTTGTAAATTAAATCGCCCCAACGATTATACACCCTTAATTCTCCCTGTTCACAATCTTCTGCAAGCCCCAATACCTGATAACAATCATTGATTCCATCTTCATTTGGTGTAAAAACATTGGGTATTTGAAGTTTGGTGAAAGGATGTTCGGCAAAAACCAAAACCGTATCCAATGAATCAATGCAGCCATTGTCAGGATGTTCTAATCTAAGAACCGTTCTGAATTTTCCTCCGTGAGGAAAAAGATGGGCTGGATGTTCTTCTTGAGATGTAGTACTGTCGCCAAATTCCCATGCTAAGATTTTATGTGCTTCTGTAGTCTTATTTACAAACCTTGCTTCCAAAGAGCAATATTCGAGACTATATTCAAATTCGGGTTTGGGACCTTGCAGTACCTCAATCACAGCAAAAGCTGTATCTGTTTGATTACAACTGGCGTTATCCAAGATCTCTAACTTGACCTTATACTGCCCTTGCGTTTCAAACACATGCGATGGGTTTTGTGATGTATCTTGTGTACCATCCCCAAAATCCCAAAGAAAACTTGCGCCTCCTTTGGATTTGTTCGTAAAATTCACTGTTAATGGGCTGCAACCATTCATGGGGTCTGCTTCAAACTCTGCATCAATATTATATGTAACCTGAAAATCTATTTTGAATGCCGCATTGCTGCATCTACGACTAAAATTTTGAGTAAAAACAGCATCAGAGGTTACCGGAAAATCACTCAAAAATGACTGTGAAAAGTTGTTTGGACAACTGGAACAAACAGACTGATAAACCACTCCATTTTTATCAAATCTGCTTGTACCTCCGTCAACATGGTCAAAGGTCATATAACCTCCAAAATATGTAGCATGGATAATCGACTTTAATTCTTTGCTAAATACAATTAAATAAAAATCATTGTCATCTGTTGTGGCTTGGATTGTATTTGATGTAATGGGTAAGTCTTTTGTGGAACCTGCATTCAAGTCAATATCTGCACCCCAACCCGAGACATAGACATTATCGCACTTATCAACCAGAAAAGCCGAAGGCGATATATCCGGTTTTAGCCAGTTTGTTCTATTCCCAAATGTAGTAAGAATATCTATACTATTCAAACTCAGGTTAATCCTTCCTATAAATTGCCCTGTATTATTCTGCCCATAAGTATTAGGTGTTCGGGTTAAATTTCCTCTTGTTTGACCTGTAAAATATATTTTCTTCTCAGAGTCAAAATCAATGAAATAGACTTGATCATAATCATCTGTACCAAAAAATGTAAAATCCTTAATAATCCCCGTATCTTTATAAAAACTTGCTAAAAAACCATCGGCAACTCCACCTTGATATGAATTAATAGCACCGCTAGCATACATACTTAATCCCGTACTTGAAGTGCCTCCCGAAACTAACACCAATGAATCAATCACCTTGATTGAGTAAACGGCATCATGTCCTGAAGAACCAAGAAAAGTGGACCAAGTTAATTTTCGAAATAAAGAATCAATCTTAAGTACAACCCCGTCAATTGCTCCGCCAAAGGCAGTTTGGGTTGTTCCGGCAGTGATTGGAAAATCCCACGAACTCGTACAAGTAGCCAAATACACCATATTGGATGAATCTACATACACATCTCCTCTAAAGTCATCTGCATAATTAAACCTGAGCAGTCCATTATTGATTCCGTCATTTGTATTGCCGCCAATGAAAGTCCCTCCCAACATCTGAGAACCATCCTCAGAAAATTTCACTAAAATTAAATCATAGCCTCCGTTATACGTAGTATCAAAACCAAAACTGTCCACGGGAAAATCATCAGAATTAGTTGTTCCAAATACTATCAGATTATCTTGATTATCTACAACAAGACTGTGCGGATGCTCATTCCGCCTGCCTCCCAAGTAGGTTGCATACAAAAGAGTCTTACCGTCAGCAGCATATTTACTGATTGCAATATCACAAGCAAGATTAATGGGAGGCTGCCCACCTGTACTGCCCCCATAATGAGTTTGAAATGCACCTACTGTCCAAGGATATTCTCCATCATCACCATCTACAATACCACCTGCATACAAGTTTCCATATAAATCATAGGTAGCTGTGAAACCAAAATTATCACCCAAAGAGCCGCTATACGTTGAAAATACAAGCACCGGATCTATGATTAACTCTAAATCTCTACGATAAGCTCCAAGTGCATATCTCACAGTAGAATTTTGAATATCCAACTGATAGTTACAGTTGACAAATACTTTTTTCCCTTCAATGATTTGCCAAACCTCAGGCTTGCTTTCTTTTACATCTCCCAGCGAAGTTTTGATTACAAGTTCTCCGTAATGATTAATCGTAATCTTTTCTGCTCCTTCTATCTTAAATGCAACCAAACTCAAATCAGTATTTGGATGTACAATCAATTCATGTTTAGGATGAAAATTGGGTGCATACACTTTCCAATCCACGCCTTGATAGAGGGATTTCATTAACACACTTTTAACCACCGGCACTTTACTTCTCCACCGAGCCGATTCATTGCCTACAAAATAGTTGTGATAAAAAGGATGTTTATCGTATTCAACCTCAAGGCTACCGTGCGTATTTAACCATATTACTCTCAAAGCATGGTGTTTTATTGTAAAAGGTGTGTCAATATCATAGTGTTTGCGATGAATTTGACTTCTTACACTTTCTAAGCCCTCTTGTTGGTTGATTTTAAGTGTATATCCATTTTTCTCCAAATAAAACCATGAGCCAAATAGCTCAGCCCTAAAAAGGAAAGGCTGCTTCCATTGTCCCTCATTTTTCACTAAAAACCAATTTTGCGCATCCTGTTTTGGAAATGATTCACTTGGAAGGGAATGTAAGGTGTTGACCGAATCCGGGTTTACATTCAAACAACTTGACTTAGCAACATAGCTACTTCCAACAAGCAAAGTAATTAGGATTACAATCCTTATATTGAAATTGAAAGTCAGCATTGACAAGGGTTCAAAGTTACATTAATTAAGACATATCAAATCGAATAGAAGTTGCCTATTGATAAGCAACCAAACGAAAAAAAATAACGAGTAACCCTTAATTTTCCTTTTACAACACCTATTCAACGCATTGATTGTTTGGCTATATTTGCCACGCATATTTAAAAGGCATGAACGTAAAAAGTTATTTACACAACGCAGATGTTAATTACATTGACGATCTTTACAAGCAATACCAAAGCGACAAGACTTCAGTTGATTTTGGATGGCAAAAGTTTTTTGAAGGATTTGAGCTTGGACAAAGCAAAGACCTTGCTTCACAAGGCATTTCCGAAAATGCGCTAAAAGAAATTAATGTTCTAAATTTAATAAACGACTACCGCAAACGCGGACATTTGTTTACTCGCACCAACCCTGTGAGAGAACGTAGAAAATATACCCCTACGTTGGATATCCACAACTATGGTCTTGAAGAAAGTGACTTAGAAAAAGTATTTAATGTCGGTGTAGATATTGGAATAGGACCTGCAAAGCTGAAAGATATAATCGCCTTTTTACAAACAACTTATTGCGAATCTATTGGCGTTGAATATTCTTATATCAGAAACACTGAAAAACACAATTGGTTAAAGGATATTTTTGAAAACACCAAGAATCAACCTAAACTTACAATCAAAGAAAAAACACGATTACTTGAAAAGCTCAATCAAGCGGTTGTTTTTGAGAATTTCTTACACACAAAATACATAGGTCAAAAACGATTTTCAATCGAAGGGCTCGAATGCCTAATTCCTGCTCTTGACTCTGTTATTCACTACGGTTCTGAAATGGGTGTGGAAGAGTTCATTATTGGAATGGCGCATAGAGGCAGACTCAATGTACTAGCTAATATTTTCCAAAAAACCTACCAAGAAATTTTCTTTGAATTTGAAGGCAAAGTATTTGAAGAAGATAAAAATCAAGAGTTTATAGAAGGTGATGTAAAATACCATTTAGGCTATTCATCTAATATCACCACTGAAGGTGGCAAGAAAGTACACTTGAGCATGTCTCCAAATCCTTCACACCTTGAATCAGTTGGACCTGTTGTCAGCGGAATGGTGCGTGCTAAGTTAGACAATAGATTTAATGGCAATTTTGACAAAATATGCCCTATCATCATTCATGGAGATGCTGCATTGGCCGGACAAGGCATTGTGTACGAAACAGTACAAATGAGCGGATTAGAAGCAAATAAGATTGGAGGAACAATTCACATTGTAACAAATAATCAAGTTGGATTTACCACCAATTATCTTGATGGCAGAACGAGTACTTATTGTACAGACGTTGCAAAAGTTACGCACTGTCCCGTAATGCATGTAAACGGTGATGATGTAGAAGCGGTTGTGCACGCAATCAAAATCGCAATGGCTTATCGCAACCATTTCAATTCTGATATTTTCATTGATTTGTTAGGATATAGAAAATATGGACACAATGAAGGGGATGAGCCAAGGTTCACACAGCCGTTGCTTTACCAAATCATTGCTAAACACCCGAATCCAAGAGAAATCTATAAAGCTAAACTATTGGAACGTGGTGAGATTGATGCACAGTTAGCAAAAGACATGGAAGTAAAATTCAAAAGTCTTTTACAAGAAAAACTTGACTTGGTGAGAACCAATGACAAACCTGTTCGCCATAAAGAAGAGGGTATTGTAAATCAATGGGAGCACTTTATTATCCCGAGTGAGAAAACATTTGACAATCCTACTGATACTACTTTTAACAAGAAAAAATGGCTTGAAGTTGCCAAAAACATCACTTTCATTCCTGAGGATCATCCTTTATTCAAAAAGATAGAACAAGTATATGCCCACAGACGCGAAATGATTAAGATTGACAGTTATGACTGGGCAATGGGCGAACTTATGGCGTATGCGACTTTGTTAGATGAAGGGAACTCCGTCAGGTTAGCCGGTCAAGATTCTGAACGAGGAACCTTTTCTCACAGACATGCTGTTGTCAAAAAAGTAGATTCAGAGGAAGAATATGTTCCTTTACGCCATGTGAGCGAAAAACAAGGAAAATTCTTTGTTTACAATACATTATTAAGTGAGTATGCTGCGCTGGGATATGAATTTGGGTACGCATCTGCAACCCCAAAAACGCTTACGTTGTGGGAAGCTCAATTTGGAGATTTCTCTAACGGTGGTCAGATTATTACTGACCAATACATTTCTGCCGGTCTTGCTAAATGGGGTCGCCAAAATGGACTTGTGATGCTCTTGCCACATGGATATGAAGGACAAGGTCCTGAGCACTCTTCTGCCAGACCTGAACGCTTTTTGCAAATGTGTGCAAATTACAACATGAATGTTGTGAATTGTTCCACTCCGGCTAATTTCTATCATGTATTGAGAAAACAAATGAAACGCAATTTTAGAATGCCTTTAATTGTGTTCACTCCTAAGAGTCTATTGCGTCATCCCTTATGTGTCAGCAAATTGGACGACTTTGTAAACGGTCATTTTCAAGAACTTATTCCTGACAATTTTGCTACTGAAAAAACCGCAAAAAAAGTGTTGTTCTGTACAGGCAAAGTGTATTATGATTTACTTGCTAAACAAATTGAAGAAAAACGAAATGATGTGGCAATCGTTCGTGTAGAACAATTGTATCCTTTACCTGAGAAACATATTAATGAGGTTATTAAATCTTACAAAAATGCTTCTTTCTTCTGGGTACAAGAAGAGCCTAAAAACATGGGTGCTTGGCTACACTTGATGAGATACGATTTTGACAAACCTATTTCCTACATCGGACGTAAATCAAGTGCAAGTCCTTCTACCGGACTTAAATCAGTTCATGAAAAAGAACAACACGACATTGTAGAGCAATCGTTCAAGCTTTAGATTGATTGTGTGTTTACACAACCCAAAGTCTTCTTTCAAACACTTTATATTACACACAGAGTCAAGAATTATAAAATACTTGACTCTGTTTATTTTGACTAAACCTTTTGGGAAGTAACAATAGTTACAATCCTATATTAAATTTCTTGGCTGTTTCTTGTGCAATTTCGTAACCCGCATCCGCATGGCGAATAACACCCATAGCAGGGTCATTGTGTAATACACGCTTCAATCGTACTGATGCATCTTCAGTTCCGTCAGCAACTATGACCATGCCGGCATGTATAGAATACCCCATTCCTACTCCACCTCCATGATGAAGACTTACCCAGCTGGCGCCACCTGCTGTATTAATTAAAGCATTGAGTATGGGCCAATCTGCCACAGCATCACTACCATCTTTCATGGCTTCTGTCTCTCTGTTCGGTGATGCAACAGAACCGGTGTCCAAATGGTCGCGTCCAATTACAATCGGAGCTTTTACACTGCCTGTTTTTACTAATTCATTAAATGCTAAACCTGCTTTTTCCCTCTCTCCTTGACCTAACCAACAAATTCTTGCCGGAAGCCCTTGAAACTCCACCCTTTCTTGCGCCATCGTAATCCAGCGTTTTAAGCCTTCGTTTTCAGGAAACAATTCTAATATAACCTTATCTGTCTCATAAATATCTTGAGGGTCACCACTGAGTGCAACCCAGCGAAAAGGACCTTTGCCTTCACAAAACAACGGACGGATATATGCCGGTACAAAACCGGGAAAATCAAATGCGTTTTTTAACCCTTTTTCAAATGCACGTGCTCGCAGATTATTTCCATAGTCAAATGTAACAGCTCCACGTTTTTGCAGTTCTAACATTTGCTCTACATGTTGATACATAGTCTTGTAAGACAGTTCTAAATACTTTTCAGGATTTGCGACACGTAGTTTATTTGCCTCATCTATCGAAAGATTTTGAGGAAAATATCCAATCAACGGATCGTGCGCAGAGGTTTGATCTGTCAGTGTATCCGGAGTGATATTCCTTTCAATCAATCTGCCCAATAGGTCAACTGCATTACACATAACTCCGATTGAAACAGCCTCTCCTTTTGCTTTTGCATCAAGTGCCATATCAATTGCCTCATCAACATCTTTAGACAGTTTATCAATATAGCGTGTATCCAAACGCTTTTTGATTCGCCACTCTTCTACTTCTGCTACCAATGCAACTCCTTCGTTCATCGTGATTGCCAAAGGTTGCGCTCCACCCATTCCCCCAAGTCCGGCTGTAACATTCAACTTTCCTTTCAACGTACCCCCATAATGCTTATTGGCTAATGCTAAAAAAGTTTCATAAGTTCCTTGTAAAATTCCCTGCGAACCAATATAAATCCAAGAGCCGGCAGTCATTTGACCATACATCATCAAGCCTTTAGCTTCTAATTCTCTAAAATGTTCCCATGTTGCCCATTTAGGCACCAATTGGGAGTTAGAAATCAACACTCTTGGAGCATTTTTGTGCGAAGGAAGCACCCCAACCGGTTTGCCTGATTGAACCAACAAGGTTTCATCTTCTTCTAAGTTCTTGAGTGCCTCAAGAATCTTATCAAAAGCATCCCAATTTCGTGCAGCTTTACCCAGTCCACCATATACAATGAGTTCATCCGGTCTTTCTGCCACGTCCGGATCTAAGTTATTTTGAATCATACGGTATGCTGCTTCTTGCACCCACCCTTTACAAGTCAATTCTGTACCTCTGGGTGCTCTGATTATTCTACTTTTACTCATGTCTGTATCCTTAATATGATTGCAAAGGTTTCATTTTTTAGTTAAAATACCTTGTGTTTAAAAGGAATATTTTGGAAAGGTGAAAACTAATGAAAGCATTAAAATACAAAACAATATGCTATATCAATGCTTAAGCCAGATTAATACTGTCCGTAAATGCTCATTCCTCCTCCAAAACATTGATTCTTTAAATGTTCATATACTAAATTAGTATTTAAGTCAATGTCGTCTGTTTGATATGTTGGGTACAGTAAGGTTTCATATAGTGTTTTGCTCACAGTATTAAAAACGGCTGCTGCTGTTACCGATTTGTCCGACCATTGTTCAACTTTCAATTTGTCCTTTTTCAGTTCTTCAAGTAATTCAATAGATATTTTATTGATTTCGTTTTTCTTTTTTCCTCAAACTTTTTACCGTGTCTAAGAATGTCGGAAATAGCTTACTTTACTTTTTTACCGGCAAACATCATCAAATAGGATTTTATGAAAATATCAATTTCTCCATCCATTACCGACTGAATATCGGACGTTTCTGTTTGGGTGCGTACGTCTTTGACTAATTTATATGGATGAAACACATAGTTTCTGATTTGGGAACCCCATTCTATCTTGAGTTTAGAATCCTCAATAGACTGCTTGGCTTCATTGCGCTTGCGCAATTCCATCTCATAAAGTTGAGATTTAAGCATTTGCATTGCCAATTCTCTATTTTCCAATTGAGAACGCGCTTGCTGACAGACAACTACAATACCCGTAGGCTTGTGCGTAATTTGAACTTTGGTCTCTACCTTGTTTACATTTTGACCGCCTGCACCACCTGAACGCGAGGTATGAAATTCTATATCGCTGTCTTTGATTTCGATATTGATATTTTCGTCAACTAAAGGATAAGCATAAACCGAAGCAAACGAAGTATGTCTGCGAGCGTTAGAGTCAAATGGAGAAATGCGAACCATCCTATGCACTCCACTCTCACTTTTAAGATATCCAAAAGCAAATGCTCCTTCAAACTTGAGTGTAACTGACTTAATGCCGGCAACATCTCCTTGTTGAATATCCATTTCGGTTATCTTCATTTTCTGGTTCTCTCCCCACATTATATACATCCTCATTAACATCTCCGCCCAATCACAACTTTCGGTACCACCGGCTCCTGAATTTATGGTTAAAATTGCCGGCAAAGAATCTTCTTCGCTTTGCAACATGTTCTTTAATTCTAATGATTCTACGAGTTGTAACGCATGCTGAAATGCAACATCCAGATCATCCGAGGTCATTTCACCGGCTTCTTCAAACTCTTTCATCACATCCAAATCATTGACCGCACTTTCAACTTCTTGATATGCATCAGTCCAAATCTGCTTGTCGCGAATTGTTTTTAAGAATTTTTCTGCTTTTTCAGGGTCATTCCAAAAATTGGGATCTAAGGTCTGACTTTGCTCATCTGCAATTAGAGCTAATTTCTCTTCGATGTTAAAGATACCTCCTCAAAGCCTCTACGCGGCCTCTCAAATCTCTATATTGTTCTATATTCATAATGAAATTAAAGCGTGCAAAGATACTCCGACTTTTTGTAATTTTGCAACCATTTATACGGCACAACAGTTGCAATATTCTCACACAATGAAACACTTACAGATAATCAAAAGCATTTTTGTCCTCTTGTTCTGTTATTTTATTTCTATAGATGCACAAGCTCAACATACAGATACTACATCTAAAATTAAGTTGAGTAAAATTGACTCTGCAATTGTTGTAAAAACCACCAATCATGACAGTACGAAAGGCGGCATACCTCATCATGATGCGGTGCGCATTGGTTTTGAAGTTGTAGATGGAGATACTATCCCTGTCTATCTATATAATGATGTTTATCTTAAAACGCTTCAAAGCGAAGAAGAGATTAAACGATATAAGAAACTTGTTCGTGATGTAAAAATTGCTTTGCCCTATGCAAAACTTGCTGCTTTCAGATTGCAAATGATGGAAGACAACCTCAGCATGATTAAATCCAAACGCGCCAGAAAGAAATATACCAGCGAATGTGAGAAGGCAATCAAAGCTGAATTCATGAATGACCTCAAGAATTTGACTGTTACTCAAGGAAAAATACTTCTCAAACTGATTCATAGAGAGACAGGAAGAACAACTTGGCAAATTCTAAACCAATACTCAGGCACCTTTGAACCCATTTTCTGGAGTACTATGGCAAATCTTTATGGTGCTTCAACAAAGGATACATTTGACCCTGTTATTGACAGGGAGATTGAAGAAATAATTAAGAAATTAGACCTTGAATAACGAACACAAAATCCATTTACTTGCCTTTGGGTCACATCCTGACGATGTTGAATTATCAGCAGGTGGAACACTTATAAAACACAAAGAACTTGGCTACACAACCGGCATCATTGATTTGACACGTGGAGAGCTTGGCACAAGAGGTACAGCTGAAACACGCGACAAGGAAGCAGCTGCATCTGCAAAAATTTTACGTTTAGATGTTCGTGAAAACCTACATCTTGCCGATGGTTTTTTTGAAGAAAGTCGCGAGGCATTGCTTAGGGTGGTGCATGCGATTCGAAAATACAAGCCTCACACTGTGTTAACCAATGCTATTTCAGACAGACATCCTGACCACGGTGCAGGTTCTCGACTTGTTACACGTGCTTGTTTTTTGTCCGGTCTCAAAAAGATAGAAACTGATGATTTGCAACCTTGGCGACCTGTGCATGTATTTCATTATATTCAAGATAATTTTATGAAACCCGAGTTTGTCATTGACATTACTCAATGGCACGACAAAAAAATGGAAGCTATCGCTGCATTTAAAACACAATTCTATGACCCAACTTCGCAAGAGCCAGAAACACCTATCTCAACCAAAGAGTTTTGGGATATTTTATATGGCAAAGACTTATTGATGGGTCGTTATATAGGTTCAAAATATGGAGAAGGCTTTTTGAGTGCCCAACCTTTTGAGGTCAAAGACATGATGAAATAAGTAATTATTTTTTACTAAATGAAAATTGTCTTTGTCGAAAATTATCATTGCCTTTCTGAAACATTATTTCAAATCACTAATATTTAATAGTATAGCAGCATGAAATCAGTATATTTCAAATTATTCATATTCCTTGGAGCACTTGCAATTTCACACCATAGTGTTGGACAGAGTGCAACGGTTTACACATCAATCAAAGAAGCACTAAAAAACAAAAAGGATGTTCAATATTTAGATTTATCAGGTCAGGAGCTTAGAAAAGTTCCAAGAAAAATCAAAAAATTCAAGAACCTCAAGCACTTAGACCTTTCTGAAAATCTCATCACAAAAATGCCGGGATTTCTTACCAAGATGAAGCATTTAGAGAAACTGAATTTGAACACCAACAAACTCTCTGAAGTACACAAAAAGTTATACAAACTCAAAAACTTAGAAATACTTGAACTGTCTAACAACAAATTCACTGTTGTACCTGAACAAATTTTCCAACTCAAACAACTCAAAGAAATTTGGTTTAGAAACAACAAGCTTACTGAAATTCCTGACAATTTCGGCAACACACCAAAACTCACACTGATTGACTTTAGCGGCAATCAGATTAGCAAAATACCGGCTTCCATTGGCTCTTTGCAAACACTTTATTATTTACGCTTCGCGAACAACAGACTATCTTCACTTCCAAATGAAGTTTGTAACATCACTACGCTCATTGAAATTAAGATTTCACAAAATCAAATCATTAAACTACCGGATAACTTTGGCAACTTAAGACAACTCAGAGAAATTGAAGCAAACGATAATTTACTGACATATCTACCCGCAAACTTTGGCGACATCTATCAACTTTCCAGTCTTCAACTCAATAAAAACAAGATTTCAGAATTACCTAAGAGCTTTCCCAAACTGCGTCAACTCCAACATCTTGAACTTGAGGGCAACAAATTCACCGCTATTCCAAAAGAACTGTTCTCAATTTTTGCTATTTCCTACTTAGATTTGAGCTATAATGAAATTAGCGAAATCCCTTCTGAAATAGCCAAACTCAACAAGTTAAACTACTTGGATTTGCGGGGAAACAACATCAGCATTGTTCCTAAAGAAATAGGTAAAATTCGTTTTATGTCCAAATTGTGGCTTGGCGATAATTCGCTCAAATCCCTTCCAAGCGAAATAAAAGAGTTAAAGTGGTTAGAAATATTGAGTTTATACAACAACCAATTTGACCAAAAGAACAAAGAACTCATTCAAGAATGGTTGAAAGATAACGACCCTAAATGCTCCATCACATTTTAAGTTTAATCGTGTTTTACGTTTCTAAACTTTTGAAAAGTTTATCTTTGTTGCAATGAAACGCGCATTAGGTTTAATCTGTCTCATACTCTTGCAGCTGAACATACATGCTGCCAAGCTGTTAATCCCAATGGATGACGTACAAAAAGAACACCTGAAAGCTTATGGCATTACATATTGGGTGCTGGCGCAAGGTGGAGAAGGCGAATGGTTGCTCAACTACAGAGGAGGCAGTTTTATGTTTGATTATCTGAAAAACATTGAAAAAGAATGTCTGATTAGAGGTGTAACCTATGAGATTGTACCTGATGCTACGGCAAATGCCATTTATGCCACCATTGCAAATCCAGA
Organism: Bacteroidia bacterium; assembly: GCA_023228875.1. Taxonomy (NCBI): domain Bacteria; kingdom Pseudomonadati; phylum Bacteroidota; class Bacteroidia; species Bacteroidia bacterium. The sequence continues at coordinate 145,769 of JALOAG010000002.1, read as the reverse complement.
AATCAACATGGAGAGGTTGAAACTGCTGAAAGCACCCAAAATCGCGGTTTATTCTCCAAAAGAAAAGAAACCTTGGGATGACGCAGTAACATTGGTACTTACTTATGCAGAAATTCCTTATGATGTGATTTATGACGATGAGGTAATGAATGACAAGCTCGCACTCTATGACTGGCTACACCTGCATCATGAAGATTTTACCGGACAATATGGTAAATTTTGGGCTAATTATCGCAACATGCCTTGGTACAAAGAGGAAGTACGGGTCAATGAAGCTACTGCAGCCAAGTATGGTTTCCAAAAAGTTTCTCAGCTCAAACTTGCTGTTGCCAAAAAGATTAGAGACTACGTTTTAGGCGGTGGCTTTTTGTTCGCCATGTGTTCTGCCACAGACAGCTATGACATTGCGCTCGCTGCTGAAGGAGTAGATATTTGCGAAAGCATGTTTGATGGCGATGCTATTGACCCTTCGGCACAAAGTAAATTAGATTTTGATAACACCTTTGCTTTTGAAAATTTTGATTTGATTACAAATCCATACATTTATGAATTTAGTTCAATAGATGTTCAACCCAATGAAAGGCGCGGAATTACTGAAGCTAATGATTTTTTTACCTTATTTGAGTTTTCTGCGAAATACGATGTTATTCCAACCATATTAACCCAAGACCACACTACAACAATCAAAGGATTTTATGGGCAAACTACTGCTTTTAAAAAGAAATACCTGAAACCAAATGTCATTATATTAGGAGAAAATGCTTCGCTTGGTGAAGCAAGATATATTCACGGCACAATGGGCAAAGGCACATGGACTTTTTTTGGAGGTCACGACCCGGAAGACTATCAACATTTTGTTGGAGAACCTCCTACTGAATTAGCATTACACCCAAATTCACCCGGCTATAGACTGATTTTGAATAACATTCTGTTTCCTTCTGCCAAGAAAAAAGAGATTAAAACATAAGCTCTACCCTATTTCTGTTGAATAGAATCTGTAAACAAGCGGTACAGTTTTTCTAATGCGGGCTGTTCTTTTAGCAACTGCAAATGTCTTTCTATCGTAACATTATCATTGCGCACAGCCGGTCCGGTCTGACGGTCTTTTGCATTGCCGGTTTGTAAACGCAACATGGTTTCGTTGAGCAAAGGCAATAGAATCTTAAAATCTAATTGATGATTTGAACAGTAATCTTGAGCAAGAGCAATCAAATGTGTAGTAAAATTATTGACTACCACCGCAGCTAAATGATACTGAGCGCGCATCTTAGAATCACAAACTGCAACATTCCCACTTAATGTATTAGCAAGTGTGAGCAGTTTAATTTCAATTTCCTTTGCTTTGCCTTCAATCAGGATTGGTACTGAGTTCCAATTCATTGGAACATTCTTTTGCACAGTCTGCAAAGGATAAAACACCCCACATTGAGATACAGATTTTACCAACACAGACAAAGGCATCGCTCCGCTGCAATGGCAGATTATACAATCTTTCCAATCTTTTAGCAATTCTGATACGCTTGCAATTTGTGTATCAGATACACATAAGAAAACCATGTCAGGTTCTTTTACTTGATGTAAGTCTGGATAAAAAGTAGTTTCTAAAATTTTAGCGAGTTCTGTGCCGGTCGTTGCATTGCGAGAAAAAACACCTGACGGTTTGTGCCCATGCCGCACAAGCGCTTTTCCTAAGGAAAAAGCCATATTTCCCGAACCAATCATCAAAAAAGTGATATGGCTGCTTAGGGCTTCCACTTTCTCATCTCTTTTATACGTTGAGCAATACTCAAAGAAAAGCCGATTGTTAAAATGATTGTACCACTCCACAACAAATTTACCCAAGGAAATTTAACCGCTTTCATAATGATATAATCAAACATCGGTTTGCGTTCAGCAGTAGAAATAACCAGTTCCATCTTTTCAGAAGGGATTATCGAAAGCAATCTTCCCAGGAAGCCATCTTCATTGGACTGTGCATCTTCATATTCAATCTGATTAGTTTCCGTATTGATAATCAAACTTGCAGGCACAGTGTGTACCTTACCCAAAGATTGCACTTCTAAATTTGCAACCAAACGAATTTGTTTGTCATCTTCGCTTTTAAAATTCTCAAGATTAGCGACCTTTACACTAATGGTTCCGGAACTTGTGGTGAATGATTGTCCAACAAGCACCGTATCCCTTTTAAAATTTTTGAACTCTTCTACCGTTTCTAAACCGCTTTCATGGTTCACATGAGTATAAATATCATGGCTAATATAATGTCTTGTATCAGGACTTGAAATCAAACCACCCATTTTAGGATTATTTTGGGCATTGGGTTTGAGGGTAAATTTCTCGATAATCTCACCACGTTCATTTGTTCTCAACCAATGAACATGAAAATATTTATCGGGAGGCTCATTAGAAATCGTGTCATAATACACCAAATAATTGGCAATTCTAACCGTATCGCCTTTTTTGAGCAACATATTATCTCTGTTGAACTCTTGGGCTTTTTCACCGGCACTGCCATCAACAAAATCCCTGTTGATATTATTATAAGTCAACACTTCTTTATTGATTGAAGAAGCGAGCACCCCCACCATCATCAATCCAAACCCTGCATGGGCAATAGAAGCTCCACCGATTTTGATTTTACCTCTCAATTTTTGAACAAGGAAAAACACATTTGCCACAATTGTATAGACTCCAAGGAACAACATCAGTGCATAATTAAAATAGTACATGCGCCATGCAAAGAAAAGAATGAGTCCAATCAAAATTGAAACCCCAATTGGCAATAATTGACTTTTCCAGAAAGTACGTTTATCAGTGAATCTATAATTGTAGAACTGTCCTAACCCAGACAACAAGGTAATGATAATAACAAATGGCAATTGAAATTTATTATAGAATTCAGGCTTGTTAACAGCTAAATTCAGGTTAAAAAGCTTATTGAAAACAGGTGCTGAAGTATAAAAGATAATTTGAAATGCTGAGAGCAATAATACCAAAGAACCTATAAACATCCAGAATTCTCTGCTCCAGATATTTTCTTCCACTTTCTTGGATGGATAAACTTCCATTAACTCCTTTGCCCACCAATAAATAAATCCAATTAATGCTATCAGATTTACAATGTTCATTACCGGATTAGAGAGTAATTTGTATTTCACAGAAACCACATTGACTGCAAGCAGAAGAACACATAATCCAAGGAAAATGAGTGCCTTGCGCTTACTGTTTATTGAAGCATACACAGCAAGGAAAATAAACATAAAGATGAACAACAGAAGTTGTCCTGAAAGCCCTAAGTCAGTGAAAGAATGAACACTGGCTTCACCTAACACTCCACTGCGGGTTAGGAAAGTAGCATACAAAACCAAAAAGAAAGAGAAACAAATCAGCATGATGGTTAACACTTTGTATTCTCCTGTGTTCTTTAGAATTAACAACAGATGTATTACTGCAATCATTAAAATCCAAGGCATTAATGATGCATTTTCAACCGGGTCCCAAGCCCAATAACCTCCAAAACTTAATGATTCATAAGCCCAGAAACCTCCCATAATAATGCCTGCACCAAGAATCATCACAGAAAACAATGCCCATGGAATCATTGGTTTAATCCATGAAGTATGGTCTTTTTTCCAAAATGATGAAATCATATAAGCAAACGGAACCACCATGGCAGCAAATCCCAAAAACAAAGTTGGAGGATGAATCACCATCCAATAATTTTGCAATAAAGGATTCAATCCTGAACCATCTTCAATCAAAGAGAGGTAGTTTTCCTTGCCAATCATTTGCAAGCGTGGAATGTCAAGAATATCAGGTTGAGCATCGCGCAACAAAGCAAAAGGGCTGCTGCCTATCTTCATACCCAAAAAATTTATTCCTAACAACATAGAAGCCAAAACAGCTTGCGCAAGCATAATGACCGCTATTGCACCAAAGCTGAGTGTGGTCGGTCTAAAGAAAATAATCAATGAGAGTAAGACATGCCAAAACATCCACAGTAAAAAGCTGCCCTCTTGACCTTCCCAAAAACAGGAAATCATATAATAGCTCGGCAAGCTATTCGAAGAATGTTTCCAAACATATTGATATTCATAATAGTGTCCGTGAATAAGCCAATATAAAATAACAAAAATTGAAAGCACAGACACTGCATGAATCCAGAGAGAAATCTTCCCTATTCTACCCCAAAATTCATCGTTGTTCTTTTCCTTAAAATAAAAGCCTATAAACGCCAGAATTGAGAACACAAAAGACAATACAACCGCAATGTTGCCTAAATTGCCATATAATAAATGTTCTCCCTTAAATTGGATGGTCTCGTACATATTTACATTACTTTATTCCTTCTGCTTCGTACTTAGAAGGACATTTTTTTAATATATCAACAGCATGAAAATAATCTTTCTCCGCCTTGCCAATTACTACAATTTTATCTGTTCTGTCAAGGTCAGTTGGTTTTGCACCATTATATACAATCTTTCGCTCTACCCCTAATGTATCTGAGGCATAGAATGAAAAATAATTAGGGTCTTTGATGGGATCGTACTCTTGAGGTTTTTCTTTGTCAATTTTAACCACAACATGATAATCCTTCTGTGAATTTTTCGAAGCATAAACTTCAGCTTGCTCAAATGTTACATAGTAACTTCGGTCTCCATAAAAACTTAGTACAACAGCCAAAACCACACCCAACACAATGATGGTGATGATATGTCCTAATTTCATTGTGACACCTCCTTATGCTTTTTCTCTAATGCTTTTATTTTCTTCTCTAGTCTTAATAAATACAGCACAATCAAAGTAAAGATAATCACTATAACACCAATCACTATTTCAATTTTTGATTGTGGATGTTCTTCGGCAGTTTGAGCAAAGATTTCTTGACTTATTACAAGCATCATAAATAAAGATAGGACGAATTTTGATATTGATTTCATGTAAAATTTTATTCTATTGGTTTATTAATCTGTTCTGATTCGATTTTATCTATTCTTACTTTAAGACTTGCTATCCACACAAACAACATTGACCAGGCAATAATTGCAGGATAAAACACAAATCTCATATTATGGTTTAAATCATATTCATTAAACCCAACGGTATCACCACTTCCGGGGTGAATAGAGAAATCTGATAATTTAGGAATAATCCAAATCAAAGCAATAAAAACAGGATAGACAAATATGTTATAAATAGCTGCAATTTTTCTCAGTTTAACGGGGTCTGTGATTGACCTATTCAACAGCCAATATGCAATGTAAATTAGTAATCCAACGGCTGCACCATTCAGTTTGGGGTCACGAGTCCAAGGAGTTCCCCAAGTCGAACTTGCCCATAACATGCCGGTAAATATTCCGCTAAAACCTGCCAAAGTACCGGCTACTCCAAGCGCATACGCCCATCTGTGATACTCAACCTTCATTGTGTTCAAATATTTAATACTGTAAACCCACGAACCCAATAACAATAAAAACATTGAAAACCACATAGGCACATGATAAAACAAATTACGAATTGTCTGGTCTAACATCCCAACATTGACGGGTACTTTGATTAAAATCCCTCCTACCAATGTATATAACATTAGCCCTATAGTTAAATACTTCCACCAGTTGAGTTTTGACATAACGGGCGCAAAGTTAAAATTTAATCTTGTGTTTTGACGGTTTGTTTTTACTTTAAAACTGATGCATAAAGGCGTTGGGCGAATTTATGCAGGGCGCAAACTACCCATTAATATTTCATTCCGCTTTTCTTTTTCCCAATCTTGTTTTTTGCTCGTCAACACCGACTCCATATCTGTTGTACTCTGATAATTCAGATTGTGCCAAAGATGATATTGTACAGCTAAATTTTTCACTCTTAGAAATTTAACACCAAATTGTTCCAAGCGCCATTCAATATCAGTATCCTCGCCTATTCCGGGCTGAGTATATTGTTCATCAAAACCATGAACCATCATCAAATCAGTTTTCTGAATACTCCAATTGTGCCCCCAAAAACCTTTTTTGTTTTCCGGTTTAACCAAAGGCAAATACAAAGCAGCATCTAATCGTGAGCATCCGCTTAACCACAGTTTAACAAAAGAATATGGAGGCATTTTTCTTGTTTTATAAAGATACTCTGTAAACTTCTTTGACAACATCGCCCTACGTCCATACACAACACATTTGCCTTGTTGATACTTCAAATGAGCGGCAATAAATTTGGGATGGCAAATACAATCACCATCTACAAAAATCAAATATGGAGCATTACTCGCTAAAACTGCTTGATTGAGAATTACACACTTTCTAAATCCTCTATCTGCATGAGAAACATGTAATAAGCTAAAAGGGAATTGCGATTTCCACTCCACCACCCTTTCACGCATCTGTGGACTATCATTATCTTCGGCAATGATGACTTCAAAACTGCCTTCCAATTGTTGATTTGCCAAGCTTTGCAAAATCAACTCCAAAGCATCCATGTTTTTATAAACACTTATAATCACACTTGCTTTCAGCATAGTAAGCAAGGCAATTACCCTAAAATTTTCTTCACCAACCCGCTTAGCACTTTGCCCGGACCAACTTCAATAAACTCAACGGCTCCATCTTTTGCCATTTGTTGAACAGTTTGAGTCCATTTCACGGGAGCAGTCAATTGTTTTAAAAGGTTGTCTTTAATAACAGCCGGATCGGTTGCCGGCATTGCAGTTACATTTTGGTAAACAGGGCAAACCGGATCCTGAAACTCAGTGGCATCAATTGCCTTTGCCAATCTTTCTTGTGCAGGCAGCATTAAAGGAGAGTGAAAAGCCCCCCCAACTTGCAGCACCAAAGCGCGTTTTGCACCGGCAGCTTTTAATTTCTCACATGCTTCATTTACAGCATCTACTTCTCCTGAAATCACCAACTGTCCGGGACAATTGTAATTAGCAGGTACTACTATTCCTGAACGTACACCGGCACATATTTCTTCCACAACAGCATCATCCAATCCTAATACAGCAGCCATTGTAGAGGGTTTTGCCTCACAAGCAGCCTGCATAGACAACGCTCGTTCAGACACCAATTTCAAACCGTCTTCAAACTTCATTGCACCTGATGCTACCAATGCAGAAAATTCTCCTAATGAATGTCCTGCTGTCATTGATGGTAAAAAATCAGATAAAGTAAGTGCCTGAATAACAGAGTCTAAAAAAATTGCCGGCTGTGTTATTTTGGTTTGCTTCAATTCTTCATCTGTACCTTCAAACATAGTCTTGGTAATTTCAAATCCCAATATTTCATTGGCTTTATCAAACCATTTTTTTGCAACAGGATTAGCATGATATAACTCCTTACCCATTCCTGAATACTGTGCCCCTTGACCGGGAAAAACATACGCTTTGCTCATTGATTCTTTTTTTGGTTGTGAACTGCGAAAATAGTACAATTCCAATCAAACAAAATGCACTCAATATTTTACACTTGACACAATGTTTTAAACATTATAAGGAAATCTTTTCGCATTACCGCACAACCATAATACCGAATATTGCGCAGAATTATACTACACATCGTGTTTGGTAAAAAGAAAGATATCACAAACGAAAAAAGAGGAAACAAAAGATTAGATGATTTTGTAGAAACCGCACCCAACCAAAAGAATTTAGTGGGTGAAGACGGTAATACTCCCAAGTTTTCAGAAATTATTAAAGATCCCAAAACAAGACAGTTGGCAGGGTTAGTATTCATGGGCTTTGCTGTTTATGCTATTCTAAGTTATTTTTCTTATTGGATTAATTTAATTAGCAACAATTCTGACCAAGCTTTAGTGATTGGCAAAAGTTGGAGTTGGTTTAAAATCAATCAGCCTATCATGGCTCATAATTTTATGGGTTTTTTGGGTGCTGCTTTGTCTTATTGGTTGGTTTACAAATGGTTTGGAATCTTTGCAATACTTCCCCTCATTCTGCTATTCAACTTTGGATTCAAGTTTTTTACAGGGAAATTTCTTTTTGCCCAAAAAAAAATGTCTCGTATCACCCTATTTATATTACTCTGGGGCACACTGGTTCTTGGTATAATTCCCACCGGTTCTTTGTATTTAGGCGGTGGAATCGGGTATTTTGGCAGTGAGTGGCTAAGTGGAATTATTGGAGGATTTGGTGCAGTCATTTTATTAGTATTAGTTGGCGTTATCTTTATGGTAACCTACCTAAAATTAAACATACTCCCTTCTTTAAAACCCGATGAATCCAGTGTCAATTCTAACTCAGCTTCAATAGAAAACACACCTCTTACTAATGAAATTGCTGATGAAGAGAACAACGACACACAAGCTTCTTTTACTGAAGATGTCCCATGGGAAGAAGAACAGGACAACAGTGTTGAATTAAACCTTCAAAATGAAACTCCTATTGAAGAAGAGCCGGAAGCTGTTATTCAGCCATTAGAACTCACAAACGAAGTGGATGACAACCCGAAAGACAATAACAATGCAGATAAAGATGACATTCCTTTTGCGATAGAAGAAACCCCGATTTTAGAAGTTTCTGAGGACAATGAAAATACTCCCATACGTAAAGAGCATTTTGGCATTGACGAACCGTATGACCCATGGCTCTATTTGCCGGGATATCAGTTTCCTACCGATGATTTACTAAAAGAATATGAGATAAATAAAGCAGAAATTGATATTGCAGAATTAGAAAGTAGCAAAACCCTCATTTTAGATACACTCAAAAACTACAATATCGGCATCAAGAAAATAAACGCCACCATTGGTCCAACAGTAACTTTGTATGAAATTATACCTGAAACAGGAGTTCGCATTTCTAAGATTAAAAATTTAGAGGACGATATCGCTCTTAGCTTGGCAGCATTAGGAATCAGGATTATTGCACCAATACCCGGCAAAGGTACGATTGGTATAGAAGTACCAAATAAAAAACCTGAAATGGTGCCAATGAGTTCTGTTATTAAGAGCAAGAAATTTAAAGAAAGTAAATTTGAATTACCGGTTATTTTAGGTAAAACCATCTCTAACGAACTCTATATTGCAGACTTAGCCAAGATGCCTCACTTATTGGTTGCAGGAGCGACCGGACAAGGAAAATCAGTTGGGCTTAATTGTTTAATTATTTCTCTGTTATATAAAAAGCATCCTACTGAACTAAAGTTTGTAATGGTTGACCCAAAGAAAGTAGAACTTTCTCTCTACAATAAAATTGAAAAACACTTTTTGGCAAAACTACCCGGTGATGGCGATGCCATTATCACCGATACTTCACAAGTTACAGACACCCTGAAATCACTCTGTGTTGAGATGGATAATCGTTATAACTTATTGAAGGATGCGGGATGTAGGAACATAATTGAATACAATAACAAGTTTAAGGAACGAAGACTTAATCCTGAGAAAGGACATGTATTTTTACCTTATATCGTTGTAGTAGTTGATGAAGTCGCAGACTTAATGATGACTGCCGGCAGAGAAGTAGAAACGCCTATTGCCAGATTGGCACAATTAGCACGTGCTGTCGGTATTCATGTTATTTTGGCAACACAAAGACCTTCTGTCAATATTATTACAGGAACAATCAAAGCAAATTTCCCTGCACGTTTAGCTTTTAGAGTAACATCCAAGATTGACAGCAGAACCATTCTTGACAGCAATGGCGCAGACCAACTCATCGGTAAAGGAGATATGTTGTTCTATTCAGGAAGTGATTTAATCCGTTTGCAATGTCCTTTTGTTGACACTCCCGAGGCGGATGCCGTTACTGATTTTATTGAACAACAGAAAGGTTTCGGCCATGCATTTATTCTGCCCGAGGCTCCCGGTGAAGAAAGAGAAGGTGGTGCTGAATTTGACTCATCAGACAAAGACCCTATGTTTGACGAAGCTGCACGCATAGTAGTAGAAACACAACAAGGCTCCACTTCGATGATTCAACGTAAATTAAAAATTGGATACAATCGTGCAGGAAGACTGATAGACCAACTCGAAGCAGCAGGCATTGTGGGCGGAAGTCGTGGCTCAAAGGCACGCGATGTACTGATTCATGACATAGAGAGTTTGGAACATTTTTTGGATAATATGAATCTTGATAATTAATAGAAATGAAATACCTTAAAGCAATTACAACTGCAACTCTTATTTTTGGAATTAGCGGTTTAGCTTTCACTCAAATTGACTTAGAACAAAAAGCAAAAGAAATCCTCGAAAAGGTTACTAAAACGTACAAGGCACAAAAGGCTTTATACTCAGAGTTCACAATTACAACTGAGAACAAAGCGGAAAAAATGGAACGGGTTTCTGAAACAGGTAAAATTTGGGTAAAAGGTGATAAATACAAATTGGAGTTTAACGAACAGATTATAATCTGTAATGGCAAAACCATTTGGACATATTTTCCAAAAACGAAGGAATTGACCATTGAAAATTATAACGCTAAGGATGTAGAAATCAGTCCCGCTACTATTTTTAGTTTTTATAAAACAGGTTTCCTATCAAAATTTGATGGCTCATATACTAAAGACAACATAACATATGACAGGGTAGCTCTCAACCCTACTGATAAGAAAAAACCTTATTTCTACATTACATTGCATGTCAATGAGGCAAAATCAAATATCAAACAAGTCGATATCAGTTTTAAGAGCGGTATTCGCCAAACTATTGACATAACAACTCAAACCGCAACCCAAGTGTTAGAATCAAAATTCTTTGAGTATGACCCTGTGTTGTATCCTGCCGGTAGCACTGATGATTTAAGATAGAGGCTTTATCTTAAGGACTCTTTTTCTTTGATTGTAATTTTTAGTAAGGGCAACAAACATTTTGCAGAACCGCCCAACATCTTCCCTATTCGATTCAATATGTACCAAACAAAGTTCTTGATCATATTGGCTTGACGGTTATTAAATTCAAATGCCTCATACGTACATTGCCAACCAAATTCTGTACAAAATGATTGCAAATCTTCTTGTGACAATAACCGTTCTGACCAGTTTCCTGTATTGGGATCGCATGTATTTGTAGGGTGCAATGTCCTGACCGGAAACTGCTTATTCTTTAGATAATCATCTGCCATGACTCTGATATCATCAAAATTGCATCCCCTTGATAGCAAGACCAATTGCTGAATTTCATTTACACTCAACTCCTGAGCATAATTTTCCTGCAACCAAATCTGCCTTATTTCTTTATAAGCTCTATAATCATCAGAAGGCTTTGCACCAACAGCCGGAGCATGATATTCATTTTCATTTCTCTTTTGTAAAGCCATCAATCGTCTCCTGATGATTGGATTATATGGATTTGCTCCCGTAATATGCACTTGTATTAACTTAGGATTCAATCTATAGCACGTTGCGAAAAAATCATTTAATGAATATATATGTTCAATCACATCAGTACTAACCAGCGCATGGGGTTTTGTTTGTAACACACTTACCTCTCCCACCAAATAAGTGTCGGCTGACAAATCCAATTGAGCAGCTATGGTCATGGCATCTTTTGCTGATTGATCAAAAATATCAATATAAATCACTTTACCAATTCCAACCCAACGTGCATAACATGACAACAAGCCTGTGCCTCCGCCATAGTCCACCAATACTATATCTTGCACTGGTTTGTGAGTTTGCAAACACACTTCAGCAATGACTGCATGAAAAATCTTGGTTCTGTATGGTAACTCCGCAATTAATCGCGAGAGGTAAACCTTGTTATATGCTGAAATATCAGGCAATACCGCCAGTTTATTCTTGACATGTTGAATAAATGCTTGCTCTTTCATTAATCTTTACATTCCATTAACAGCAATATTCCATCATCAAAGGTAACTTCAACTAACCCTGATTCTTTTACCCTATTACTTGAGCCAAATCTCCCACCAGGCTCTAACAAACCTCCATGCAGTTCATATTGCAAATTCTTGGTCTGAATGTTCTTAACTGCATTCAGCGGTATCAAAGACAAGTTTTCACCTGCATGGAAATATTTCACAAAAGGACTTTTGACAGGATAAATAACTGAGTTATCATCAATCATTTTAAGCGTTATGTCATTCCTAAACTTAGCCATAACATTGAGGTTGCTCATAAAATGATCTGCCCTGGCACCTGTCGCCCAAAGTAAGTTTGCTGCTTCTGTTTTTCGGGCTATCAGCAATTCCAGCCCTTTTTGCAAGTCTGTTTTCTCTTGGTCAGGTGTGTGAATAATCTCTGCAGGAAATGGTAGTTCAATCGAAGTGGTTTTTATGCTGTCAAAATCACCCAGCAGGATATCAAAATTAATGTTGCGTTCCATTGCCTTATAATATGCTCCATCCAACACCATAATTGTGGGACTCCATGCCACCAATTGATTTAAAAGTTCTGTGCTGCAAGGCAATCCGTTTGCTAATACCAATGCGGGTTCTTGACCTTCTCTAACAAAATGGTGTGATGACATGATGGCAAAATTCAATTATTATCATGGAAATGCAAGAATGTAAAACTTTGAAACCTCATTTTTTCCCCTTGACTATCAAGATTCCCAACCAAGTCCATGCAAGTACAAACATAGTCCCTCCGATTGGAGCTAACATTCCCAAAAAAGCAATGTGAATATCATTGATTTTTAAAAAGAAATATACCAACAGATTCAACGAAAACAAAAGCAACCCCAACAACATAAGCACCACAGGGATACGAGTATTGATAGACAACAATACGGATAAAAATATAGCAACAAAAATACCAATACACCCCAGCATTAAATGCTTGGTTGCTGCGGCAAAGACCCTATTCAAATCAGGATTTTCCAATACTTCCTTAAGTGCATGTGCTCCTAAGGCTGTAAGCATCACATATATAGCTAAGCCAAATGCGGCACAAGCAAGTGCGTATTTTTGAAACTGTGAATATTTTATTGAGTTTTCATTCATGTATGATATTACTTTCGCGCAAAATTAAAGAGATTCATGAAATTACATTATATCAGCATTATTTTTATCCTTTCTACCCTTACATCATCAGCGCAAAATTGGACAGGACTTAACCAAAGTAATTACAACGGAGCAAACGCTTTTTATTTCAATACCGCAATGGCTGTTTCCAGCCCATTCATGGTCAGTGCAAATGGACTTTCCATGGGCATGAACTTTGACAACAATTATTTAACTTACAAACTACCTTTTACCATCACTCAATGGGTACGAGGAACTGTTCCCTCAAACTACAAGGACAACAATGGAAAAATAAAATTCCAAAATGAATGGTTTGAGGAGAATTTGGATGGCAATCCAAAAAACTTTGATTTGAATATTGAAAATCGTGGTCCTGCATCCATTTACAATTATGACAGAAAATTTGCTATAGGCTTCTTTTCTCGTACCCGTATCGGCTTACAAGGTTTTGGAATTAGCGAAGACTTGGCACGTATATTCAGGCACGGACTTGACAGTTCAAACAATATCATCTTCGACCCACCAAACCAGATTCAATTTGGAGATGAAATAACTGACAATTCATTTAGTGTAAACATGAATTCATTTTCCGAAATCGGAGTGGGTGGAGCGGTTGCATTGGTGCGCAGTATATATATGACTGTGAGTGTAGGAGCTAACGTGAAATATTTAATGGGAATGGGTACCGGTTATGTAAAAAATAATGGTACTTCATTTAAAGTAAACGGCTATGACTCTATCAACTTTGGCAAGGCCGACTTTGAATATGGATATGTAAAGCCTTCATACTTTTCCAATCTCAACATGATTAATTTTATGAATGGCAGACCTACCGGCAGCGGTATCGGCTTTGACCTTTCTGCTTATATCGAACTCAAAAAACCCAATCATAAAATAGGCAGTTATGTAGAAATTCCTGATGTTGATTATTTCTTTAGAGGTGGAATTGCGTTGCAAGACATAGGTAGTATTACCTATAGCGATGGTGTAATTGCAAGACATATCCAAAACAATACCCCAAAAACTTGGGTACCGGGAATCGAATTTGCTCAAGCATGGGCTACCGGCATGGAAGGTGGATTACACTACATGGACAGTCTCACAAAGTCTATGTTCCAAGTTACCGAACTCAACGAAATCAAAGCATCCCTCCCTACTACACTTATGCTACACGGTGATTTAAAAATAGTTCCAAAGTTTTTTATTGGTGCACAAATCATTCAGAGTTTAAGAAGCCGTGAATCAGTGAGTTTTAGAAAACCATCTTCGATTACGCTTATCCCAAGATTTGAAATGAAAGGCGTAGAAGTGGCGGTACCGATGTCCTTATACAACGATTATAAAAATGCCAACTTGGGTGCATTTATCAAATTGGGGCCTTTCTTCTTTGGAACTGACAACCTTGTTACCTCTATCAGTCGTGCTTCATTCAAAGATTTTAACTACTATTTTGGAGTGAGCTATGGTTTTAGCAACTCTAAAAAAGACGATAGGAACAATTAAGAATCTTGGGGTTATCTAATACTGTTTTAGAAAATGGAACACAATGATATTTGTGTGTAAAACACCATTTGTACCAATCACATTCAGCCTAATTTTGTCAAGGTGAAATTAGATAAAGCTTTTTTGCTCAAATACCGATACTACTTCATCTTCGGAGCATTTGGAATATGGATGACTTTCTTTGATTTCAATAGTCTGACTTCCTTAATCAAAATCAATAAAGATGTACGTGTACTGAAAAAAGAAGCTGCATTCTATAAAAAAGAGATTGAACAAGCAAGACAACAAAGAACATACTTATTCTCCAATCCTGACAATCTGGAGAAATTCGCACGAGAGAAATACATGATGAAAAAAGATGATGAGGACGTTTTTATCATTGTCGAGAATAAGAAATAAAGGGCAAGGAGAGATTCTTGCTTAGATTCTTAATAATTCTGCCCTCTTCTACACCTTTTGAAACACTAAATACACTTTCATATACAAGCAAGTTTAGGATTAACATTTACATTCGCACTCCGAATGAAGGATCAATTTTTTTCTCCGAATCAACACTCAATTGAAGAGTTAAACAAATTCTGTACAGGTACGATGTCTGACTTCTTAGGTATTAAAATTACAGAAGTTGCACCCACATACATCAAAGCCGAAATGCCAATCAATACAAAGACTATTCACCCATTTAGGATGATGCATGGCGGTGCGTCTTTTGTCCTTGCTGAACATATTGGCAGTGTGGCAGCGAATCTTGTCATTGATATGGAGTCATTTTTTGCATTTGGTCAAAGCCTTGTTGGAAGCCATATCAAAACGGCTAAAGAGGGTGAAACTGTGTATGGATACGCCTCTGCACTGCACATTGGCGCAACCAGTCATATTTGGGATATAAAAATTAAAAATGAACAAGAGCAATTGGTGTTCTCCGGTCAATTAACAATGGCAATCAGACCCAAAAAGAAAGATTGAAATGGCAAAAGCTTGTTATAGGATTCCTGGAGGTGAGACGTTTTATTTTAATGGACATGAAGAAAAACTGTCTGAAATGCCCATTCATAAAACTGGTTACATAATTTCAAATTTTGCAGGAACCTCATTTCAATTCATACAAGCAGAGCCTGATACCACACCTTGTCAGTTTGAAAACAACACTCAACAATCGCATAATCTTGACCGGACTATTTCCAAAGCTCATTTTATTTATTTCATTGAAAAGATTCAATCTGAAATCAAGTCAGGCAGGGTAAGTAAGGTAGTAGCAGCGCGTTGCAAACAAATTGACTTACCGAAATCCTTTGAAATTAATGCCTTCATCCAGAAATTGAAGGTCAACTATCCTAATGCCTATATTTCAGCCTATCAAAACAAAAATTGCACATTCATTTCAGCCAGCCCGGAATTACTTATCAGCAAAAACGCAAACGGAACAGCGGAATCAGTGGCATTAGCAGGGACAGCCCCATGGGAGCAAAAAGAAAAATTAGGCAGCAAAGAGAGTGCTGAACAAGGAATCACAGCAAAACACATCAGAGAAGTGCTGCATAATGCAGGAATTCTTTTCAACGAAAGCGACCAAACAATAGTAAGAGCAGGACATTTGGCTCATTTAGTAAACACCTATTCTTTTACAATAGAACAAACAAATATACCTTCACTCATTTCATCTCTTCATCCGACTCCCGCAGTTGGAATTTATCCGCATCATGCAGGTATTGATTTTATTACAAATAATGAGGATTGGAACAGAGGGTTTTATGCCGGCTATTCGGGAATATTAAACCCAAAAGGATTGAACATCTTATCCATCAATATACGCAGCATGTTAATTAGCGGTCGCAAAGCGTTGTTACAAGCAGGAGCAGGCATTACATTGGACAGCAATCCTGAAAGTGAATGGATAGAAACAGAGGAAAAAATGCAGACATTAGAGCAGCTGCTTTAACAACAATATAGACTGTGTCTATGGCTTCAATCTGCCATACATTCTTGGGAACGGAATAGTTTCTCGTACGTGTGGTAATTTGCACACCCACGCAACAAGCCTTTCTAATCCCAGTCCAAACCCTGCATGAGGTACTGAACCAAAACGTCTCAAATCCAAATACCATTCAAAAACTTCCATAGGAAGTTGATGTTCTATAATTTTTCCTTTGAGCAATTCTATGTCTGTTTCTCTTTCTCCTCCTCCCACAATTTCCCCATAACCCTCCGGTGCAAGCACATCCACTCCTCTCGCAAATCTCTCATCATCCGGGTTGCGTTTCAGGTAAAAAGCTTTCACTTCGTGGGGCCAGTCATATACCATAACCGGCACATCAAACAGACGGGTAAGAACTGTTTCATCACTTCCTCCAAAATCATTTCCATAGACAAAGCTATTTGCAGACTCAATCCATTGTGGAATATTGCGCATATCTTCTTCAAGGTCTTTCAACTCACCTTTGAGTTTTGCAATTTTTGCAACATTAAAGTTGAGTTCACCTTTCTTCATACCTGGTTGTGCAATTTTAGCTTCACGTTCGCCAATTTCTTGTTGAATTGCAGCATATTTTGCTTTGGCTTCAACTAAATCATTTTCTAACAATTGAATCGAGGTCTTCCCTTCTACCGCATCTTCGCCTTTGATAAGCTTCACCGCATCAGTATATGTCAATCTTTTATATGGTTTTAAAGAGGCTTCTAATTTAGATACATCACGTCCAAGAATTTCCAATTCAGATTGATTTGTATCAATGACTTCTTTGACAACAAAATGAAGAAACTCTTCAATTAAATCCATGTTCTGGAAATTATCATAAAAAGCCATTTCAGGTTCAATCATCCAAAACTCTGACAAGTGTCTTCTGGTCTTAGACTTTTCAGCCCTAAAAGTAGGTCCGAAAGTATAAATTTTACCTAAAGCCATTGCCATAGCTTCTCCATATAGCTGTCCTGATTGAGACAAATATGCTGGTTGTCCGTAAAAATCAGTTTCAAACAAGGTGGTTGTTCCTTCTGCTGCATTTCCTGTAAACAAAGGTGCGTCCGCTTGCACAAAGTCATGTTGTTGGAAAAATTTATGAATAGAAAAAATAATGGTGTTTCTAATCTTCATAATTGCCCACTGTCTTTTACTGCGCAACCATAAATGCCTATGATCCATCAGAAACTCAACACCATGTTCTTTATTTGTAATCGGGTATGGTTCAGAAACTTGAAATACATGTAATTTTTCAACTTGCAATTCAAAACCTCCCACTTGTTTTTCATCTTTAATCACCTTGCCTGTCAAAGAAACAGAACTTTCTTGTGTCAATCCGATTGCTTGATTATACACATCATCCCCAACAATATCAATCGATATAACACATTGGCAATAACCTGAGCCGTCTCTTAAAATAATGAATACTAAACCTTTGCTGTCTCTCTTGTTAGAAACCCAGCCGTTCAAAGTAACAATTTTACCTTCACTTTGTGTTAAATCTTTAATTTGCATTGCCTATTTTTGTGATGTTTTTCGGGTTGCGAAATTACAAATAGTACACAAGCTTTAAAAACATCTTATTTTTTATGCTCAAACAAAGTCTAAGTCAGAAACTACAACAGAAAATGTCGCCACAACAAATTCAATTTATGAAAATGTTGCAGTTAGGCACATCTGATTTTTTGGAAAAAATTGAACAAGAAGTATTGGATAATCCGGCATTAGAAAAAAGTTCCGAAGGAGACATAGATAATGAGGAGTATGAAAAAAATGATGATTTTGAAGGAGAAACTATCAGCAATACAGAAGACACATTTGATGAAGACATCTCTGACTATTTATCCGATTCTAATGATGATGGCGGATTTAGATTGAATGATGACTATGCTGAAGAAGAACGGAAAGAAATCCCTATTCCTACTTTTCAGAGTTTTTATGAATACCTTATCGAACAAGCCGATACCAATATATACAACAACCACGAACTCGAACTCGCCCATCATTTGATTGGAAGCCTTGAAGACGATGGTTATTTGCGAAGAGAACTCAGAGCCATTGTAAACGATTTGATGTTTACGGCAAATGTTTCTACGTCAGTAGAAGAACTTGAAAAAGTTTTACATGAGATACAAAAATTTGACCCGGCAGGTGTAGGAGCCAGAGACTTAAAAGAATGCTTACTCTTACAACTCAACAGGAAATTAACAGAAAGAACAAATAAAAAGCCTATTGAACTTGCCATACATATTCTGAGCGAACATTTCGAGGCGTTCACTAAAATGCACTACGACAAACTCACCCGAAGTTTAAAAATCAGTGAAACAGAGTTGAAAGAAGCTATATTGGAAATCAAGAAACTCAATCCCAAGCCCGGTCAAACATCAAACTCCAACTATAATGAGCAGTATATTATACCTGATTTTAAAGTCATCAATGACGAAGGAAATTTAAGTGTAACATTAAATTCAAAAAATGCTCCTGAATTGCGCATCAGCAGAAATTTTCAAGAAACCCTGAAAGCGTATTCTGCCAACACAGAGGACAAGCAACTAAAGCAATCAGCACAATATGCAAAAGACAAAATTGATAGTGCAAAATGGTTTATTGATAGCATTAAACAAAGGCAAAACACCTTATTGCAAACCATGAAAGCCATCGTTGCCAAACAAAGGGATTTCTTTATTGACGAAGATGAAACCATGCTCAAGCCTATGGTTATGAAAGACATCGCAGATGCAATCGGAATGGATATCTCCACTGTTTCACGTGTTGCCAATAGTAAATATGTTGAAACTTCTTTTGGTTTATATCCACTTAAATATTTCTTTTCAGAGGGCTTAACAACAGATAGCGGAGACGAAGTTTCTAATAAAGAAATCAAGAAAATACTGCAAACCGAAATTGACAAGGAGAACAAATCAAAACCCTTGACAGATGAAGAGTTAATGGAAATATTGACAAAAAAGGGGTACAACATTGCCCGCAGAACCGTTGCTAAATACCGCGAACAACTTAATATTCCTGTGTCTAGAATGAGAAAGCAGTTGTAATCAACTTGTATGAAAAATTTCTGGCTGCTTATTTCTTTTCTATTTCATCCGCTGATATTAATCTCCTATTCATTTACTATTCTTTTTTACTTTCTACCCTATTACAAGGCACGCTTTTATGACGAAGATATTTCCTTTTTGCTGCTGTTTATTTTCGCCAATACTTTTTTAATCCCAGTCATACTTGTGCTCCTTCTCCAACAATTAAAATTTGTTAAAAATATTTATCTCAAAGAAAGAACAGAACGCTTTCTCCCCTATTTAATAAGTTCAATTCTGTGTTTCGTAACTGCATGGCAGATTATGGACACTGATTTAGGAGCTTTAAGCTATCGCTATCTTTTTGGCATTGCTACATTGATATTTTTAATCATGTTAATTAATTTTTGGTTCAAAATAAGTTCACATGCAGCCGCCATAGCCGGTGTTATTGCCCTCTTTTTATATACTATCATCGGACTAAATGAAGGCGTGATGATTTATTGGCTCATTCCGTTTATATTTTTTGCGGGTTTGAGCATGACAGCACGTCTTGCATTAGAGGCACACAGTTTCAAGGAAATTTATTGGGGTTTTCTGTTGGGATTTTGTGTGATTTTCTTTAGTGTTGCGCTATGAGTTATAATGCAATCAAATTAGAAAAAAATGGCAACGTAGCCACCATTACCCTCAACAGAGAAGATGTATTTAACGCTTTCAATGACGAACAGAGTTATGAATTACAAGATGCTCTGAAAGACGTAACGCGCGACAATAATTGCAGGGTCATTGTTTTAACCGGGGCAGGCAAGGCATTTTGTTCGGGTCAAGATTTAAAAGCAATTGCAAAAAGTGAAAATCGTTCTTTGTCTGATTCATTATACAAAAGATACAACCCAATCATCAGGGCAATGCGCGAAATGCCTAAACCCATTATCTGCAAACTCAATGGTGTTGCAGCAGGAGCCGGTTGTTCATTGGCATTAGCAAGCGACTTTATTGTTGCATCCGAAAAAGCCTCTTTAATTGAAGTATTCATCAATGTCGGGCTGGTTTTAGATAGCGGATCTTCTTACTTTTTACCAAGAATAGTGGGAGGCAACCGAGCTTTTGAACTTGCTACAATGGGGTCTAAAGTTTCTGCACAACAAGCATTAGAATGGGGCATGGTCAATCGAGTTGTCCCACATGAAGAATTAGATAATGAAGTATCAAAAATTGTAGCATACTATGCTGCTGCACCAACCAAAGCAATTGGCTTGATGAAAAAAATGCTCAACAAATCCTTTCATTCAGATTTGAACACAATGTTAGAGTATGAAGCATTCTGCCAAGAGATTGCAGGCAAATCCGCTGATTATAAAGAGGGTGTGAGTGCATTTAATGAGAAAAGACTACCCAATTTCAAGGGAGAATAAAATACTCTTACGAACATAGTAAATACACTCCTATCCCAATAAAGATAGTTCCTGAAATTCGGTTCACCCAGCGTATGCGTTTATCATTCATTAGCTTGCGTACACGCGCTGCAAATATTGCCAATAAAGACTCCACTGTAAATATTGCAATGACGGAAGCAATAAAAAACGCTAATTTTTCATCAATTACATAGTGAAATTTTGCAGACAGCATGGCTGAGATAGAAAGCCAAACAAAGAAATTGACAGGATTAATTACATTTAAAAATATCCCTTTGCCCACAAAAAAAATATCTCCAAACAGAGAACCAGAATAGTCTTTAATTCCCTCTTTATTGGCAACCTTTTTAGCAAACTGAGCTATACCAAAGACAATCAACAAAATCGCGCCTACTATTGTAACTTCCTTAGCACAATTTTGTAAAAACCCAATAAACGAATCACTCCACAGCACTAAAGAAATCAGGACAATATCACTGAATGCCACTCCGGAAGCGATTAATATTCCTTTTTTGTATCCAAAAATCAGCGAGTTTTGAATTAATGCAAAAAACACAGTACCTAAAGTCAAACTTAGACCTATCCCTGTTACAAAACCCTCAACAACCGGCATTACAAAATTCATGGGCTGCAAAGAAAATCAAATTTAGGCTGGAAATTTGCACATCCCGTTGATAAAAGCCCTCATAAAATCAATAATAATGCGTTTTTATTTACACTCTTATTCATCAAAGCACTTTATGAAAAAAATACTCAATGTCCTGCTACTGCTTATCATCGTTAGTCCGATGACCGGACTAAGTCAGTTTTCAGGGACATGGACATCAAGCAAGGATATAAAAAAAGGTAGCAGACCTAACAAAGTATTGTTCGCTTCAGAAGCGGATTATGTTACTATTGCCAAACAACCCTCAATTCTATATGACGCTTATTCTGTTAAAATAGACAATATTCAATCTCCCGGCAACATCCTAAACCTCATCAACCAATGGAACGACATTACTGAACTATATCTCAAAAACTCAGGCAGCAATCTCCTAGGTTCTGACTTTGAAAAACTAATGAATGTTGAACACATCATTGTTGAATGTAATCCTAATGATACCAATCTTCTTGAAAACATTTACAAGACACCTAATTTAGAAAAAATCACTTTGATTTTTAATGAAGAACCCAAAGACTGGGATTTCTTATTCTATTACAGGAAAATACAGAACCTACATATCTATGGCACTTTCTTATCCGAAACCTTTTACGAAATTGTAGAGAAACTAATGACCTTTAATAATCTCAAAGAACTTGGATTAAGTATAGATTACGCCACAGACCTACCAAGCAATATGAATTTACTGGGCGAATTGCAAATATTGAAACTGTATGACAATCTCACACGCCTGAATTATGATCATCAAGCCCAAGTACAACCTGAGCGATTTAATATCAATGGAGTGTTAGGCAGTGATAAACCCACAAGTCTTTCTGTTCTATTCTACTCTGAAGATTATGGGTTAACTCCTCGCGAAAACAGATGGATTGCCTCTATTTGGAATGGCAAAAGAGATGTATATGACCCTCCTGCCGGTTTGATGGCGAGCAGTAGAGGAACTCGCAATTTGTACATTCTTAAACCCAAACCGATTTTTCTGCCAAATGTAAATGTAGAGCCATTATTGGAAGATTTATATCCTCGTTCTGAAACCTTTAACATTAACGCTGCTGAAAATTCCATCATTCATACTGAATCCGGTTGCAACCTTTATATACCTGCAGGAAGTTTGATTAAAAAAGACGGTACTGTTTATAATGGGAATGCATACGTTTCTGTGCGTTACATACAGGATTTAGTAAACACTGCTTTTAGAGGACTTGACCTCAGAGTTACCAAATACCGCAACAGTCCTCTTTATAAAACAGATATAATGATTGAAATTGAAATTTCTGACGGTGTTTTTCCTCTACAGTTTAATGGCAACATGAACATTCGCTTAGATGTACCTGTTTCTGATACGAGTTCGGTGTTCTACACTTATGACAACGACACAAAGGGATTTATGGATTATGAATTATTTAAAACTGTTTTTTCCAATTCTGAGTCACAAGAAATACCCATCAGATATGACGAATGGATTAGACAAAATCTTGCTA
Source organism: Bacteroidia bacterium (assembly GCA_023228875.1). NCBI lineage: Bacteria > Pseudomonadati > Bacteroidota > Bacteroidia > Bacteroidia bacterium. The sequence continues at coordinate 122,786 of JALOAG010000002.1, read as the reverse complement.
AGCATGTCTATATGCTTGACAATAGAAATTGCAATGAAAGATTTAGAAACCCTGAATCATATTTCCTTTTTGACGAAGGAAACAAGGTGGAAAGGTATATTAAAAATGGACGATTCTTCACCTCTAAAGAATATCAATGGGAAAAAAGCAATAATAATATTGGCACTAACTACAAAATTACAGAAGGACGCAATTTGCTCAAAATCACCAAAGTAACTCCTAAGATTAAAAACAAAGGAGAATTGTTTTTTCAATTAGAAGATAAGCATGAATTATTTAATGAGTTGTCAATTATTAAAAAAGCCATTTTCAAATATACTGACACGCTTTCCAATAGAGAATTTAATGCAGCTTTTACACGCAACAAACGTTACTCTGATTTTAGGTTGGAACAAGATAAAGCAAACGGCAAATGGAATATCATTCTCAAAAGTGACGAGGGATATAAAGTAATTGAAGTAGCGCCTTCATTTTTTAAGAAAAACGGCAAACCATATTCCGAAAAGAAGAACCGTAAATTGTTGGAGAAATTTTACAAGATGCAGAAACAAAGAGCGGAGTCTTTTGAGAACTATCTTAACCAACGTTTAACCGACTATAGTTTATTTTATCAAAACAGACAATCAACATGGGAACGGAAGGCTAATTTCAAAACAGTTTTTATAAAGAACACCGGCATATACGGATTTATGAGTATAGAAACCGAACAAAGCGAGCGAATTTCATGTTTTATCAACTACCTTGATATAAATGGCATTCCCATCGATGTTAAATCCTTATTTATGATTGATAAGTTTAACAGAAATGTATATCAATTCAACAAAGGCAACACATACATCAATCTCAAGAACACCAGTTTAGTTCTCTGTGTTGACTATCAAGGTCAATTGCACTACATAACGGGAGACGCACTTAGAACGTACGGCTTTAGTGATGGAAGTATTTATTTTCTGCAATTAAATTCAATGGTTCATCCGCCAAGAAGTATTGATGACTTTAAGAAACTTATCAAGTACGACAAAATAAAATAACATGCACATACTTTTACAGTCGTCAGTGCACCCTTTAGTATTCCCGGTAATACTTGCTGTGTACTTTCTGATTCTTATAATTATTGGAAAACTAACAGAAGGCAATAGCGACAATTCAACATTCTTTAGGGGGAATCGAAGTTCTCCTTGGTTTTTGGTGGCTTTTGGCATGATTGGCGCTTCATTGTCGGGAGTAACATTTCTCTCAATACCCGGAGCGGTAGGCAGAGACGGTTTTTCATATATGCAAATGGTGCTTGGTTATTTTCTGGGTTATCAAGTTATTGCCAGGGTTTTATTGCCAATGTATTACAAATTAGACCTAACCTCCATTTACACATATTTACAAAAGCGTTTTGGCAATGTAGCTTACAAAACAGGTGCAGCTTATTTCTTACTGTCACGCTCTATCGGCAATGCGTTGAGATTGTTTCTTGCTGCTGTAGTAATGCAAACTTTCATTTTTGACAATTTACACATACCGTTTGAAATCACAGTTTTTATCACCATTGCATTGATTTGGCTGTATTCATTTAAAGGTGGAATAAAAACAATCGTATATACCGACACCATCCAAACTACTTTCATGCTGATTGCGCTTTGTATTTCTTTTATATACATCTGGAATCAAATTGGGATAAACAGTAATGGCTCCGTATGGCAACAACTGCAATCCTCTCATTATGCACAAATGTTTGTGTGGGATTCCAACCTAAAGAATTTTTTCTGGAAACATTTTCTAGGCGGTATGTTTATTACGATTGTAATGACCGGACTTGATCAAGACATGATGCAAAAAAATCTTACATGTAGAACCCTTAAAGATGCACAAAAAAACATGTTTTGGATGAGCTCTATGTTAATTCCCGTTAATTTTCTTTTTGTTCTACTTGGCGGTCTGCTCTATGTTTTTGGCACTCAATCAGGGATCATTATTGAGAACTTTCAAAACCCGGAATTGATGGCTCAAGGCAAACATTTGACCTATGTTTTCGCAGATGGCAACACCCAATTTATAAAAACCGACCAACTTTTTCCTATGTTAGCTGCAAACAACCTTCCCGGCATTGCCTCAGTGTTCTTCTTTATCGGACTGATTGCTGCTGCATATTCCACTGCAGATTCTTCGCTAACTGCATTGACTACTTCCTTTTGTGTTGACTTTTTGGGATTTGATGCAACCAAAGGTTCAAGAAAAACTAGAATGTTTGTCCACATTGGCGTATCTATTGTAACATACTTTATCATTATAATTTTTAAAATTTGGAACAATGATGCCGTTATCAATGAATTATTCAAAATTGCAGGATACACTTACGGACCATTGTTAGGCATGTTTGCATTCGGATTGTTCACCAACATTCAAGTCAAAGACAAACTAATTCCACTGATTTGCATAGCCTCGCCTGTCATTTGTTATTTCTTAGACGCAAACAGTAAACTGCTGTTTAACGGTTATGTTTTTGGATTTGAGATTCTGATTGTAAACGGAATCATTACCTTTATAGGTTTAATGTTGTTAAGAAGACAAAATACGCCTTAGGCGATTGTCAATTTTTAGTATCTTTTCCCGTCTATTAAATATTTTACTACATACTCCATCGCGCCTTCCCTAAGGCTGGTAAAGGGCGCGATATAACCTGCCTGTCTCAATTTATCCATTTTGGCACAAGTATAATATTGGTATTTATCACGAATATCAATTGGTGTCGGTATGTATTCAATATTATGTGGTTTTCCAAGTGCATCAAAGACAGCACAAGCTAATTCCAAAAACGTGCCTGTCTTTCCTGTTCCTAAATTATACAATCCGGAATGAGTGCGCTGTTCCATCATATAAATCAAGACACTGAGCACATCTTTTACATAAATAAAATCCCTCTCCTGCTCTCCATCCTTAAACTGTGGATGATGACTCTGAAAAAGCTTGACCTTGCCGGTGCTATTTATCTGATTAAAAGCATGAAAAATAACACTTGCCATCCTTCCTTTGTGATATTCATTTGGACCATAAACATTAAAAAACTTAAATCCTGCCCAAAAAGGGGGTGTTGAGGATTGTTTTAACATCCACTTGTCAAATTCATTCTTTGAAATTCCGTACGGGTTCAATGGAATAAGGTCTTCAGGTGCTGTATTGTCATCAAAGCCTAGTTCACCCATTCCATAGGTTGCAGCCGAGGAAGCAAAAATCAAGGGGATAGAAAATGCTGAGCATAGTTTCCATACCTCTTTTGTATAATCTAAGTTAAGCTTGTTTAACACTTGCATATCAAACTCAGCCGTATTGGTTCTGGCTCCGATATGAAAAACAAACTGCACAAGTTGTTGATTTTCTTTTAACCAGAGATGAAAATCATCTCTATTTACTCGCTTTGCATTGTCAACAGCAAGTAGATTCTGTTCCTTATCTATATTAGAAAAATCATCAACCGCAATCAAATCTACATACCCTCTGTTGCGCAGTTCTTTTAACAAACAACTACCAATAAAACCCGCTGCTCCGGTAACAACAATCATAACGTGTGCAATAAATTCAGAAGGCAAATGTAAATATTTTGTGTGCATGCTAAAAGATAATTCCTCACAAAACACAACACGTATTAATTAATATACCTAATATTGCGCAATATTAACACTTGTTAGTTTAGCCCTTTTATGACATTAACCCACACTTTCCATATTCCCGTTATGGGAATAGGATATACAATTGACACACCGATTAAAGTTGCTCACCTTGGAATTTCATCTGTTTTATCACTTGGAGACGATATGCTTCTTGAGAGGTTACGAGAACACTATGCCCAAAAATTTAATTTTGACTTTACCCCTATTAGCAAATCAGATATTGACAAAAGAGCTAAAAGAATTACAGAGTATTTAAACTTAGTCAACAAAATTGTCAATGTAAAATTCCAAGAACTACGCAATTCCGTTTTTGAAAAAGCAACTGAACTACGCAAATACATGGAAATGCTCCCTGATGTTTCATCTCTTAAACAAGAATACAATAGAATGTTGCAAGAGCAAGAACCATTAACAAGAAAACGATTACAGGACAGCATAAAAAAGAGTATCCAACCAGGCTCTATTGATGTCAACGTAATGACAAAACTGGATAGAATAAATTACAATTCCAAAGGAGAGGCATACCCAGTCGAATATAACGATGCGCATGCAGCAGTACGAGGTTTTGCAAACAGTGAACTTCAATCAAGTCTGGTGTTATCAGCAGGTCTTAGTCCCAGACTTTTTAGCTACATAGCCACATTTGAGTCATTCTTTCCTGATAAAAATGGAAATCTGACAAAAAAAATAATCTTAAAAGTGAGTGATTATCGCTCTGCTTTGGTACAAGGTAAAATGTTAGCAAAAAAAGGCATTTGGGTATCCGAATATCGTATAGAATCCGGCTTAAACTGCGGAGGACATGCATTTGCAAGTGAGGGATACACCTTAGGATTAATCTTAGAAGAGTTTAAACAAAACAGACAAGATCTAATTGATACTACCCATCAATTACTGAATGAGGCTTTAAAATCAATAGGAAGACCGGTATTAAATACTCCTTTGGAGATGAAGATATCTGCACAAGGCGGTGTCGGAAACTTCAACGAACACCGTTTTCTGTCTGAATATTACCGAATTGATAGTGTTGGCTGGGGAACACCATTCTTATTAGTACCGGAGGTTGTGAATATTGACAAAGAAAACCTTTCACTTTTGACAAATGCAAAAGAAGAAGACCTCTACTTAAGCGGTATTTCGCCTTTAGGCGTTCCTTTTAACTCAGTCAGAGGAAATTCAAAAGACAAACAACGAGATGAAAGAATAAAAAAAGGGAAGCCGGGTAGCCCATGCAAAAGCCAGTTTCTAAAACTGTACAATACAGAATTTACCGAAAAACCAATTTGCGAAGCATCTTCTCAATATCAAAAATCAAAAATTCAAGAATTGAATGCTATGCATATTACAGATGTGCGTGAATATCAAAAACGCTATAACAAAATCACAGAGAAGACCTGTATTTGCACAGGGTTAGTGAGAACCGCTTACTCAGAAAATAAAATCTTAAAGTCATCTGACGAGGATGGGGTCTCTATTTGCCCCGGTCCTAATATTGCATACTTTTCAAAAATTTCATCATTAGAAGAAATGGTGGGGCATATTTACGGCAGAATCAATATTTTAAATGACACATACAGACCTAATATGTTTATGAAAGAATTTGGAATGTATGTAGATTACATAGAAAAAGAGATAGCCGAATGTTCAATCAATGAAATGACCGACAAGCAAATCAAACATTTCAACACTTTTAGAGACAATCTATTGGCAGGGATTGATTATTACAAAACCACCCTCCCCTTGTTTGACACACACACTCAATGGAAGAGCGAGTTGGAGCACTACAATCAAAGACTGCAACTGCTCAACATCCCTACTCATATTACAGCATAGCCAATTTTGCTCATTTAACACCAAAACACACCCAAACAATTTTGAGAGTTAGGGTGTTAAGTACTATGCGTCATCATATAGTTCAGTTGTTTTCTATATTTGCAAACCCATGATAAAGCTTCTGATAGTAATTCCGGCACGATACGCTTCTACAAGGTTTCCCGGTAAACCCTTAATTGACATTGCAGGCAAGACCATGATTCAAAGAGTATGGGAACAAGCAAATAAAGTTACAGGTTTTGAAACTAAAGTTGTTATAGCAACAGATGATGAACGCATTATCACAGCTGCACAGTGTTTTGGAGCACAAACAATTGCAACCGACCCAAAACATCCTTCAGGCACTGATCGTTGTTTTGAAGCTGCGACACAATCCGGATTTGAGTTTGATATTCTCGTGAATATCCAAGGGGACGAGCCATTTATTCAGCCTTCGCAAATTGAAACACTTGCCAATAATCTTTGGAATTCAGACGCATCCATTGGCACACTCAAAAGAACAATTTCATCCATTGAAGAAATCTCGAACCCTAATTCAGTAAAAGTAGTTTGTGACTACAACAACAATGCTCTCTATTTTAGCCGCAGTGCAATACCATATAACCGAGACAATACAGACAACTGTATTTATTTTAAGCATTTAGGCATATATGCTTTTAAGAAAGCAATTATTGATAGCATAAAACAATTACAACCAGGCAATCTAGAACAGATTGAGAAATTAGAGCAACTCAGATGGCTTCAAAACGGGTATAAAATTATGGTATCAGAAACAGATTTTCAGAGTCCTGCAATTGACAGCCCAACAGATTTACAATATGTTGAAATCTTTTTAAAAGACTATCCTCAATTTCAATGAGTGGTGAAATCTTATGGCTAACTTTGAAGCCCGTTATATCTTCCGATTTTAATTCATGAGTAAAAATAAATACGTATTTGTAACGGGCGGAGTTACATCTTCTTTGGGCAAAGGAATTATCGCAGCCTCATTAGCCAAATTGCTACAAGCAAGAGGGTACAAAGTAACGATTCAGAAATTTGACCCTTACATCAATATAGATCCAGGCACACTCAATCCATACGAACATGGAGAATGTTTTGTAACCGAAGATGGCGCAGAAACCGACTTAGACTTAGGGCATTACGAAAGATTTCTGAATGTCAATACATCCCAAGCAAACAATGTTACCACCGGCAGGATATATCAAACGGTGATTAACAACGAACGTAGAGGTGACTATTTAGGCAAAACTGTTCAAGTAATTCCACACATTACAGATGAAATCAAAAGAAGAATGCGCCTGCTAGGCGATTCGGAAGATTATGACATTGTAATTACAGAAATTGGTGGTACTGTCGGAGACATTGAGTCCCTGCCCTTTGTAGAAGCCATACGTCAAATGAAAATGGATGTTGGTGAAGATGATGCGGTGGTAATTCACTTAACTCTTATTCCCTATTTGGCTGCTGCCGGAGAGCTTAAAACAAAACCTACTCAACACAGTGTTAGGTTCTTGTTAGAATCCGGTGTACAACCGGATATCTTAGTTTGTAGGACCGAACAACCCTTGGGAAATGACATACGTAGAAAAGTTTCTCTATTTTGTAATGTAAAACAAAATGCAGTAATTGAATCAATTGATGTGCCTACTATCTACGAAGTTCCTATGATGATGTACAAAGAGAAGTTGGACAAAGTTGTACTCAGCAAATTAAAGCTTAGCGGAAAAAATGAACCTGCATTAGAGGATTGGAAAAAGTTTTTATTCAAACTGCAACATCCACAAACAGAGATTAAGATTGCCCTTATTGGCAAATACACCGAACTTCCCGATGCCTACAAATCTATCAACGAAGCAATGATACATGCTGGCGTTTCGAATGAGTGTAAAGTAAATTTTCAATACCTAAATTCAGAATTACTCACAATGGAAAACATCGCTTCAAAACTTTCAGGATATTCAGGCGTGTTAGTTGCTCCAGGCTTTGGTCCAAGAGGTATTGAGGGCAAGTTAGAAGCTATCAAATATTGTAGAGAAAACAAAATTCCATTCTTCGGTATTTGTCTGGGAATGCAGTGTGCCGTTATAGAATTTGCACGCAATGTATTGGGATATAAAGATGCGCATTCCACTGAAATGAATCCGGACACTAAACACCCAGTCATTAGTTTAATGGAAGAACAAAAGCACCAATCAGATATGGGAGGCACTATGCGACTAGGTGCTTATGACTGCAAGTTAGAAAAGGGCAGTCAATCAGCTAAAGCCTATGGCAAAAACAATATTTCTGAACGGCATAGACATCGTTATGAACTAAATGCTAAATATGAAAAAGAGCTTCAAAGAAAAGGGCTAAAAATTACCGGACGTAACCCTAAGACAGGATTAACTGAAATTGTGGAGTTGGAGAATCATCCATGGTTTGTAGCGGTGCAATTTCATCCTGAATTAAAAAGCACAGTATTAAATCCCCACCCTCTCTTTGTACGATTTGTTAAAGCATCTTTAGAAGCATCCAAAAAATAATTTAAACAGGCTTAGAAATCTATTCGATAGGTATAGTGAACTTTGGCAATTTTTGCCCCCAAGCTATTGAACATACTGAGCATTTTTGGGTTAAAATCTCCTACCCAAGCTAATTCGGTTGAATCAATATGCCTTAAAGGCGGAGTCTGCAATTGTTCATACATTTTCATAATCATCCCCACCTCTAACCCTAAATTATGATATTCAGGAATCACTCCAAATACAATTCCTCTGATTGTTTTTATTTGAGATTTCAGAAACAAGAAACGAAGTTTAGTTAATAAATTAAACTTGCCGTTAGCTGCTTTAAATATTGGATTGATGTTCAATACATTGATAAAAAATCCTGCAGGTTCACCATTTGCATATACAAACCAATTTAATTTATTGGGCGCAATAGGAGCCATCAATTGCAATTGCTTACGTACTTGCTCCTCCGACATTGGGCGGAAGAATTCATGAGATTGCCATGCCTTATTGTATATATACAAAAAATCTTTAATAAAAGATTCTTTCTTCTTCATATCCAAATGGCGAAACTCATACTTGGGATTACTTAAAACACGAGATGCTAACTTTGAAAAACGCTCAAGGTTAAAGTCTGCTCTGAGTAATTTTGAAGTAGTCTGTTCAAAATCCTTTTTAAAACCAAAATTTTCAAATAATTTTTGATAATAAGGCGGATTATAGTTTTCTCTATAAGAAACATTTTGAAAGCCTTGAACCATCAAACCCCAATAGCTATCTCTATCGCCAAAATTTATCGGAGCTAGAGCAGAACTAAACCTTTTGCTCTTTAACCAATCCATCGCTTGTTGAAACAGCAAATTTGCGGCTGATTGATTGTTAATACAATCAAAGAAACCCATTCCCACAAATGGCTTCTCAGGTTTTTCTGTATGATAAAATGCCGCAATTTTACCAACAGTTCGTCCTGCATCTTGCAACAACCACCTTTTTGCTTCTCCAAAAGCTAAAAATCGATTGCGCGATTTGTCAAAAACTGCATTAATGTCATCATCCAAATGTCGAATGAATGAAGAATCGTTTGCATACAACTGCACAGGGAAATTCAAAAACTCCTTCTGTTCCTTCAAACTAATTACTTCAACAATCTCCATATTCTTTTAAGGTTCTGCAATATTAAAATTTCTTTTTTGTTCAATTAGCTCACAATGCAACAAGAATTGAATTTCCTTAACTTTGCCCAATGCTTTCAAAACATCTCAAACATGTTTTATTGTTTGTCATCGGATTTATTTATTCTATAGGAACTCACGCATCAGACTTTGACCTGAGCACCCCTTCTCAAACAATTTTTACTCATACCCATTATTTAAGAACTGAATCTTTTGACCCCGTCCGTTCTGCAAAAACCATATATGGGAAAAAGGGAAAAACAGCGGAAGATCTGGCAATAAAGCTCAAACATTACTTAGATGTTAAGTTGCTCGTCATAGATACTGCCATCTATCCCAACATAAATGACTATGTTGACAGCGCTACACAAAAACACGTATTTTTCCCTTTTCATGGGAATAAAGATATATACCTTCAACGTATAGGTGGCAAATGGTATTACTCACCTTATACGGTCTCACAAATAGAAATTTTATACAAAGAGGCTGTTCCTTTTGGCAGTGATTTTCTGATTAACCTTTTTGGTTCATGGGGCGAAAACCATTTTCTGGGTCTCAAGGTGTGGCAATGGATGAGCGTATTGATGCTGATTGCAAGTATTATATTAATTTATAGAATACAAAGATGGTTGCTTAACATTCTGATTAAAGACATACTTTATCATAAAAAGGTCGTCTCACAAGAAGTTTTAAAGATTATCAAGTCCTTTGGTAAATACACCAGTGTTTACCTGATAATGCACTATACACGGCTTTTTATCCCTTCTATTTTACTACCTGCAAAAGCAAATATTTTCTTTATCAAAGGAATTGAATTCACTGCCATTATTTTCCTTGTGATTTTATTATTTGCAGCCATTGATATATTAATAGTACGTTATGCCAAGTTCATTTCCGGCAAATCCAATCCATTAGCCAATCAATTTAAACCGATTTTACAGATTCTGCTCAAATCATTTGCAGTTATGATAGGAGTCGGATTATTACTCAAAACCCTCAATGTTAACATAGGTGCATTATTAGCAGGAGTTTCCATAGCCGGTTTGGCAATTGCACTTGCTGCACAAGACACAGTAAAAAATGTCTTAGGTTCCATCATCATCTTTCTTGATCAACCATTTAAGATTGGAGATGATATCAGTGTTGACAATATCGAAGGTACAATTGAAATAGTAGGACTACGCTCCACAAGAGTAAGAGCTTTTGACAATGCACTCATTTATGTACCTAACAACAAACTTACTGATTCTTACATCAAAAATAATGGGTTACGTGTTTACAGAAGGTTTTTCACAAACTTAGGCATCATGTATGGCACACCACATTACTTAATCCACGCTTTTATAGAAGGAATAAAAAAAATGATTCTTTCACACCCTTCAACACGTAAAGACTCTTTCCAAGTGTCATTGTATAACTTAGACGTAAGTTCAATCTCTATCAGAATGAATGTTTTTTTTCAGGTGCCTAATTTTGACGGGGAATTACAAGCAAGACAAGAATTAATCAATGGCATTATAGCCTTAGCTGATATGCTTGGGGTTCAATTTGCATTTCCTACTACAACCATTCAAATAGAAAATCAACCGGGTCAACCTTCATTGAGTCCGACATATAGAGAACAAACTGAAGACATAGAAAAAGAAGTGCAAGCCTTTATCTCAAAATTCGCTGCACAATTTCAAAATAATGTCAAATCTAAATAAACCGAAACCATACCTTTGCAACCCAATATGAACCAAGTTAGAGTTAGATTTGCACCAAGTCCGACAGGTGCTCTACACATAGGTGGAGTGAGAACAGCTCTCTTCAATTTTTTATTTGCAAAAAAACACAACGGGGTCAATATTTTAAGAATTGAAGACACCGACCAAACTCGTTTTGTTCCCGGAGCAGAAAAATATATTGTTGAATCCTTAGAATGGTTGGGAATCAGTTTTGACGAAGGTGTTCATATAGGGGGCGAATATGGTCCATATCGCCAAAGCGACCGAAAACCAATGTACAGAGCTTACGTTGACCAACTTATTGAATCAGGTAATGCATATTATGCATTTGACACCCCTGAGGAATTAGAAGAAATGCGTCAACGTCTGAAAGACAGTGGCATGAGTCCGCAATATGATGCCACAAGCAGAATGAGCATGAAAAACTCACTGACTTTATCAGCTGATGAAGTAAAACAACGTATAGCAGCCGGTGAACCTTATGTTGTGAGAGTAAAATTGCCAAGAAAGGAGGAAGTGAGATTCAATGATTTAATCAGAGGTTGGGTCAGTTTTAATACTGCACAGTTAGACGACAAAGTCCTCATGAAGAATGATGGAATGCCAACCTATCACATGGCTAATATCGTGGATGACCACACAATGAAAATCACGCATGTTATCAGAGGCGAGGAATGGCTTTCATCTGCACCGTTGCATGTGTTATTATATAAATTCCTTGGATGGAAAGAAACCATGCCACAATTTGCTCATCTCCCATTAATTTTAAAGCCTGAAGGAAATGGCAAACTGAGTAAAAGAGATGGAGACAGACTGGGATTTCCTGTATTTCCTCTTGAATGGAAAGACCCTATTACCGAAGAAGTTTCATCAGGATATAGAGAAAACGGATATGAGCCTCAAGCAGTAATCAATTTCCTTGCTTTATTAGGATGGCATCCTTCCGATAACCAAGAAATATTTTCAATCGATGAACTTATTCATGCGTTTAGTCTTGAACGAATCAGTAAGAACGGAGCTAAGTTTGATATTGACAAAGCAAAATGGTTTAACCATCAATATTTAATGCAGCGCTCAAATGAAAATATAGCTGAAGCATTGTTACCGATATTGCAGTCAAAGGGGATTCAAACCAACTTAGAATATTTAACAAAAGTAGTAAGTCTGACAAAAGAAAAAGTAACATTCTGGAAAGACATTGCCAATATTTCTGAATATTTCTTTAAGGCTCCAACTCAATTTGATTCCAAAGTAATAGAAAAAAAATGGAAAAGCCCTATTCCGGAAAATTTAAAATTATTTACTGAGACAATTCAGAACACTTCAGAATTTAAGGCACAACAGATAGAATCAAACTTTCACTCATTTGCAGAAAGAAACGATCTTAATCCCGGTTCAATGCTTCAACCATTACGAGTAGCTGTGAGCGGACAAGCCGGAGGACCTCCCCTATTTGAGATGCTGGAATTACTTGGAAAAGACACTGTAATTAACAGGCTCAATTGGGCAATCGCAAACATTCATCCTGCTACCCAATCATAAGATTAAACAATCATGAGTAAACAAATAAGAGTATTAATCGCGAAAATAGGTTTAGACGGCCATGACCGAGGTGCAAAAGTGATTGCAACTGCCTTGCGCGATGCCGGCATGGAGGTAATCTACACAGGGCTGAGACACACTCCCGAAATGGTTGTACAGGCTGCCCTACAAGAAGATGTGGACGTGATTGGAGTCAGCATTCTTTCAGGCGCGCACAACACAGTATTTCCTCGACTCATTGAATTGATGAAAGAAAATGAAATGGAAGATGTTTTACTGATTGGAGGTGGTATCATTCCTGATGATGATGCAAAAGAACTGAACAAACAAGGTGTAGCCCGTCTATTTCCGCCCGGAACTTCAATGGATGAAATTATTGATTTTATCCGTTCCAAAGTCATGAGCTAGTTTCTAAGCAGTGTGTTTTGCGGATTATACAATCTGAATTAAACTCATAATATGAAAAAGATTCAGATAGTGGAATCTCATTTCAATTTAATCAAATAATTTTCGTCTTATTACATAACAACAGGTTTTAAGGCATGATACCTTCCAAAACAACAACCGCTGTAAGAGAAAAGGTTCTCTAACATCGGTTGTTGGTGTTTTATGTAATTGCCTTGTATTTTTTATTCTACCACCAACTTAAAAATTTTGTTGTTGATTTTTACAACATAGATACCAGCTTGCAGGCTTGGTATGTTAATGTTGTTTTCGCCAATTACTATGGTGCCTTGTTGTATAGTTCTGCCTTGCATATCGTTTAAGAAATATGTACCGCTTTGCGTTGCTTGTATGGTAAACCGGTTATTTGTTACAGGATTTGGATAAAGTTTAAATGCTAATTCTGCCATATCGCCTATGCCGGTATTTATCTGTGTACAGATATACTCGTTACGCACATGGTCGGCATAATAGGAACTTGCATCTACCCAACTAGAATAACCATCTTCTGCAATTCTATCACCATTCGTATTGTATTCATAGGTGTTTTTTGAATTATTTACCCAATTGCTGCTACCGCTGTTCCACGTTTGGCGAAGTTCTTGAGTTTGGTTATTGTTCGCATCGTAGGTATAATCATATTTGCTGCTATTCACCCATGCGCTGCTGCCGCTGTTCCATTTTTGATATACATATTGTGTTCGGTTATTGTTCGCATCATAACTGTATATCTGCCTTCCGGCTTTTTCCTTTACACTAGTTCCGGTTATGAAAGTGTATGTATTTAAAGTATCCACTCTGCATGTTGCAAAAACTGCTTGCGCCACTAATAGGGCTAATAGTAAATTTATTAGTTTCATAATCAATGTTTTTATTGTTTTTCTTATTGCAAATGAAATACGAATTACCCAACTTCAAAATATTTTATATTTTACCATTGTTGCATATAATTCAAAAACTGCTTCACGAAACCTGACAACACACAGGTAATTTCAGTTAAAGACTTTTATTCAGGCTATTTGAGACCACCATTGACAAAATCTAATTTTCACAATTCAATTAGTATTTATATACTCATGAGAATAAACAATTTATGCTTTTAGTACATCTGTACTATTTTTTATATTTACACATTCTATACATTCGCAGCCAAATTTAACACGCTATGAAAAATAAATTTTTACTATCTATTTTTTTAATGGGAGCTTGGCAAATATCGTTTGCACAATTAACCGAACCAAGTAAAAGCAATCTTGTACACCCAAACGACTCGAGGTTGTCAATCAATGAAAAATATAACAATCCCGGTTTGCTATATTATACATTTAGAATAAATCCGGGGGTTGGTTTTGATGCTTCAAGATATTTATTTGGTATTTATTATGCGATGGATGTAGCATTTGCTCCAAAACACTTTTACTTTCAGGGAGTTTTTCAGAGTGATTTAATAAAACCTGCATTATCACAAGCTAAATACATATCTACCGGAAGCAACTTAACTCCTTATACATTATATAGAAACATAGAGCTCACTGCTGTTTATAATTACCAGGATGAGGTTAAGGACATGACTGTTTATCCTACCGTTGGATACAAATTTTTATCCAGCGAAGTAACAAGTGTTACCTCTTCTTCTATCACAACCACTACTACCGGATATTTTTTTCACACTAAATACACAAAAAAAATACGTGAAAGCAAAGGAGTAGGTGTCAGTCTCATTCAATTTAATTCGATCGCTTTCTATGGTGCTGACACTACAAAATTCGGATGGAGAGATAACAAATACATTACTTTTAAAAACAATGAGCCTATGCCCGCCAGTTTTTATGTACCTTTCTCACAAACAACCATTGGAATAGGTTTTCATACAAACACTTATGCTCATTACAAAGTTGCTTTTCAATATAATTATCAAGGAACCGAACTGCTGAAGAAAAGAAAATATAAAGACAATTCTTACTCTAATTTAAGGTATGAGTTATTAATATCTCCTCTAATCTCCACATACGGCAAAATCTATTATACAGATAGTATCACAAATAGTACTGCCACAATAGACATAGCAAGTATTCGCAAAAGGATGTTTGGGTTTAGAATTGTAGCCAATGTCGGAAAAAAACCGGGATTTTATTCTACTGCTGAACTTGGAATGCGTACAGGAATCATACCGATTCCCGCATCTAAGTATGTAACCCAAAACAATGATAATGATGGCAATGCAATTGGCAGAGGGCTGGTTAAAATCATGGCTCCTGTCATTGTACAACCTTGGTATTTGAAATGGACAGGTGGATTTGCGTTTTAGAATTGACTGTTTAAATAATATCGCTGCCTCTTAATTTTGTGCAATTAAATTTCCTTTTACTAACTTGCAATATTGAATCAAAAGCTGGTTAGACAATAGACTCACGAACTAGAAAGTCATAGAATTTCTCCATGGCATTTTTTCTGTGACTAATCTTGTTTTTTACTTCACTACCTAATTCTGCAAAGGTTTTATCCATACCCTTGGGTATAAAGAGAGGATCATATCCAAAACCGGTATTACCGGCTGGTTTGGCTGCAATGCTGCCATAGACTTTACCTTCAAAAAAGTGTGCTTGCCCGTTTTTACCTATATAACATATTACTGCTGTATAATGTGCGACACGATTTACTTGATGCTCCATTTTCTCTAATAACACAATATTATTGCTTGCGTCAGTTGCAGATGCACCTGCAAATCTGGCTGAGAAAATACCGGGAGCACCATTCAGAGCATCAACACAAAGTCCGCTATCTTCCGCAAAACAAGCCTGTCCTGTTTTCTCAAAAATAAAACGTGCCTTTATCAAGGCGTTTTCTTCAAATGAAGTTCCATTTTCAGGTGGGGTGCTTTGCAGTAATTCTAAGGGAGCAGGTACAATCTCACGTCCAAGCAACTGAATTGCTTCCTTAATTTTTTTGGCATTACCCGTGGCAAAAATCAAACTCATTTAATTCCAAAAAGAAATTTTAAATATTCCTCTGTTTTACTTTTTAAATTGGCATCATTCAACGTTTGATCGACATTATCTAATCTAAGAATTTTAATGCCATTCCAAACCATTCCTTTCATTGGCAAAATATTTAATCCAATCTTTTGTGGATTAGCGCCCCAGAATGAAATATATTTGGGTGCAAGTTGCTCTACAATAGTATTCAATTGCACACCAGGATAAGAATGTAGATTCAAAATACTCATCCCTTCCAAATTCATAGTATGCCCTGCCTTTACAACAACTTTATGAATATCAACTAATTGTTCTTTCAAAGCTTCCATATCGGCATTATCTATGGGCAAATCAACAATATTGAGATATTTATATTTATTGCCACCTTCGGTTTTTATAACATCGTAATACACAATATCTTGTACTAAAAATATTTCATTCCCCATGAATGAAGTAATTAATTCTACTAAGTTTTTATCTATATTTTGTGGGTTCAATTTGCTAGGTTTTTAAAATGGGCTTACTTTCGCGCCATAATGAGTTTTCAAATTAGCATCAACAAAACCAAACAATCAAGAATAAATGAGTTTAATCCTGAAAAAATCGAGTTTGGAAAATTATTTACCGACCACATGGTTGTCTGTGATTACAAAGACGGGAAATGGGGTAACCCTGAGATAGTTCCTTTTGGTGATATTCCTATCCCCCCCGGTTTGTCTGCTTTACATTACGGGCAATCAATTTTTGAAGGTCTAAAAGTATTCAAAAGTCAAAACAATGACGCAGTAGTCTTCCGTGCAGAACAAAATGCTGCCCGATTTAACAAATCGGCTCACCGCATGGCAATGCCCGAATTTCCTGAAGACCTTTTTGTTCAATGTGTACATGCATTAGTGGACATAGACAGGGCTTGGATTTCCTCAGCTGATGGGGCTTCTTTATATATCCGACCTTTTATGTTTGCCACAGATTGGACGCTGGGCATTAAAGTTTCTGAGACATACAAGTTTATGATGTATGGCTGTCCTGCCGGCTTATATTATTCACATCCTGTAAAGGTGTATATTGACAGATATCATGTTCGTTCAGTACGCGGAGGTGTGGGTGCTGCCAAATGTGCCGGCAATTATGCTGCTTCACTGTATCCGGCAAAAGTTGCTAAAGAAAGAGGTTTTGACCAAAACCTATGGATTGACGCGGTTGAATTGAAATACCTTGAAGAGACCGGAACCTCAAATGTTTTTTTAAGAAAAGGAAATACAATTTACACTCCTGCGCTTTCAGACAGCATATTGGCTGGTATAACGCGCGATTCTGTTATTCATCTTTTAAAAGATATGGGATATGAAGTAATTGAAGGTAGTATTTCAATTGACGACCTCATACAATGGCACACAGAAGGCAGTTTAGATGAAATGTTTGTTACCGGAACAGCAGTTTCTGTTGCAAATATACAATTGGTTGGAATTGACGATAAGATTTACAAATTAGACTTAACAAAAGAGTTGGTAGCAGAAAAAGTGAAAACAGAACTCAACAATATTCGCACCCTAAAAAGCCCTGACAAATATGGCTGGACAAAAATCGTTCAACCCAATCAGTCAGCGCAATTTTAAAAATTTGCTCAAGACAAAATAATATATTTGCACCATTCTAAAAATCACATTTTTACATAACAAAACACATGAATATTCACGAATATCAAGCAAAACAAATTCTAAAAGGATATGGAGTTGCAATTCAAGAAGGAGTAGTTGCCGACACACCGGAACAGGCTGTTGAAGCAGGCAAACAAGTTCAACAAGAAACCGGCAGCGGTTGGTTAGTTGTCAAAGCACAAATACATGCCGGGGGAAGAGGTAAAGGTCAAATTATTGGCTCAGAGCAGCGCGGTGTAGCACTTGCAAAATCACTTGATGATGTTAAAACCATTGCGCATAACCTATTAGGAAATGTGTTGGTTACCAAACAAACAGGAGCAGCGGGAAAGAAGGTAAACAAAGTATTAGTTGCTCAAGACGTTTTCTATCCGGGTCCGAGTGAACCAAAAGAGTTTTACATGAGTGTTTTACTTGACCGACAAACCGGCAAAAATGTGATTGTTTACACCACTGAAGGCGGTATGGACATTGAAGAAGTAGCGGAAAATTCACCTGAGAAAATTCAAAAAGAATTCATAGATCCTACAGTTGGACTGCAACCCTTTCAAGCAAGAAAAATTGCATACAATCTTAACTTACAAGATAAAGCAGCGAAAGAGATGGTAAAATTTGTTACTGCTTTATATAAAGCGTACGATGCTACAGACTCTTCTATGTTTGAAATCAATCCTGTACTTAAAACATCAGACGACAGAATCATTGCCGTTGATGCCAAAGTGAATCTTGATGAAAATGCACTATACCGACATCCTGACTTAGAAGCATTAAGAGACGAATCAGAAGAAGACCCGACAGAGGTTGAAGCAAAAAAATTCAATTTGAATTATGTTAAATTAGATGGCAATGTTGGCTGTATGGTAAACGGTGCGGGGCTTGCAATGGCAACAATGGACATCATTAAATTATCAGGTGGAGAACCTGCAAATTTCCTTGATGTTGGAGGAACTGCAAATGCCGAAACTGTAGAAGCCGGTTTTAAAATCATTTTAAAAGACCCACATGTTAAAGCTATTTTAATTAACATTTTTGGCGGTATTGTAAGATGCGACAGAGTTGCTAATGGTGTTGTAGAAGCTTACAAAAACTTAGGCAATGTTAATGTACCTATTATTGTGAGGCTTCAAGGTACTAATGCAGAAGAAGCAAAACAAATAATTGACAACTCAGGTTTGAAAGTATATTCAGCTATCAAGCTAAAAGATGCGGCAGACTTAGTTAAGGAACTAATCAAATAATTATATTTTATGAGCATATTAAAAGAATTCAAAGCGTTTGCCATGCGCGGCAATGTAATCGACTTAGCAGTTGCGGTTGTTATTGGTGGTGCATTTGGGAAAATTGTTAATTCCTTGATTGATGATGTCATTACTCCTTTATTGTTAAAACCTGCATTAGAAGCGGCTCAACTGGAGAATTTGGCAGATTTAACAATTTTTGGCACTGTTAAATATGGTAATTTTCTTTCATCAGTAATCAGTTTCATCATTATTGCATTTGCACTTTTTATGATTATTAAAGGAATGAATGCAATGCAAAAGAAAGAAGCTGCTGCACCTACTCCTCCCCCCGCTCCATCTAAAGAGGAAGTACTATTGACAGAAATAAGAGACATTCTAAAAAACAAATAATCAAATACTTTTATAAAATAATGAACTTAAAGAAAATTTCAAAAGTCGCCACAATGGCGACTTTTTTCCTTTTTGTATCACATACGGTGATGGCACAAGATGCAGACGTGAAAAAATTTGTGGATACAAAAAAAGATTTTAAAACCGAGGATAAAGGCTGGATTAAAGGTGGCTTTATCAATACAAACCTTACCAATGTGGGCTTAGTCAATTGGGCAGCGGGAGGTCAAAACTCTGTTGCAGTATCTATCATCGGAAGCTCCTTTGCAATTTATAAAAACAAAAGTATGACATGGGAAAATTATTTGGACGCATCTTGGGGAACTATCCGAAACGGAGCGGCAAAATATCCTAATGGAACGAAAAATAGGTTTTATAAAAATGAAGATAAGCTCTCTTTTTTATCAAAATATGGCAGAAAAATCACTCCTAAGTTAAATTATACTGCCTTATTAGAGTTCAAATCTCAATTTTTCCAAGGATATGCTCCTTTTGACCCCGCAACCGGAACAAGCGGACAACACATTTCTAACTTCTTAGCCCCTGCTTTTGGCATGCTATCCTTAGGTTTTGATTACAAACCAAAGAGCAATCTGTCTTTCTACCTTTCTCCCCTTACAGGTAAATTTACTATAGTCAATGAGCAAAGACTTGCTGATATAGGTTCATTTGGTGTTGCAAAAGCAAAGACTGATGAAAACGGAGTTCCTATTGCTGGTACTGGACAAAAATTCAGATCTGAGTTGGGTTGGTATTTTAGTATGATGTATAACAAAGATATTATGCAAAATATTAACCTTAAAACACGTTTGGATTTATTTACAAATTACAAAACACTAAATAAAACAGACGTAAACTGGGAAACAACCATAAACATGAAGGTGAACAAATACATTACTGCTTCGATTTTCACACATCTGATTTATGACGATGATATTGATGTTACTCCTGAGACAACTATGAAAAATCCCAGAATTCAATTTAAACATGTTTTGGGCGTTGGATTCTCCTATATGTTTGGAGATAGATTATAATGGATTTCTTTGAAACATACGAATGGAATCCTGACAACAGAATTTTAAATGAAGTCATAAAAAGACTGCAAAACGGAGAGATTGGAATTATTCCAACAGACTCTATTTACGCTTTGGTTTGTCATCTAAACAATAAGAAAGGCATTGAAAGAATTTGTAAAATAGTTGGCAAGAAACCTGAAAAAGCCAATCTCTCCGTTATCTTTCATAATCTTAAAAACATTTCAGAATATACCCAGCCTTTCTCCACCTCAGTTTACAAGATACTGAAAAGAAATTTCCCCGGTCCATTTACATTCATTTTAAAAGCTAACTCCAATATACCAAAACTTTTTCTGTCTAATCGCAAAACAATTGGAATTCGAATTCCGGACAATAAAGTAGCGTTATCCTTATGTGAAATGTTAGATTTTCCATTAGTTTCTACCTCCGTTCACTCAGAAGATGAAATCTTGGAATACCAAACAGACCCGGAAGAAATCTTGCAAACTTTCCACGACAAAATTGATTTTATGATTAGTACAGGCAGTGGTGGCAACCTTCCTTCAACTGTTGTTGACCTAACTGAAGACGAACCCATTTTAATTAGAGAAGGTAAAGGAGTGTTAATCTGACAAAGCTCTATTGCTTACAAACATTAGAAAGATAATTATTAATACTCTTGTTTTAACTTTGCAGCCATGATTTTACATAATAGAGTCAACAAAGAAGAATTAAAGAAAAAGTTAGAGACAAGTAATGAACCTAGAACAACTATCTCTTTATATAAATACTGGCAAATCAAGAATCCAAACCTTTTTCGTGACCATTTATATGTAAACATGGAAAAACTAGGTGTATTGGGTAGAATTTATATAGCCACAGAAGGGATTAACGCACAGTTCTCTGTTCCGACACACAATGTTGATTCATTAAGAGAATTCTTAAATAGCATCTCCTTTTTAGAAGGTATTAGGCTTAACATTGCTATTGAAGATAGTGGAAAATCATTTTATAAACTCACTATAAAAGTCAAATCCAGAATCCTTGCTGATGGGATTGAAGATCCAAGTTTTGATCCTGCCAAAAGTGGTCGTCATTTGTCAGCCTTGGAATTCAATGAAATTACAACTGAAAAAGAGACCGTATTGGTGGACATGCGCAACCATTTCGAAAGTGAAATTGGTCATTTTGAAAATGCTATCTTACCTGATGTTGATACCTTTAAAGAACAATTGCCTAAAGTGTTGGAAATGTTAGAAGACAAAAAAGAAAACCCCGTTGTTCTCTATTGTACAGGAGGTATTCGTTGCGAGAAAGCAAGTGCATACTTAAAACATCATGGCTTTAATGAAGTATATCAACTAAATGGAGGTATCATAGAATATGCCAGACAAGTGAAATCAATGAATTTGCAAAACAAATTTATTGGAAAGAACTTTGTATTTGATGAGCGAATGGCAGAGAGTATTAGCTCTGATGTAATAGCCCATTGTCATCAATGTGGCAAACCCTGTGATACACATATAAACTGTGCAAACACCGGATGTAATCTCTTATTGATCCAATGCCCTGAATGTGCAGAAAAATATAACCATTGTTGTTCTGACACTTGTAAAGAAGTGATTTCATGGAGTGCAGGAGAACAAAAACAATGGCGTAAAGAGCATGCTGCCCACAAGAAACTTTATAGCAAAGGTAGAGTCCCTGTTTTTGTTGAACATCACTAAGCCGAATTTCTATCAATATACAGCATTATTCCTCATAGTTTTGTAGCCGTCACCTTCATTTATTCATACGAATAAACTAATTTTGCAACGCCTTTAAAGTTAAGGAAACAACACAGCTATTATTATCACTATATGTTTAATGGAATATTATCCGGACTAAAGAAAGTTTTCGGAAGCAAATCTGAAAGAGATATAAAAGAACTTGAGCCCTATGTGGCAAGTATAAATCAATATTTCGAAGAATTTCAACAACTCAATAACGACCAACTCCGCGCAAAAAGTACAGAACTCAAAGAATATATCAAACAGGGACTAGCTTCCATAGATGAAGAAATCAACAATACCAAATCTGCGATAGAGGCTCTTCCTTTTGATAGTCTTGAAGAGAAAGACAAACTCTATACGCATATTGATGATTTAGAAAAGCAACGAGATATCAAATTAGAAGAAATTCTTTTAGAAATACTTCCACAAGCATTTGCAATTGTAAAAGACACTGCGCGAAGATTCACAGAAAACAATGTAATCGAAGTAATCGCAAATGATTCTGACCGCGAAATAGCAACTCAACGCGATTATGTATCAATAAATGGCAACAAAGCATATTACAAAAACGAATGGGAAGTAGCCGGTTCCATGATAAAGTGGAATATGATTCATTATGACGTACAGTTGATTGGCGGAATTGTACTGCACCAAGGGAAAATTGCAGAAATGGCTACAGGGGAAGGAAAAACATTAGTGTCAACCCTACCCTCTTTCCTCAATGCCTTAGGCGGTCGTGGTGTACATGTTATTACTGTGAATGATTACTTGGCAAAAAGAGACTGTGAATGGAATCGCCCAATTTTTCAGTTTCATGGCTTGACAGTAGATTGCATTGATTATCACAGACCAAACTCCGAAGAAAGAAAAAAGGCATATTCATGTGATATAGTTTATGGTACAAACAACGAATTCGGCTTTGACTACTTAAGAGACAACATGGCGCATACACTGGATGAGTTAGTACAAGGCAAATTGCACTTTGCAATGGTGGATGAGGTGGATTCAGTATTGGTGGACGATGCAAGAACTCCTTTAATCATTTCAGGTCCTGTTCCAAAGGGCAATCAACAAGAGTTTGATGCACTAAAGCCACGCATAGCAGCACTATATGAACTACAACGCAAAAGCCTTACAAACACTCTTGTAGAAGCAAAGCGATTAATCTCCGAAGGTAAAACAGGTGAAAAAGATGGAGGGTTAGCATTATTGAGATGCCATCGTGGTTTACCAAAGAACAAAGCATTAATCAAGTATTTGAGTGAGCCGGGGATAAGAACATTGCTGACCAAAACAGAAAACTATTATTTACAAGACCAAGAAAAACACATGCACATCGTTGATGATGGGCTTTTGTTCGTAATTGACGAAAAAAATAATACAATAGAACTAACAGATAAAGGCATAGAAACCATGACAAAATCAGGCGAAGAGCCGGATTTCTTTATTATGCCTGACTTGGGTTCTGACCTCGCAGATATAGAAAAATCAGGTTTGACTGATGCTGATAAAGCTAAACGCAAAGACGAAATACTCAGAAATTTCTCTGTTAAATCAGAACGATTACATGCAGTACATCAACTTCTCAAAGCATATACGCTTTTTGAAAAAGATGTAGAATACATTGTGCAAGATGGCAAAGTAAAAATTGTTGATGAGCAAACAGGACGTGTTTTAGACGGCAGAAGATATTCTGATGGATTGCATCAAGCGATTGAAGCAAAAGAGAATGTTAGAATAGAGGCTGCAACTCAAACTTATGCTACTATCACCCTCCAGAATTATTTTAGAATGTATCATAAACTGTCGGGTATGACAGGAACTGCAGAAACTGAGGCAGCTGAATTTTGGGAAATTTACAAGTTGGATGTTGTTGTAATTCCAACCAACAAACCAATTATTCGTCACGACTTACAAGACTTACTCTATAAAACAACACGCGAGAAATTTAACGCAGTAATAGAACATATTGTAGATTTAACTCAGAAAGGTCGTCCAGTTTTGGTTGGCACAACGTCTGTAGAGATTTCCGAGTTACTTTCAAGAATGTTAACAATGCGAAAAATCCGACACAATGTTCTTAATGCTAAGCAACACCAAAGAGAAGCCGAGATAGTTGCAGAAGCGGGCAAACCCGGTGCAGTTACCATAGCAACTAATATGGCCGGTCGTGGTACGGATATTAAAATTACAGAAGAAGTGAGAAAAGCCGGAGGATTAGCCATCTTAGGAACAGAGAGACACGAATCCAGAAGGGTGGATAGACAGTTAAGAGGTCGTTCCGGTCGTCAGGGTGACCCTGGTTCATCTCAGTTTTTTGTTTCTTTAGAAGACAATCTGATGCGTTTGTTTGGTTCTGAAAGAGCTTCCAGAGTGATGGACAGACTTGGATATAAGGAAGGTGAAGTGCTACAACATAGCATGTTAAGCAAAAATATTGAAAGAGCTCAAAAGAAAGTAGAACAAAACAATTTTGGAATACGAAAGCGACTTCTTGAATACGATGACGTTATGAACAAACAAAGAACTGTCATTTATGCAAGACGCAAAAATGCACTTTTTGGAACTAAGATTGAATTAGATATCCAAAACATGCTTTATGACTGGCTCGCAGCCAAAGTTGATGAATATAAGGAGAATGAAGAATATGAAAGATTAAAATTTGAGTTATACAAATCTCTAGCGATAGATATTTCTCTTACTCAAGATGACTTTAATACACTTAAGCCCGAAGAAATTACCACTGAAATTTTTCATTCCGCTATAAAATCTTATCAAGATAAAAATACAACCATTGCATCAATGGCAATGCCGGTGCTTGATAGAATTGCACATAATGAGGGTAATACAATTTCAAATGTAATGGTGCCCTTTAGTGATGGAATTAAACGCATGGGTGTTGTAATTAACTTACAAGACACATTAAAGAGCAACGGACGAGAGTTGATTAAAAGCTTTGAAAAATCCATTACGCTTGCTACTATTGATGATGAATGGAAAGATCACCTTAGAGAATTAGATGATTTAAAACAATCTTCAAACAATGCTGTATTTGAACAAAAAGACCCACTTCTTATTTATAAGCTTGAATCCTTCAACTTATTCCAATCTTTTATGTCGCGTTTAAATAACAATGTGATATCATATTTATTTAAAGCCAGAATTGATGGAGGTGATGACAACCAAGTGAAAGAAGCACATCAGGTAAAACAACAAAGCAGCCCTGTTCTTAAAACCTCCAGAGAGGACTCAACTTCAGAAGTTGCTCAAAGCAACCAACCTCAACGAGGAAATACTGCTCCAATTAAAACAGAAAAACTAGTTGGAAGAAATGATCCATGCCCCTGTGGAAGTGGGAAGAAGTTTAAAAACTGTCATGGTGCTTAATAAACATTTTGCATGGTATTATATTTGACACCTATCAAATAAGCAAGAATGAAAACAACAAAATCACTTCAAGCATTACTAAGTCTAATTATTATTACATTGGGAATTTCTTCGTGGACAATAAAATCAATTGACGGAGAAATCATTAAACCCGGTGCACTCATTGCTGCACAAGAAAGTCAAAAATCAGAGCGAATGAAACCTAATGCAAAATCCAGAGAGGGATATACTGTATTACTCTTCTTCTCAGATGATAAAACTGCTGCTGATAAGACGAAAATTACATTTGATCAACAATTCCAAAACAAATATCCATGTATTGTTGAATGGAATGAACCAAAGTTCAAAGTGTTTGCAGGTGCATTTTTGACCCGAGCAGAAGCAGTTTCGCTTTTATATAAAGCTCGTGAAATTTTTCCCAAAGCAATGATAATTAAAACTAAAATTTAGCATCAGCAGAAGCGTGAATAAGTTTCACAAAATTCTTTTGCATTAAAAAGCTTTTGCATACCTTTGCACCCCCGAATTAATTAGAATAACATGAGTAACATAATTAAGGATTTACAAATCCATGACTTGAGAACAGATCTTCCTGATTTTAAAGCTGGAGATAGAGTGGCTGTACACTATATTATCAAAGAAGGAACCAAAGAAAGACCTCAAATTTTCCAAGGAGATGTCATTCAAAGAAACGGTGAAGGCGCAACAGAAACATTTACCGTTAGAAAAATTTCTAATGGTGTTGGAGTAGAAAGAATTTTCCCGGTTCAAAGCCCTAAAGTTGCTAAAGTTGAAATATTAAAAAAGGGTAAGGTGAGAAGAGCAAAAATATTCTACCTTAGAGGACTAACAGGCAAAAAAGCCAGAATTAAAGAGAAAATTTCATAATTATTCTCTTATCACAATAGAAATTAAAAGATCGGTCAACTTATATTTGACCGATTTTTTTTATGCAAGGTATCGTAGTCAAATCCACCGGTTCATGGTATTTGGTCAGAAATGGGGAATCTGCCGAAATTATTACATGTAGAATTAGGGGCAAATTCAGACTATCAGATGTGCGCTCTACCAACCCCGTTGCTGTTGGCGACCATGTTCAATACCGTATAGAAACAGACACAAACGGCACAATGATTGGAGTGATTACTGCAATAAAAAAAAGAGACAATTACATTATTCGCAAATCCAACAAACTCTCAAGTCATTTTCAAATTATTGCGTCAAATATGGATTTAGTCCTTCCTGTATTTACACTTGTACAACCCTATACTTCACTTGGATTCCTGGACCGTATTTTAATTACAGCAGAAGCCTACCATATTCCGGTATTAATTCTCTTCAATAAAATTGACCTATTAAGTGAGACAGAACATGCATTACTCGAAGAAATAAAACATATTTATCAGAATATCGGTTATGATACGCTTGAAATAAGTGCTAAAGACAATGTAGGAATGACAAATCTGAATATGTTTATCTCTAATAAAACCAGTTTAATTTGTGGACATTCAGGTACAGGAAAATCAACTATTATTAACAATCTAAATCCTGAACTTAATCTCAAAACCGGAAATATATCTGACAAGTTTCTCAAAGGTAAACATACTACAACTTTTGCTGAAATGTATTTTATTGACGATAACACCCATATAATTGATACGCCCGGAATCAGGGATTTTGGGGTAATTGATATTGACAAAAGTGAGTTAAAGGGTTATTTTCCTGAGTTTAAACATTTAGCTGAAAAATGTCGTTTTAATAATTGCCTACATATCAACGAGCCTGATTGTGCAGTCATTGAGCAGGTTAAGCAAAATAACATTTCTCTTGAAAGATACAACAGCTACTTAAGCATCATGAATGATGAAAATATATTTGAATAATGTCCAAAAAAAAAGCGACTCAATGAGTCGCTTTCTTAAGTTAAACAGATGCTATTATTTAGCAGGAGTTTCTGCTGGAGTCTCTGTTGCAGGAGTCTCTGTAGCTGGAGTTTCTGCTGGTGCAGTTTCTGCTGGTGCAGCTTCTGTTGCAGGGGTTTCAGCTGGAGTTTCTGCTGGTGCAGTTTCTTCTGTAGCTTCTGGTTCAGTAGTTGTTTCAGCTGAGTTACAAGCAGTAAAAGCAGCGATTGAAACAAATGCAAATACTAAAAATAATTTTTTCATTTTTTTGTTTTATTTAGGCTCGCAAAGTTATATGCCATTTTTGAATTTGCAAAAATATTTTTTCTAAATCTACACACATAACCCACAGAGTCTCTTTTTCTGAACGACACATGTCAAGTAACCGAAATACTCGTTTACAAAAGTCAGATAACATTATTCATTAAAATATGTTTGCAAGAAGTTCGCTAACTCTTGCCCTCTCAAGTTTTTTGCGAGTATCCGCCCGTCCTTATCTATAAGAAAAGTAGCAGGGATGGAATGTACTTTGTAAAGTTTGGCTGGTGCACTATTCCAATACGCAAGATCGCTCACATGAATCCACGGCAAACCATCTGTAGCAATGGTCTTTACCCAATCATTTTTTGTTCTATCTAAACTTATGGCATAAATTTCAAATCCCTTAGATGCATATTTCTCATACATCATTTTGTTATTAGGATTCTCCATTCGACAAGGACCGCACCAAGATGCCCAAAAATCAATCATAACAACCTTGCCTCTCAATGAATACAACTCAATCGAATCACCATCGGGATTAGGAAGTTTAATATTGGGAGCTATCTCGCCTATCATGGTTGCTTTGACAGATTCATATCTTTGATTGAGCTCCAACAAATATTTTGATTGTGGTGCTCCGATTTTAAAGGTTTTAAAAATTAAATCATATTCAGGCTTCCCCTGGGATTCAAGGAATGCATTAAATACAAAATATGACGCTATCGGATTAGAAGAATCTGCCATCATATTATACTGCAATACTTTAGACTGATCGCTAAGTCGATAATACTCTGATTCTAAACTTTGTGCGTTCCCAACCTCAACTTTCCCTGCCCTAAACATATCTTCGATTGATTTCATTGAATATTCATATTTAGAGTATGTTTCAAGGAAGTTTCTTATTTTAATTGAGTTATCACTGCCTTTTCCTGAAACTTCAAATTGAATGCCTTGTGAGGATAGCTCTATATCAAAATGGAGAACTGAACCACCTGATAATACAAAAGGTATGACAGTATTTTGGCTCAATACAATATAAACCATCAAATCTTCATGCACTTCCCCTTTAAATGTAAAAACAGAATCTTTTAAGTCAATTTTAACAGTATCAAAAGGCGTTATCTTATTGTTATACAATTCAGCTAACATCACTTCTTCTTTTTGTATTACGCCATGAACTCTTCCTGTTACTACGAAAGATTTATTATTCTTATCAGGGTTTTTGTTTTTATTCTTTTTTCCTTGTGCTTGTGCTCCAATGGTAACACTCAGTAAAGCTACTAACAAAAAAATCTTGATTCTAAATTTGGGTGATAATATCATAATGGTATCAAATGGTAAAAATTTCGAGGTCAAAAATATCAATACAAAAGCATAAGAAGTCAAACATAAGCCGTACTATTCATTTAATTCGTTATTTGTACGCTTGTCTAAAAATTCTATTAAAGCGAATACTATGCAAGGATTCTTTAAATTCTA
Organism: Bacteroidia bacterium; assembly: GCA_023228875.1. Taxonomy (NCBI): domain Bacteria; kingdom Pseudomonadati; phylum Bacteroidota; class Bacteroidia; species Bacteroidia bacterium. Next base: position 93,834 of record JALOAG010000002.1, on the reverse strand, counting down.
TTGCACCTGTTTGGTTAGTTCTTATTGGATCAAACTTGCGTTTATACTTCATACTAAACCAGATAAATAAAGGTTTACCTACAATATGATCTTCAGGTACAAAGCCCCAAGAGCGCGAATCTGCTGAATTATGGCGATTATCACCCATCATCCAATAATAATTCATCTTAAATTTATATTCGGAAATAGGGTTACCGTCTATATATACTTTGTCTTGAACCAGAGTTAAACCGGGATTATTTTCATAATCTCTTATTGCCTTACCATACAACCAATAGTTGTATGTATTCATCTCAATCACATCCCCTTTTTTAGGAATATAAATAGGACCATAATTGTCAATACTCCAGTCAAATAGTATGGGATTGTGTGGATACACATCCCTGCCATGACCTGACTCTTTATCATAAGAGATACGATGAATAGATTTCAAATCAATAAACTTTTTAACTTTTTCAAACTTGGCATGATCTAATGGCATTTCATAAACAAGCGGATCAGAAGAAAAACCGCTACCTCCTTGCAAAAAGGCGGCAATGTCTGCATGTTTTATATAATCGTATAAATCTAATTCGTCATACAATACTTCGTCAGTCAACTCATATTTCTTAAAAGAAACCAGATACTGAAACTGTAGCTTGGTAGTGTCATCTGTTAATCTCCCATTGGTATATACAAATCCGTTTTTAACTTGCAAACTATCACCTGGAATTCCTACACACCGCTTGATATAATGTGTCTTTTTGTCAACCGGTCTATCCGGTTCATTTGGGTAATTAAACACTATAATGGTACTTCTTTGGATTTTTTCAAGAGAAGGAAAACGCAAGTATGGTAATTTTAAAATCTCACTATATGCTTTAATTCCTGCAATATCTTGATGTGCAAAGGGAATGGCAATGGGTGTCATTGGAAAACGCACCCCGTAATGCACTTTGCTAACAAATAAAAAGTCCCCCACTAAAAGAGTCTTTTCCATAGAGGGAGTTGGAATTTTAAATGCTTCAATAAAGAACGTTCTTATAATGTATGCAACAACCACTGCAAACAAAATTGCGTCAGCCCATTCTCTTTTTAAATTCTTCTTAAAAATCCCGTATTTCTTGTTAAAATCTTCATTATGCGATTCTCCTAAGTATCTAATTTCCTTTTTCAAGCCAATGTATAGAAAATAAAATGATTGAAACAAAAGCCCTAAAACACTTTCAATAAATCTAAATCTGCCAAAAGACTTTAATAAATCTATTGTCATGGTGTACCATACAATTACTCCTACCATTGGTATTTGAATCAAAATTCCGTACCACCATGCTCTTCCTACAACCTTTGCCAATACAAACCAATTCCAAAAAGGTATGAGTGCCTGCCATGAATGTGAAACACCTGCCTTGCGAAAAAGCAAGAACATACCAATTTTATTAATAATGAGAATCGGGATTAACCAACCTAATAAAATATTCAATCCAACTGAATCCATAAAGTTGTTTCTAATAAATGAGGTGCAAATATACTTGAATCAATAAGAACATACTTATTACTTTCAACCCAAAAAGACCAAAAATAAAAGATAAAGTATGCGTGTCATTTAGTATAGAAAAAAAGGATACTTTTGCAGGTCTTAAAAAACACCGCTTCATTTCTACAATAAATATGAAATTATCTCAATTCAGATTTGATTTACCGGATAGCAGAATAGCCAAGTACCCAGCAGAAAATCGCGATGACAGCAAGCTGATGGTACTAGACAGAAAAACCCAAACTATTGAACATAAAACGTTCAAAGATATTTTAGACTATGTCAACGAAGGAGACAGCCTGATTTTAAATGACACCAAAGTTTTTCCTGCTCATTTGCACGGAAATAAAGAAAAAACAGGCGCTTCAATAGAAATATTTCTCCTAAGAGAACTCAATCCTGAATTTAAATATTGGGATGTTTTAGTTGAACCGGCAAGAAAAATCAGAGTAGGTAACAAATTATATTTTGGTGATGATGATTTAGTTGCCGAAGTGATAGACAATACAACCTCTCGAGGTAGAACCATTCGCTTTATTTTTGATGGGAACAACGATGAATTTATTTCAGTAGTAAAGAGAATAGGACTCACTCCTATCCCACGCTATCTTAACCGTGCTGCGGAAGAAATAGACAAAGAAAGATACCAAACAATTTTTGCTGAAAAAGAAGGCTCAATTGCACCGCCTACTGCGGGACTGCATTTTAGCAGAGAATTATTAATCCGCATGGATATTAAAGGTGCCAACATTGGAAAAATTACATTACATTTGGGTATGGGTGCAGCAAGAGAAGTTGAAGTTGAAGACTTAACCAAACATAAAATGGATTCAGAGAACTATTTGATAAGTCCCGAAATCGCAAAATTGGTTAACAACACAATGGCAAACGGCAAACGTGTAATTGCTGTGGGTTCAAGCGTTCTAAGGGCATTAGAAAGCTCTGTTTCATCAAGCAAGACCTTAAACCCTTCTGAGGGCTGGACAGGCAAATTTATTTTCCCGCCTTATGACTTTTCAAATGCAAACGCATTGATAACCAACTTCCACGCGCCTCGCTCTACCAACTTAATGCTCATTGCTGCATTTGGAGGTTATGACTTTGTTATGAAAGCATATAAAGAAGCCCTAAACAAAGACTACAATTTCCTTTGCTACGGTGATGCTATGCTTATTTTATAGCACCATTTCAAATCTGAACTGATTTAATATTTTTTCTTTCGAAACCACAATCGGAAGTCAATGAGATTGCTTTCAATTTCATCGATAAACTATCCACATTTTGTGGATATAAAATCTGCTATAACCTTTGGTAAACCAAGCTTTCAATCTAATTTTACAGTTTCAAAAAAAGAAGTTTAAAACGATAAAAAATGAGTAACGAATCAAGCAATAACTATGGTGCGCAAAGCATTCAGGTTTTAGAAGGTTTAGAAGCGGTTAGAAAAAGACCTGCCATGTATATTGGAGATGTTGGTCCGAAAGGGCTACATCATTTGGTATATGAAGTAGTAGATAATTCAATTGACGAAGCCTTAGCAGGTTATTGCGACAATGTTGAGGTCAGAATTTTAGAAGGCAACTCTATCTCAGTAAAAGATAACGGAAGAGGAATTCCAGTTGAGATTCATAAAAAAGAAAACCGTTCTGCACTAGAGGTTGTAATGACTGTGCTGCATGCCGGTGGTAAATTTGACAAGGATTCATACAAAGTTTCAGGCGGGCTTCATGGAGTGGGTGTATCATGCGTTAATGCGCTGTCTTCACACATGACTGTTGAAGTGCATAAGGACGGTAAGAAATACAAACAAGAATATAATATTGGTAAACCACTTTATGACGTAAAAGAATTTGGCACTTCTGATTACCGAGGTACAATAGTTACATTCACACCGGATACTAGTATTTTTTATTCTCCTGAATATAAATACGAAACACTAGCCAACAGATTGCGCGAACTTGCATATCTTAACAAAGGAATCAAATTAACATTAATTGATGAGAGAGAAAAAGATGAAAAAGGCGAATTCGTTTCAGAAACATTTTTCTCTGAAGGCGGTTTAAAAGAATTTGTTGAATATTTAGATAACACAAGAGAGAGGATTATAACATCGCCAATATACGGTGAAACTGAAAAAGCCGGGGTCCCTATCGAAATTGCTTTTCAATACAACACAGGATATAGTGAAAACCTTCATTCTTATGTTAACAATATCAATACAATTGAAGGTGGAACACACATTGCCGGTTTTCGCAGAGCATTAACCAGAACATTGAAAGGATATGCTGAAAAAGAAGGGCTTCTCAAAAACCTTAAATTCGAAATAAGCGGTGATGACTTTAGAGAAGGTCTAACTGGTGTAATATCTGTAAAAGTGCAAGAACCTCAATTTGAGGGTCAAACCAAGACAAAGTTAGGTAACAATGAAGTCATGGGTGCTGTTGACCAAGCTGTTGGAGAATTTTTAGAAAATTACTTAGAAGAAAACCCTAGAGATGCAAAAACCATTGTAAACAAAGTAATCCTTGCAGCAACTGCCAGACATGCTGCCAGGAAAGCTCGCGAGATGGTTCAACGCAAAGGTGCAATGAGCGGAATGGGACTTCCTGGCAAATTGGCTGACTGTTCCTGGACTGAACCTGATAAGTGCGAAATATATTTGGTGGAGGGGGACTCAGCAGGTGGTACTGCAAAGCAAGGAAGAGATAGAAACTTTCAAGCAATCTTACCGTTAAGGGGTAAAATCCTCAATGTTGAAAAAGCACTTGAACATAAAATTTACGAGAACGAAGAGATCAAAAATATTTTTACTGCATTAGGTGTAAAAATTGGTACAACTGATGACGATAAAGAATTAGATATCTCAAACTTGCGTTATCATAAAATCATTATAATGACAGATGCAGATGTTGATGGCTCACATATTAGAACACTCATTTTAACCTTGTTCTTTAGATATTTTAAGAAGTTAATTGAGAACAGATACATTTACATTGCTACTCCTCCACTCTACCAAGTAAAAAAAGGAAATAATATTGCTTATGCATGGGTAGATGCGCAACGCGATGCACTTATTAGAGAGTTTGCAGGGAATGCGAGTTTGGACACAGTAAGCGTACAAAGATACAAAGGTCTTGGAGAGATGAATTCTGAGCAATTATGGGAAACTACAATGGACCCTGCTCGCAGAACCCTCAAAGTAGTTTCATTAGAAAGTGCTGCAGAAGCAGATCACACCTTCTCAATGTTAATGGGCGATGAAGTACCGCCACGCAGAGAGTTTATTGAAAAAAATGCCCGTTATGCAAAAATTGATGCTTAATTTATAACTATGTCAACTTTCGATTCAGCACGTTCATTTCTCTTTGTATATGAATCGTCTTTGCCTAAACAAGATATTGACATGATTCAAGAGTTTGCAAATGAAATCAAAGCTGAAAAAAAGGATGTATTTTTTCTGGTTTACCATGATTTCAAAAAAGTACCTGAAGGTATTTTTGCTAAATCATTTGATATACATATATGTCGTAAGGACTTTAATTTATTAAAACAGCCTGCGAGTTCCTTGGTTAAAAGACAATATAATATTCCTTACGATTATCTCTTTTCCTTTTTGGGAAATCGCAATAATCGAGTTGAAAATTTTATTAGAAAAAGTAAAGCTCAAATCAAAGTAGGCAGATATGACATTCCAAGAAAACCATTGTACCGTATTACTTTTGGTTCTAGTGACAGAGAAAACACAATGGAAGAATATTTAAAGATGGCAGGTAATTATTTAACAAAAATCAGGATAGAAAAATGAAAGAAATAACCGGTGCCGGAGTAGCACTCATTACTCCGTTCAAAAAGGATTTAAGCATTGACACAGTCGCATTGAAAAATTTGGTTGAAAATCAATGCAGTAATGGGACCGATTTTTTGGTTGTATTAGGAACAACGGGCGAAAGTCCTGTTTTTTCAGAGAGTGAAACTCGATTAATAATAGATACTGTTAAAGAAGCTAACAACAACCGTTTGCCTTTGGTATTAGGTATTGGCGGGAATAACACTGAAGCTGTGAATCACAAATTCAAAGCGATTGATTTGAGTGGATTTTCTGCGGTTTTGAGTGTCAGTCCATATTATAACAAACCCAACCAAGAGGGTATTTATAGACATTATGTTTCCTTGGCAGACAATTCGCCACTACCTATCATTTTATATAATGTTCCGGGCAGAACAGGCTCAAACATCACGGCTGCAACAACTTTACGACTTGCAGAACATCAAAACATTTGTGCAGTTAAAGAAGCCAGCGGCAATTTTGCTCAATGTATGGAAATAATTCAAAACAGACCGGACGGATTCTTGGTAATCAGTGGTGATGACGCTTTTACTTTTCCTTTTATTTCGTTGGGAATGGATGGCGTGATTTCGGTTATTTGCAATGCTTTTCCTAAACAATTCTCTCAAATGGTGCATGCTGCATTAACCAATAATACGGTTGAAGCACGAAAACTTCATTATTTATTATTAGATAGTATGAATTTGATTTTTGAGGATGGCAGTCCGGGTGGAATAAAAGAAATTATGCAATATATGGGAATCTGTAATGCAGCCCTAAGACCTCCTCTTTATCCTGTTAATGAAAAAGTAAGAGAAAAACTTGTCTATGCTACTGATAAGGTTTTAGGAAAATAATACAATGCATTTATCACAATTATTAACCGTTTGATAAGCTACAATAAAGGGACATATATTAAAGACAGTGAGCTTGACGACAAATTATTATACAAGCCTTCAAGATTTCTGAATTCAAACAGCTGAACATTTACAGTATTTTCTATTAAAAGTATTAAAAACGTACAAGGTATCAATAAATTAGCAATCAGTTAGTAAAGTGATGTTGTAAAACAAATGCATTACTTGCATTTCTATCCTTTCAAATCAGCCAAGTCTGCTTGTATTCCCTCGTTTTCCGGGACAAGACGGGCGGCTTTTTCCCAGTCTTTTTGCCCGATTTGGTGTTTAAACATCTCTATTTCTTAAACTTTTAGCTCCCCTATTTATACTCTACGAAAACGATAACTAATGAACTATTATCTTGCCACTACAAACTTGTAATTAACTATTCTATCAGCCGCCCTGATTTGGATAATATATAACCCTTCGCTCAATCTGCTTATATCTGTTGTATTAACACTTGAACTTAGCTTTCCTTCTTTCACTTTGCTTCCCATGAGGCTATAAATAACAAAGCTGCCCTGACTGATTTCTTCTGAAAATTCAATATGCAATGTATTGTTGGCAGGATTGGGATAAATATATACTCCATAAACCGAAGAAGCATCGGATTGAAGATTATTTGCGAGATTATCCTGCACATTCGGAGCAGGATTAGTAAGAACCATAGCAGGCTCATGGTTAAAACCACAATCGTCTATGAAAGGTGTACAAGGCGATATTTGGAAACTGACACGATTTTGGTTGCCAAATTGAAAGAAAGTGGTATATGCACCAGTATTACCTATTCTGTTAGGTGCATTGATTCGAAATCCGGGGTTAATTGTTATACGATTACCTGCACGGATTACATAATCAGAATTATGTTGAGGGTTATAATGCCAAAAATCAGAATTTCTTATTACAGTTTCCGTTACATTAGCTACATTTACCTGCTGTGCTGACTGAATGGTAATTTGATTTTTAATCTGCCAATCATTACCAGGGAAAAATTCTCTGTTTAAATCAATTACCGGTTGGCATGCAGAAATCGGGTCATCGCCAAAAATAGCCACAACATTTTCATCACCCGGGGATAAATCAGGCTGTAATACATTCCAGCTCTTTTCAATTCTACTGAACATAGAGTGTTTCATATCATCGCAACTTCTATCTGTTGGGCCATGACTGTTAATCGCAGTAATTAGTCTTGAATTAGTGAACAATGGCGACCCAGACGAACCGCCTTGAGTTAAACCATTGTTCCAAGTTACTTTATGACAACTACTTAATAATGGATTAGTTATTTGCCAAATGAAATTTTCTTTACATCGCCTGCAGGATGATGAATACAAATTCCATCTTGAGGATAAGTTAGATTTAGTCTACTCCACCCACTATGAAAAACATTATATTGCAATGGTATATTTTCACGTAAACGCATAAGTGCTATATCAGGACAACTAACACTTGCACTGCCATCAGAACTTAAAAGGTTGACACCAGTAACTGTCATCAAATCATTTCCATTTGTGCTAGGATTACAAGTGATACTTTGGTAGTTGAAATAAACAATCCAATTTGCGTGCTCTGTTGTATTTCTTACACAATGCTCGGCAGTTAAAATAATAGGGTCAAAATTTCCATTACCACCATTTACAACAGCTCCACTGCACATCCACCACCTTGGGTCATCAGCTTTGCGAAAATTGAACTTAATTACGCTTCTTATTTGATTGCACCAATCGTTATACCATGGTGCACAAATTACATTGTTGTGGCAATTAAAAGAACTCTCAAAATCATCTCGGTTTTCATATACATGAATAAATTTTTTAATAAGCAAAATCCCTTTAGGTTCGTTGACCTAGTTAGTCCGCCTGTTAACCTCTATAATCATTTCTTTATCAAAAATTCGATTGCTGACAAATGATAAATCCAATTTATTGTTGTGCATTGAATATGCACCCAAAATTCGCAAAGTATCATTTGGACTGTAGAAGTAAATTTTGGAATTAGCTCCTAACTCAAAATGTTGAAAAATGACATGAAGAGCATTTGCTGTGGGTGATTTCACTTTTATCCTGTAAATCTCAACATTTTCAAAATTGTTGTTTATAATTTGTAATTCGCTTTGCTCCCAAAAATCAAACGGAGCAAAAGCGTCAACACCAAATGCTTCCGAACATGTTTCACAAGTATCTGCCGCTTTAAGTTCTTCGTTGTTAAAATAGGGTAAATTAACAATGGGTAAATCAGTAGATGGCAAGTTATACATTAGTGCGGCAGGATATCCCGGTTCTGATGGTTGTGCTTTTACTGTTATCAGTGGAGCAATCAAAAATAACAGAATAAGAAATTTGAATATAATCTGTTTCATGGCTTTATGGTTTTAATAAGTTTATAACATCCATAAATTGCGTTACCTATCATCTTATTAAAATATACGATACCATTATTCTTAGAAACTGATAGATGACTGTAATATAAATTACCACTTGGACTAATAATCACTTCATGGTAAATGCTTCCAGTAATTTCAATCTTGTCATAGTAAACACTGGCAGGCCAACTATTGTTATGATTTTCAAAACTAAGTGCAGTTACACCTGCTTCCAAAGGGTCAACTTTTACATAGTAGGTATTATTAATACCAGAGGTTACCCGCACTTTAAAATCCTTTGATTTAATAGGTTTATAGTATAATTCAAAACCCTTTTTCAAGGTTGTTTCATTAATTACATCAAAGTGTTCCTTTGAAATTAGTTCTATAGTATCAAAATTAGCAGCATCCAGGGTGTCTTGGTATATCCATTTTGTACCCACTTCGTAATTTACAAAATAAGCTTTCATTTCTTCTGAAAGCTCATAAATCTTGGTTATTTTCGGCTCTTTTTCTTTGCAACTACTCATAGCAACAAGTGCCACAAATATTGCTGTTACTACCTTTCTCATGGCTTTTCTGTTTTAATAAGTTTGTAATATCCACCCTTAGCTATTCCCCCACTATAATCCATATAGATGTAAGATACAAGTCCCATATTCTTTGACACATGAACCAAATAATAATTTCCACCAGTTGTCTCACTACGCAATACATCATAATACATTACATTTCTAATTTCAATACTATCAAAGTATGTAACCCCTTCCCCCCACTCTCCATCATAATTTTCAAAACTTACATACCCCGAACCTGTAACATCTGTGTACATCTTAATATAAAAATTAACCTTCTGACCTCTGCTTACCGAAACTTTAAAATCTCTTGATTTTCGAGCTTTGTAGTGGAGTATGTACCCTTTTTCCAAAACCCCTTTTCTGTTTGTGTCATAGGGCTCTCTCTTTATCAACTCTATGGTATCCAAACTTGAATGATTCAGAGAATCTTCATATATCCATTTTGTTCCAATCTCATAATCCACAAAGTAGGATTTCATTTCGGGGGATATATCCAAAGTGCTTGTAATCTTTGGCTCTTTTTCTTTGCAACCACTCATGGCAACAAATACCACAAACATTGCTGTTACTCCCCTTTTCATGGCTTTTCTGTTTTAATAAGTTTGTAAGCTGCACCATCGGGATTTTGCGGATTTACGTTACTATATATGAAGAATACAATTCCATTATCTTTTGAAATCTTCATATCGTACTGATACATATTGTTACTTTTACTATTAATCACCTGATAATATTTAGTTCCGGTAATTTCAATACTATCATAATAAGTCACCCCAGTTGTCCAAACTCCATTATTGTTTTCAAAGGTTATAGCTCCGGCAGCGGTAACCATAGGGTCAACCTTTACATAATACCTATTATCAACTCCGGGGCTTACCCGTACCTTAAAATCCTTTGATTTACGTGGTTTATAGTACAGTTCACAACCCTTTTTTAAAGTCGTACCATCCGTTACATCAAAGTTTTCTTTTGAAATCAATTCAATGGTGTCATAGTTGGTTATATACATTGTATCCTGATAAATCCACTTTGTACCTACTTCGTAGTTTACAAAATAGTCCATCATTTCTTCTGATAGCTCATAAATCTTGGTTATCTGCGGCTCTTTTTCTTTACAGCCGCACATGGCCACCATTGCCATACAAAGTATCGTTAATGAATGTTTCATGGTTTTACTTATTAAATAGTTTAGAAAACCTTCCTCTACCAACTATAATAGCAAGTAGCGCAAATGTTGCCATTATTAAGCCATTGCTAGATTGGCTTTTATTAGGTTGATTGTGAGTTGTCGAAACGGATTCTATTTTCTCTAAACGTTCAATTAGGTTGTCAATCGCTCTTTGTTGCGAAATGGTATGTAAAGTCAGTTCTTCCACTTTTTCCAACAACTTTGTATTTAATTCACCAAGATTAACAGTACCGATAGATTCATATTTAGAGGCATTCTTTATTCCTGGCAAATGATGATGCTTTTTCACAAAATCATCTATTTCGTATAAAGACAACATCTGATACTTACCATTCTTACTGTATAGGGTTGCACTATCTTTGTTGAATGCGGCATGAAAAACATAATCAGGAATTGGGTCCAAATGGACATCAATTTGTCTTGCAATCAAAAATCCATTACTTTCAACCCTAAACTGATTAATACCAAAGTTGTCTCTTACTGTGATATTTCCATTATCTACCAATATATTCCCATCTTTTAAATGAAATTTGTCACTCGGAGATTCGGTACCAACGCCCACAAAACCATAGCGTGCTACACATAAGTATGGAAAGACAGAAAGAGTAAAATCAGGATTATAAGCTTCTCCTCTAATCCTTAGTGGACCAATATAATTAGCGGAAAATCCTCCTGCAGGACTAGTTACCTGCAAAGTAGAAAAATCTCCTGAACCATAAATATCTAAATTTGCATTACTGCCACTCGTCCCTATTCCAACATAACTCGATGTTGTTATCGGGTTTGTTCCACTCCATTGCGCTTTGAGGCTGTTAGCACCTAACATAAAACCTCCCGTAAGTACTACCGCTACTCCACAGCTAATCGATGAACAGCCAAGCATACCCGTTAAATTTAGTAAGTCATTTTTTCTTTTCATAAATTTAATGTTTAAATATTTTGAAGTTTGAAATATATACATCATTTAAAATGCACAAGTTATCAACAGTATTAACAAGCAGCAGTAAGTATAGTGTTTCTGTAATAACAATCCACTTTGCGGGCATTTTCTTATCCTTTCAAATCAGCCAAGTCTGCTTGTATTTCCTCGTTTTCCGGGTCAAGACGGGCGGCTTTTTCCCAGTCTTCCAAGGCGTTGTTTTTCATACCCACTTGTTTATAGACAGCTCCTCTGAAATGCAGACCGGGTACAAAATCCGGATCAACTGATAACAACTTATTAAGATACTCCAACGCTTTTTCCATATTCTTATCTATTTCAGCATTGATATATGCCAACCTATAATATGCAAACCTATGTTGAGGGTTCAACTCAATGGTACGTTTGTAAAACTCCTTTGCAATTATATATTCTCCCTTTTCCTCCAAAATAATTCCTTTGAGATAATGCGCTTCGTCACTAAATTCATCTATCCTAATAGCATTGTCGATATATGATAATGCAAGTTCCGGCTTACTATCCATAAGTAAATACGCCAATTGCATATAAGCATTATAGTAGTTGTTATCAATATTTGCAGTCTCCTGAAAACGTTTAATTGCCTGTGCTGTATCTTGCGTTTCTTTGTTCACCATTCCTAAAAAAAACATTGCATCAGAGTTAGATGGATTAATATTTAAAACCGCTGTCAATTGTTCCACTGTCTCTTTGTAACGTTGTTTAGCAAGGAGTAATATTGCATATTGCAAATGCGGTTCTACTTGTGAGGGGTCTAACTCTATAGACTTGATATATGCTTTTTCTGCACCTTTGGCATTTGCTGTATCTCCTGCCATATAATACTCACCTAACTTGTAGTAATAAAAAGCATTTTGAGGACTTAATTCGATTGCTACCTCAATATCCGCAATTGCTTCTCCATATATTTTTTCAATAAAAAACACATTAGCACGATTGTAATACAATTCTGCATTCTTGGGGTCTTTGTTGATTCTTTTGCTTATTGTTCGAATATCTTCTGAATAACGGGTATCGTTAGGACTAATGTAACGTTTACTATGGTTGTTACAGGCAAGGACTAATATCAATGATACTAAAAGAAATGGTTTGCTAATTAGAAAAAGATTGCGATTCATAAGCCGGAAAAATGTTTACTTTTGGCGCAATATTAAACTAAACATTAAGAATTATGCCGATTTATCACAGATTAGGAAAAATTCCTCCTAAACGCCACATACAGTTTAGGAAAGAAAACGGGGAATTGTATTATGAAGAACTATATTGTACTGCAGGATTTTCAGGAATGTACACCAATATGTACCATATCAACCGACCCACAATGATTAAATCTTATGGGAAACGTATGAACGTTGCTCCTACAATCTTAGATGCTAACAATGTAAAACCGTTCTTACTTTCAGGATTTCAGGTGCCACCATCTTCTGATTTTATCGAATCAAGAAAAATTGTTTTTGCTAACTCAAAAACTTATGTAATACTTTCAGCGCCAGCGTTTAAGGAAATGGATTACTTCTACAAAAACACCGAAGCAGATGAATTGATATTCATTCACAAGGGCACAGGTAAACTCAGAACATTTTTAGGAAATATTGACTTTGTTGAAGGCGACTATTTGATTATTCCAAGAGGAACTATTTTCACACTTGAATTTAACACATCAGAAGGCAACCGTTTGTTTATTGTTGAATCACGCGATCCTTTTGAATCTCCCGCACGATATAGAAACTACTATGGTCAAATGTTGGAGCACTCTCCCTTTTGCGAGAGAGATTATAAACTACCAAAAGAGTTAGAATCTCACGATGAGCGTGGTGAATTTTTAATGAAGACCAAGAAAAATGACGAAATAATAGAAGTTGTTTTTGATGCACATCCTTTTGATGTAGTGGGCTATGATGGCTATAACTATCCTTACGCAATGAACATCAAAGATTTTGAACCTATTACAGGGCGTTTACACATGCCTCCAACTATTCACCAGCATTTTCAAACAGAATCCTCTGTGATTTGTTCATTTGTACCGCGTTTATTTGACTATCACCCTCTTTCAATTCCTGCACCGTATAATCATTCAAACATCGACTCAGATGAGTTGTTATATTATGTTGATGGAGAATTTATGTCAAGACCATTTATCAAACCCGGCAATATCACCTTGCACCCGGCCGGTTTTACTCATGGACCACAACCGGGAGCCGCAGAAGCCAGCATAGGCAAAAAAGGTACAGAAGAGTATGCAGTAATGGTGGACACCTTTGCACCTCTTGGAGTTACAGAAGAAGCTTTGAAAATTTCAGACCCTGATTATTTCAAAACTTGGCTTGACAAATAACATTGGAGCAACATAGGAAAAACATAAAATCTCAGCTATGGGGTTGGAGTATGTATGATTGGGCAAATTCAGTCTATTCGCTCACAATTACCACTGCAATTTTTCCTATTTACTTTGAAAATGTAAGCAAATCCATTTTCATTTTTAATAGAGAGCTGCAAAACACAGCTCTCTATTCTTTTATACTATCAATCTCGTTTTTGCTTGTTGCTTTTATAAACCCTTTGCTTTCCGGGCTTGCAGATGTTGGAGGGTTTAGAAAAAAATTCATGACATTTTTTACTCTATTGGGAAGCATCGCATGTATTGGACTTTATTTTTTTACTCAAAACACATTATGGATAGGCATTACAGGATTTGCAACTGCAACAGTTGGCTATGCAGGAAGTCTGGTATTCTACAATGCTTATCTCCCACAAATTGCAACACCTGACCGATTTGACAAATTAAGTGCACATGGATATGCCATGGGTTATATCGGCAGTGTAATCCTACTGGTTATTAACCTCCTTTGCATCTCCTACTATGAAACACTCGGCTTCCAGGATTCTCTTTCTGCTATCAGATTCGCCTTTCTTACCGTAGGTGTTTGGTGGGGTGCATTTGGACTATTTGCTATCAGTCGCCTTCCCAACGACAGCAAAAACAACATACAATCACAATGGCTGTTAAAGGGGTACAAAGAAGCCAACAGTACTTTTCTGAAAATAAGAAAAAATCCGGTACTCTTCAGATTTCTTCTCTCATTTTTCTTTTACAGCATGGGTGTACAAACGGTCATGTACATTGCCACATTGTTTGGTGTTGTTGAGTTACAATTAGTTTCTGACAGACTGATTCTTGTAATCCTCATCATTCAATTAGTGGCGATAGCCGGTGCATATTTTTTCGCTTATTTGTCCAAGATGTTTGGTGTCATCATGTCAATATCAATCATGATTATGCTTTGGATGCTGGTTTGTTTAGGAGCATATTTCACTACTACAGAGTGGGAATTTTATGGATTAGCAGTATTAGTCGGGTCTATTATGGGAGGAATTCAAAGCCAATCGCGCTCGGCTTTTGCTGCCTTCATTCCAACAAATGAAACCAAACATCTAACGACATACTTTAGTTTTTATGAATTAGCAGAGAAGTTTTCAATTGTGCTTGGCACACTTAGTTACGGCATTTTAATCGAAATAACGGGAGGTATGAGAAACAGTATTATACTCTTAATTGTGTTCTTTATCATTGCTTCAGTGTTGACAATCAAGGTGCGCAAACTGTCTCTCAACCTTAAAGAAGAACAAATAGAACCAAATAATTCCAAACCATTGAACACAGAATAATCTCTCATTGCCAAGAACACAAAAATATTTCAAAAACACTATTTTTTAATCACAAAACAAATAGTACATTTGCGCCCCCGCAAGCGAGGAGACCTTGCGGATAAACAAATAAATAAAACAAAATGGCAGTAAAATTAAGATTACAAAGACATGGTAGAAAGAAAAGAGCTTTCTATCACATTGTGGCGGTAGATGCACGTGCTCCAAGAGACAGTAAGACCATTGAGAAGTTAGGTACTTATAACCCTAACACAAATCCTGCAACGATTGAATTAAACCTTGGCAGTGCAGTGAAATGGCTTGAAAGAGGCGCACAACCTACAGACACCACCAGAGCAATCCTTTCTTACAAAGGAGCAATTTACAAAGCACACTTAAACAGAGGTGTAAAAAAAGGTGCTTTAACACAAGAACAAGCTGACGCTAAATTTAATGCTTGGTTAGAAGAGAAAATCAACAAAATCGAAGGTAAGAAAACCCGTGTTGCTAAATCTCAAGCCGACATTATGGCTGAAAGATTGAAAGCTGAAACTAAGAAAAAAGAAGCCAGAACAGCTAAGATTCTTGCTAAGAACACACCCGTAGCAGAGGAAACTCCTTTAGAAGAGACAGCTACTGAAGAACCTAGTAACGAAGAAGTAGTAGCTGAGACTCCAATCACAGAGGAAACACCTGCACCTGAAAATACAGAAGCAGCCAGCGAAGGCGAAGAGAATGCTGAGTAATTAATAAGACGGATGCACAACCGTTTCTTTGGAAATATTCATTCAAAACCCACTCAAAAGGTGGGTTTTGTTGTTAAAACACTTGGTTTTAAGGGTGTTATCAAGGTTGCAGTTTATTCTGATGAAATTTTTGACAACATTACCCAATCCGGATTTTTATTATTGAATCGCGAAGGTCGCTGGGTTCCATATAAAATCGAGTCTTATAATATAGAAAATGACTCAATAAAATTAACAGACCTGAATAATGAAGCAGAAGCGCAAGCGATTTGCGGTTTAGAAATACATCTTCATAAATCCGAAATGGATAATTTATCCGAAGATTCCTTCAACTTTCTGATTGGCTTTACAATGTTCAACCAAGACAACCATAAAATTGGAATCATTACAGATCTTATTCAAATGCATTTAAGCTCCTTATTGGAAGTTAGAATGGAAGAAAAAAACATTCTGGTTCCTATTCACGAAAGCTTAATCATCAATATTGATGAAGCATCTAAGTCCCTTACCTTAACAATGCATGAAGGGCTGACTGAATTGTAATCATTGTGTGAATAAAATCAAGAATTACAGGTTTTAATACAGCATACTTTTACCGCATGTTTTATTACAATGTAACATGTCATGCAGATAAATCTGTAGAAGAAAGCTGGGTTCAATGGATGACCAACATCCATATCCCGGAAGTGATGCAAACCGGTTGTTTTCTTGAGTGCAAAATGCTCAAACTTATTTCACACGACCACATAGACAACGCTACCACTTATGCCATACAGTATTTATACAAAACACCGGAACACTTTGAAAAATACCTTCAACAATTTGCAGAAGGATTGCGTGAAAAAACGATCAAAGAGTTTGGCAACACTGTACACGCATTTAGAACCCAACTTCAAATACTTGAACAATTTTAGAAAGCAATGAGAATCCATATAATTGCAATCGGGGGAGCGGTCATGCATAACCTCGCATTAGAACTGAAACATAGGGGTCATCAAGTCAGCGGTAGTGACGACACTATTTTTAGCCCTGCCAAAGAACGCTTACAACAGGCAGGATTGCTCCCAGACAAAGAGGGTTGGGAACCGACAATGATCACACCGAACATTGATTTAATCATTCTTGGCATGCATGCAAAAATGGACAATCTTGAATTGCTCAAAGCCAAAGAATTAGGAATAAAAATTCAATCTTTCCCTGAATTTATTGCTTCTCATGCAGCTAATAAAAAGCGAATAGTGATTGCCGGAAGTCATGGCAAAACAACTACAACAGCCATGGTAATGCATTGTTTAAAGACAAATAATGTCCCTTTTGATTATCTTGTCGGCTCTCAGTTAGAAGGTTTTGAAAGAATGGTATCCTTGAGTGATGCACCATATATGGTGATTGAAGGTGATGAGTATCTTTCTTCAGCATTAGATATGCGTCCAAAATTCTTGCATTATCAGCCTCATGTTGCAGTAATTACAGGCATTGCGTGGGATCATATCAATGTTTTCAAGACTTATCCTGAATATGTTAATCAATTTAATTTATTTACAGAATCTTTAGCACCCCATGCGCATTTGTATGTACATAAATCAGTTGTTGAAGAACCTTTATTCGACAGCCAAGTGCCGTACAAACAATATGATTCCTTTGAATTTATTGACACCGAAGACAATTCCGTTGTCCTTTTTGAAAACAATCAATATGCTATGCAGATTTTTGGAGCATTTAATTTCCAGAATATGAAAGCGGCTTCTTTGTTATGCAATGCTGTAGAGATTAATACTGCTAAATTTCTCAAGAGTATGACAAGTTTTCATGGAACGGGTAAACGACAAGAAAAAGTTTTTGAATCTGATTCAGTCCTTGCCATGCGTGATTTTGCACACTCTCCTTCTAAAGTTCAAGCTGCTGTCAAAGCTGTTCGTGCTAAATTTAGTCAAAGACATTTAGTATGTATGTTAGAATTGCATACGTATAGCAGTTTGAACGAAGAGTTTATTCCTCACTACACAAATAGTCTTGAATCAGCAGATGCAGCACTCGTTTTTATTGACAAACATGCACTTGAAATAAAAGATAAAACATTTCCAAACGAAGCACTGTTACATCAAACATTCCCCAACGCTGTTATAGCAAAAAGTGTGGAAGACATTAAGAAATTTGTATTATCAAACCGTTCCAAAGAGCCTGCTGTCTGGATGATGATGAGTTCAGGCAATTTTGGCGGATGGAGGTTTGAATAATGATTAAGACCTGCTCACAAAAACCTTCGTTCCTTCCGAACAGTTTTTGCAAATATCAATTTCTTTGCGTCCAATAAAGAGTTTTTGTCTAAAACCCATATACTTGCGCCCTTGCCAAATTTCAGCAAAGCTATTTTCGTTTAGATTACCAAAATTATGTTTACCGTCCTTGTCAAAACAACATGGCACTACTCCCCCATCCCAAGTTACTACCGCACTATGCCACATTTTCCAACAATGATTTAATAAACTGTTTTTAAAGACAAATTTACCTGCTATTTTTTTGTATCTGCTCAGGTTCTCATCATCGGGAATCCAATCATCTCCGGTCTCAAAATCATAAACTTGGGCTGTCTTTATTTGCAAGCCATCTACTTTGTATTGTTTAGCAAGTTTCTTGATTGCAGGCAACTCATGGGCATTATGTTTAAATACAATAAACTGCCATACGACATAAGGGGTGGATTTGCGTAGTCTTTTTTTTGCCTCTAAAATTGCTTTAGTCCCTGCTAACACTTTATCAAGTTGTCCTCCAATCCTATAATGACCGTAACTTTCTTGAGTTACACCATCAATTGAAATGATGAGTCTATTCAGACCGCTATTCACAACCTGTTCCGCAATTTCATCATTTTTAAAAAAATGTCCGTTACTGCTTGTAATTGTATAAATACGTTTGTTAGCTGCAAGCCTTACAATCTTATTAAAATCCGGGTTTAAATATGGCTCTCCTTGAAAATAAAGGGTAAGAAACAAAAGGTTTGGAGATAATTCTGAAACAACCTTCTCCGCAAGTTCATATTGCAACATACCGGTTGGGCGAGTAAAAGCCCTTAGTCCACTGGGACACTGCGGACAGCGGAGATTACAAGAAGTAGTAGGTTCAATATTCAATGCCGCAGGAAAAAAGCGCGTTTCTGTCGGCACTTTTTTCTTTGCCTTTTGATAAGAACGATACAAACCAACTGCATTTGAAATTCGTTGATAATCTAATACTTTAAGAAATTGAAATGCATCCTTAATTTTAGCTCGCAACCCCATTACGACTTAATCAAAGAGTTCAAACTTAATTTCTTTTCTTGAGTACCCCATCTCTTTTAGATTGTTCTTAGCCTCACGCACCATCTCTGACCACCCACAGATATAAAACAACATATTCGCCTGACCTGTATATGCAGGTTTATTCAAATAGATTTGGTGAACATATCCTTGATAACCATCCCAGTATTCACGAGACAATACAGGATAATATTCAAAGCGAGCATCAGTTTTTGCAAGTGATTCAAACTCCTCACGGTAGAGCAAATCCTCTTGTTTTCTACCTCCAAAAATCAGAATAATCTTTTCAAAAGGTAATTGTTTGCTAATCAAATGCTGAATCATTGCTCTAAAAGGTGCTACACCGGTTCCTGTGCAAATAAAGCAAAAGGTTTTACCGGCAGTTTCATCAGGAAGCACGAATTTACCTTGCGGTGCACTAAACCGAATACTATCACCTACAGCCTTTTCAAAAAGAATGGGACTTGCTGCTCCATCTTCTTTCAGTACAACACATAAATCAAAATGATTTGTCATAGGTGCTGATGCAATTGAATAACTTCTATAAGGAAACTGATGTTGAATACCCGGAAAAGAAATAATCACAAATTGACCGGGCTCAAAATCAAAATCCGCTTTATCATTCACACTAACAGTATAATGTTTTACAGATGGTGAAAGGTTTATCACGGATTCAACAACGCCAATATTTTCAAATTTTTCTTCCACGAACGCAAAAGTACACTCTAAAGTTGATATCAAGACCTAAAATATAACCCTATGTGAATAACAAGCAAGTTCTAAGATTATCAAAGAACACAATTAATCATCTGCTGTTTAAACCATCATTCAAAAAATGCAAGACTTAAAAGAGAATTATTACTACTTTTGCGCAAGCTAAAAAAGTTATCATCAATGAGACAAATTCAATTTAGAGAAGCCTTGCGCGAAGCCATGAGTGAAGAAATGAGAAGAGATGAAAGTATCTTTCTTATTGGCGAAGAAGTTGCAGAATACAATGGTGCATACAAAGTAAGCCAAGGGATGTTGGATGAGTTTGGAGCAAAAAGAGTCATTGATACACCGATTGCAGAATTGGGTTTTACCGGTATTTCAATAGGTGCTTCTATGGCTGGTTTACGCCCAATAGTTGAATTCATGACGTTCAATTTCTCATTGGTAGCAATAGACCAGATTATTAACTCAGCTGCCAAAATGCACAGCATGAGCGGAGGTGAATTTTTCTGTCCCATCGTTTTTAGAGGTCCCACAGCTTCTGCAGGACAGCTAGGTGCACAGCACTCAAATGCTTTTGAGAATTGGTATGCAAACACAGCCGGTTTAAAAGTAATAGTTCCTTCCAATCCTTATGACGCTAAGGGTCTGTTAAAGTCTGCAATCAGAGACGACAACCCAATTGTGTTCATGGAGTCCGAGCAAATGTATGGTATGAAATGGGGCGTTCCTGAAGAAGAGTATTTAATCGAAATTGGAAAAGCAAATATTGTCAAGACAGGGAATGATGTTACGGTAGTATCTTTTGGAAAAATGATGCATGTTGCCCAAGATGCAACCAACGAGTTAGCAAAAAACGGCATTGATGTAGAGTTAATAGACTTGCGTACTGTTAGACCTATCGACTATGACACCGTGATTGAATCCATTAAAAAGACAAACAGATTAGTTATTGTTGAAGAGGCATGGCCACTGGCTTCTATCTCAAGTGAAGTTGCCTACATGGTTCAACGCAGAGCATTTGATTATTTAGATGCTCCTATTGTGAGAGTAACCAGCAAAGACGTACCGCTTCCTTATGCATCCACTTTAGTTGATGCTTATCTGCCAAATGTGAAAAGCATTGTAGAGGCTGTTAATCAAGTTACTTATAAATCTTAAATCTTTTTTAATAAAGATTTTTTTCTTTTTGGGAAAAGGCTATTTTTGCACCCTCTCAAACTGAACGGTACCATAGCTCAGTTGGTAGAGCAAAGGACTGAAAATCCTTGTGTCACTGGTTCGATTCCAGTTGGTACCACATAAAGAAAGTCGCCCTTTGAGGCGACTTTTCTGTTTTACAAACTTCCTCATCTCGTCATTAGTTTAAATACGCAAATTCAACTACACTTGCATTAACAATTAACTAAAATGATTTATGGCAAAAAAAGTACGCATTTTAAGCCTTGATGGCGGTGGCATTAGAGGAATAATCCCTGCCTCTGTTTTGCAATATGTAGAACAGAAATTGATTGAATACAGCAACAACCCCAATGCGCGTATCGCTGATTACTTTGACATGATTGTAGGAACAAGTACCGGAGGAATTTTGGGTTGTTTCTATATGATGCCCAACCCAAAACGCTTTGAATCGGGCAACCCTTCTGCTAAATATCCTGCAACTGAAGCACTGAAATTGTATGTCGAAAAAGGAGATGCTATTTTTAACCAATCTAAAAAGAATAATTGGTTTGGGTTGAGACAATTAGTGAATGCTACACAGTTTACACCTGATAATATTGAAGCAATTTTTAAAGAAAAGTTTGGCGATATTATGTTTGATCAATTACTCGGCAGATTAATCATCACTACTTATGATATGCAAACTCAACGCTCTTTCTTCTTTAACAGTAGAGAACAAAAGGAAATTGACAGAAAAGAAAGAAAATTCATGGTTCGCGATGTGGCACGATCTACTTCAGCGGCTCCGACCTATTTTCCTCCCGCCATTATTCGTAATTTTGGAAACAATTCGGAAATGGTCAATATTGACGGAGGAGTTTTTGCAAACAATCCAACAATGTGCGCCTATGCCGAAGCCCGTTCAACTAATTTTGAGAATCTTGGACTAAACAGACCCAGTGCAAAAGATATGATGATTTTATCCATTGGAACCGGATCTCAGAATTTAGACCTGAAAAACTATCAAAAAGCAGGTAATTGGGGAGCTTTAAACTGGGCTAAGACTATACCCGACATCATGATGGATGGCGGATTAGATACTGTGAATTACCAAGTAGGGCTGATGTTTGACACATTAACTGACGGAAATAATAAAAACTATAAAAGAGTAGATGTGCCAAAAAATCTACGTGGATTAGGTGAAGGAGCTACTACAATATATAATTCTGACATGAGCGATGCTTCTCAAAAAAATATTCAAAGCTTAGTGAGAGCAGGACAAGAAGCAATAAAAGATGCAAACACTACAAAAGACAACGAACATACACTCGATGATTTTATCAAGCTTTTAGTGGATGAAAACAGTCTAAATCCTAAAGATATACCGGTTTAATTTTATAACTTCAATAATCTAATTTAATTCTTCTGTCCAATGAGCCGCTTTCATGATTATCTACGCGATAAAGCATTAGTACGACCAGAACATTTAGAAAAATTATGTTCAGGTTGTTTGAGCAATAGGACTGTAAAAAAAGGGAAAATATTGCTGATGAAAGATGAACTATGTAAACACACTTTCTTTGTAGAATCAGGATTGTTGCGCATGTATTCCATAGATGGAAAAGGCAAAGAGCATATTATTCAATTTGCGCCCGAAGACTGGTTTGTAAGCGATAGAAGCAGCATCTATTTCGGACAAAAGTCTGAGTACTTTATTGACGCCATCGAAGATTCTGTATTAAGCGTGCTTGACCCTCAATATTTTGAAGATGCAAACAACATTAGTCCCGAATTTAGAACTTATAATGATTATCTACTGCAAAACCACATCAGACATTTGCAAGACAGAGTAAATATGTTGATTGGTGCAAACGCTCAAGACAGATATATTGAATTTTTGAGACTATATCCCGATTTGACTCAACGTGTTCCGCAATGGATGATTGCTTCCTATTTAGGAATTACAGCCGAAAGTCTGAGTCGTGTAAGAAAAGAAATGGCAACTCATCGTACTCTTATTTAATTTCTTAACATACATCAATGTCTGCCAATTTGTGCTTGTCTAACTTTGCACCAAGAAATTAAAACAAAATTATAATCATTATGAGTAACACAGCAATTCAATCAAAATGGTCAATTGACCCGGCACACAGTGAAATCGGATTTAAAGTTCGTCACATGGTAGTGAGCAATGTAAAAGGTAAGTTTCAGAATTTCAATGTTGATATAACAACGCAAGGCAATGACTTTGCTACAGCACAAGTAAAAGTCGATATTGAAGCTGCTTCAGTTTTTACAAATAACGAACAAAGAGACGGACACCTTAAGAGCTCTGATTTCTTTGATGCAGAAACCCACACACACTTACATTTTGAGAGTACCCGAGTTAACAAAATCAATGAAGATCAATTTCAAATCATTGGTAATTTAACAATCAGAGGCATCAGCAAAGAAGTTACCCTTGATGCAGAATTCGGAGGTATCGTAAACGATCCTTACGGCAACGAAAGAGCAGGGTTCACTATTAGCGGAACAATTAACAGACAAGAGTTTGGCTTAAATTGGAATGCTGTTTTAGAAGCGGGCGGACTTGTTGTAAGCGATGATGTCAAAATCAATATTGACGCAGAAATCATTAAAAACAAATAATCATTTTCCACTTACACTTTTCAAAGGCGTGGTGCGTTTCATCGCGCCTTTGTCAAAAAAAAAACTTAGCAATATGAAACATAGAAGTATAGAAATCATAGTATCTCCTCCTGCACCTCATTATGTAGGTGACGGATTTAGAGTTCACAATTTTATTCCGGGAGGATTCAGATTGGATATGCAACGCATGGATCCGTTTTTGGTTTTGGATTACAATTCAAAATTCTACTTCCCTCCTTCTGAAACTCCTAAAGGGGTTGGCACTCACCCTCACAAAGGTTTTGAGACAGTTACAATTGCCTATAAAGGCAAAATAAGACACAATGACAACAGCGGTGGCGGTGGTATTATCGGAGAAGGTGATGTGCAATGGATGACTGCCGGCTCGGGCATTTTACATAAAGAATTTCATGAAGAAGGATTCAGCAAACAAGGCGGAGAATTCCAAATGGTGCAACTCTGGGTAAACTTATCTGCCGAAAATAAAAAACAAGCTCCAAAATACCAAAGCATTGCAAAAGAACAAATCAAACAATTTGTATTGCCTAATAATGCAGGAACAATCGAGGTTATTGCCGGCAACTATCAAGGGACTGAGGGTGCTGCCCAAACCTTTTCTCCTGTTGAATTGCAAAATGCAAAATTGAAAAAAGGAGGTAAAGCAACCTTTACTTTTCCAAACTTTTATACAACAGCTGCTTTGGTTATTGAAGGAAGTATTCTTGTAAACGGTACTGAAACAGCCCCTACTGATCACTTTGTTTTGTTTGACACAGACGAAGATTCTTTTGAAATTGAAGCATTAGAGGATGCCGTTGTATTGATTTTAGCCGGCAAACCACTACGCGAGCCTATTGCGGCTCATGGTCCTTTTGTAATGAATACAAGAAATGAAATTATTGAAGCAATTGATGATTTCAATAATGGGAAATTTGGAGTGTTAGCATAATGAGATAGTGCGACCTTTACATTCCTTTCCTGTGTATCATGAGCATATTATTGAAAATATGATGCTTTTCAGCGATAATCAGATTAAAGTAGTAGGTTGGTTTTCACACATTGTGCAACTTTGCACGAATTAGATTTGAATGTAAATGAGAAAAATACTGTTGCTCATACTCCTCTCTCCTATCGTTGCCATGTCTCAACCACTTGGAAACTATGAACTGTCTATCCAAAATGATGCGGGAGATTGGCTGCCTTTCAGAATAGCTTTTATTGAAAAGTCTAATCAAAAGGTTTTGCAGATTATTAATGCACAAGAAACCATTGAATTAACTCCATTTTCTGTTCAACATGATTCTGCATATTTTCATTTTATCAATTACAATGCTGAAATTGTGTTCACAAACCTCAACAGCGATGTGCTCAACGGATATTGGATTAATCATGAAAGTACGATAGCAAGAAAACGTGAATTCATTGCATCAAAATTACCGGCAAGCAAGAGCAGTACTCAGAATACAAGCCAAGATTTTGCAGGAAAATGGAAAGTAACAGTGCAACTCCCTGACCGTTCTTATAATGCCATCTTTCAATTTGAACAGAACAACAACAAACTCACCGGAACTATGCGCACCAAGTCTGGAGATTACAGGTATTTAGAAGGAGAGGTGCATGATAATAAATTTTATGTGAGTACATTTATGGGTAACTCTATTTTTCAAATCTCAGGTACATTAGAACAAGGGCGACTTATAGGCAACATGCTGACCACCAACTCCAGTACTACCAAGTTTGTTGCAGAAAGAGATGCAAAGTTTGAATTGCCTGCTTTGGACATGATTACAAAAAAGAAAAACAACTTGCAGTTCAATCTGAATTTGAAAGATGAAAACGGTGAATTGCAGAACTTTAGCAATCTCACCAAAGACAAAGTTACCATTGTTACCATATTTGGTACTTGGTGTCCCAATTGTGTGGATGAAATAGACTATTTTCAGCTATTGCAACAAAAATTTCCGAACCTCCAAATTATCGCAGTTGCTTTTGAGTATGCTGACAGCGAAGCAGAGCAACAAAGACGTGTGCAAGGATTTAAAAACAGAAAACAAATAAAAACACAGTTTTTGATTGGCGGGAAAGTCAGCAAAGACAATGTGAACAGTAAGTTTCCGATGATAGATTTCTCAGGAATTTATCCAAGCTCATTCTTGATTGACAAGAAAGGGAAAATCAAAGAAATACACACCGGCTTTAATGGACCCGCAACAGGAATTCTTTTTGAAAAATATAAAGAAGAATTAGAAGCCGAAATCGGCAAACTGATGAAGGGGAAATAAGAACCCTTTTGATAGATGAATAACTATGGCTTACCGAGAACATACAAACAAGAGGCAACTAAAACACTGCTAATTATATCTTTAGTCAGAGTTATGAATTACAACAAGCATTTTTTTTTAGCAATTACACTGCTCCTTCTTTCTGTTATTCCAAGCCATGCAAAGACAATCCGAGCTTTATTTTTGGGCAATAGTTACACCCAAGTCAATAATTTACCGGCACTCATAGCTAATTTAGCAAGCACGAATGGCGACACATTAATATATAGTTCCAACACTCCAGGAGGTCAGACCCTGTGGGGACATTCAACCAATTCAACAAGTCTTAACCTAATTGCGCAGGGTGGATGGGATTTTGTAATATTACAAGAACAGAGCCAACTACCTGCATTTTCTGATGACGAAGTAAGTCAATCGGTTTATCCTTATGCTATCTATTTAGATAGTTTAATACATGTTTCAAATCCTTGTGCTCAAACGTTGTTTTATATGACTTGGGGCAGAAAGAATGGCGATGCGGGCAACTGTCCTTATTTTCCGCCCATTTGCACATATGAAGGCATGGATAATCTGTTACAATTGCGATATAGCAATATGGCAGCAATGACAAATGGCGTAATTTCACCGGTTGCAAAAGTGTGGAGAGCACTTCGCTTACATCATCCCGGAATTGAATTGTATTCAGGAGACGAGAGCCATCCAAGTGTTGCCGGCTCATTTGCAGGTGCTTGTACTTTTTACAGCTTCATGTTCAAGAAAAACCCAGTAAACTCTGACTTCAATTCGGGATTAACTCCTGATCAAGCAGCTACAATCAAAGCTGTTGCCGCTGAGGTTGCTTATGATAGCCTTGATTATTGGTACAGATTTCAACTTAAACCGAATGCACTTTTCTCTTTCATGCAACTTGATTCAAGCCTTACTTTTATTAACGGTTCAACAAATGCCTCCACATTTCTTTGGGACTTTGGCAACAATGACACAAGTATGCAAAAAGAACCGACATACATATACAACAAAAGTGGCAATTACACCATTCGTTTAATCGCTTTAGATCAATGCGGAAACTCAGACACTGCATTTACCAATGCATTGATTGAATTAGAAAATGAAGACACCACAGGCTCTTTAGGGATCTCAACTTTAAATACAGCTACGGCTGTTTCTATTTTTCCTAACCCAATTATACACGAACTCACTATTGTCGGAACCTCTCCTCTTGCAGACATTAGGATAAGCGATATGTATGGCAAGGTGGTATTCCAACAATCTTTAAATCAATCGTATCAATCCACTATCAACTTGAGCGTATTAGCTCCCGGTATCTATTGGATTTGGGTGCACAATCAACCTTACAGAATTACAAAAGTGGACTAAGTATTCTCAGTATTGAGAGTACTATTGCTTAAACTTCTGCAATGCCTCTGCAAGACTTTGCAATTTACTTTCAGCGTCTGCTTGTTTCTGCCTCTCTCTTTCAACAATATCTGCTTTAGCATTAGCCACAAAGCGTTCGTTGGAAAGTTTAGCCTGAACAGATTTGAGGAAACCTTGCAAATAATCTATCTCTTTTTGCAAATTCTTCATTTCTTCTTGAACATCAAGAATTCCATCCATTGACACAGCAACTTCATCTTTATTGACTAAAAACACAACTGCTTGAGCAGGGAAAGAATCCTTATAATTGATTTGGCTCACTCCGGCAAGCTTCTGGATAATAAGCGCAAACTCTTGATATACCGCAACATTGTCAGCATGGATAAAAATATTCAGTGGTTCTTTGGCAGCTATCCCCTTACTGTTTCTCAAATTCCTAATTTCAGTAATAAGTTGCAAAGGTCTGTTGTCTATAACCTTGGTTATTTTCTCAGATTGAGGGTATTCGCTGACAATGATATCTGTTGGCGGTGCTCCATTATTCAGCGCATGATACAACTCTTCCGTAATAAAAGGCATGAAAGGATGTAACAATTTGAGAATATTACTAAACAACACAAGGGTATTGTTTTTCGTTTCAGCATCCACTCCTTCCCCATACTTAGGTTTAATCATTTCTAAATACTGCGAACAGAAATCATCCCAAGTCAACTTGTACAAAGTCATGAGTGCATCAGAAAGTCTGTATTGTTCAAATGCTTGATGAGTCTCAGCAACGGCATTTTGATAATTCGCTTCAAACCATTCCTTTGCTATACGGTTTGAATCTTTCACTGCTTGCGAAACTGAATCAGATAGTTCCCAAGAGTCCACCAATTTGAAAGCATTCCATACTTTATTACAGAAATTTCTACCTTGTTCCACAAGACTTTCATCAAATAGCACATCATTACCGGCAGGGGCAGAAAGCAAAATCCCAATACGTGTTCCGTCAGCACCGTATTGCTGAATGAGTTCTAAAGGGTCTGGGCTATTCCCTAAGGACTTAGACATTTTACGTCTTAATTTATCGCGTACAATCCCTGTAAAATATACATTATGGAAAGGTTTCTTTCCTTTAAATTCATATCCTGCCATTACCATCCTTGCTACCCAAAAGAAGATAATATCCGGTCCGGTAACTAAGTCATTTGTAGGATAGTAATATTCAAAATCCTTGCTGTTTGGCTCAAAACCATTAAAGACAGAGATGGGCCACAACCAAGAAGAAAACCAAGTATCCAACACATCTTCGTCTTGTTTCAATACAGCACTTTTGCCAAATTTATCTAAATAAGATTTTTGAGCATCTTGTTCTGTTTCCGCAACGACAAAATTGCCTTCATCATCATACCAAGCAGGAATTCTGTGTCCCCACCACAATTGACGGCTGATATTCCAATCCTTAATATTTTCAATCCAATGGCGGTAAGTGTTTTTGAACTTTTCAGGGAAAAATGCAATTTCATTATTCAAGATATCATCTAATACTTGCGGATTTCGTTGCATAAACTGTTGCATGTCCAAAAACCACTGAGTACTGATTCGCGGCTCAATAACAGAACCGGTTCTTTCGCTATGCCCAATACTATTGACAATGTTTTTTGTTTCAACTAATAAACCTTGTGTTTTTAACTCTTTTATTACTTCCTTTCGGGCTTCAAATCTGTCCAAACCATGATAAGGTAATCCCTCATATTTGATTCTACCACTCTCATCCAAGACTTCAATACTGTCAAGATTGTGTTTCTTACCCAAAAGATAATCATTGATATCGTGCGCAGGTGTAACCTTTAAACAACCTGTACCAAATTCTAAATCAACATATTCATCTGCAATAAGTGGTACTGTTCTATTTGTAAGTGGCACTATCAATTTCTTACCAATTAAGTGCTGGTAACGCTTATCTTCAGGATTTACACACACTGCAGTATCGCCCAACAATGTTTCAGGTCTGGTTGTTGCAATGACTACAGCATCTTGTGTATCGGCAATTTGATAACGGATATAATAAAGTGCCGCATTATTTTCCTTATAAATAACTTCCTCGTCACTCAAGGTAGTTTTTCCTTCGGGATCCCAATTCACCATCTTGGTATCTCGATAAATCAGTCCTTTATTATACAAATCCACAAAAACATGAATTACAGCCTTGCTAAGTTCATCCTCCATTGTAAATCTACTACGACTCCAATCGCAACTGGCTCCTAATTTTTTAAGCTGTTCAAGGATAATACCGCCATATTTTTCTTTCCATTCCCAAGCATGTTTTAAAAATTCTTCTCTGGAAATATCTTGTTTCGACACTCCTCGTTCTTTGAGCATATTCACAACCTTTGCCTCTGTTGCAATAGATGCATGGTCAGTGCCTGGAACCCAACAAGCATTTTTACCTTCCATTCTGGCTTTCCTAATCAAAACATCCTGAATAGTGTTATTCAACATGTGACCCATGTGAAGCACTCCGGTAACATTTGGTGGGGGTATCACAATAGTATAAGGCTCTCGGTCATCGGGCACAGATTTAAAATATTCTTTTTCCAACCAATAGGCATACCACTTGCTTTCTACTTCTGCCGGACTGTAATGCTTGCTCTCCATAAGGCTGCGAATTTAACAATAGTGAGTGAAGAAAATATGGCTATCTTCAATAAATATGGGCAAAAAAAAGCCGCCTTAATTCATAAGGCGGCTTAAATAACATCTTGTAATATTATGATTTTACAAACTTTAACACCACTTTTCTTGTGATTGGATCGCCATTATCATCCTCATCATCTACTTCAACTTCTAAATTCAGTTTTGTTGTAGTTAATTCAAGAATGGTTGCTTCGCCTGATTCTCCATCTTCATCAGTGATAGTCAGTTTATTTCCATCCTTAACATAAGTACCAACGGTTGTCTCTTCATCATTCATTGGAGGCAACCCGGGCATAGTAATAGTAAAAGAAGTATATGTGTAAACAGAGTCTGCACCGGTATTAAATTTTTTAAAAGTAAGCGTCATGTTAATCGTAACAGAAGCACCACCTGTTGTATCCAATTCGCCTCCAAACAAATCTTCGGGATTGGTCAATTTCCAGGTAATGCCTTCAAGTTGTGCAGTAACTGTTGTACCGCCTCCTGAGTTATTGTCCTTTTTATCTTTTTTGCAAGCTGTAAAGGCTACAACCATAGCCATTACCATCAGTGTTAATGTGTGTTTCATAATATTAAATTAATTTTTAGTGAGCAAAGATAGAAATATTTAATCAAATAGAAGCATTTTGTTTAGAAACCAATCGCTCTAAACCACTTTTCAGGTATTTCACCCTGCGAAGCGATGGAAAATTCTTCCTCTGTACAACCTGTCCAACGTGCATTTTTACCTAAAGGAACTTGCATCCATAACCTATTGCTAACCAAGCTCCTAATAAACAGAATTTCAGGAATGGGGGAATTTTCCAATGGGCAGTGAATTAAATGAAAGTTCGTGTTTTTAGGATCAGGGATATCATGATATCTATTTTCCACGCCATCTACAAAATACCACATCATTTGAGCCAATAAAGCAGCATTTGTACCTTTAAGTTGCTTGGGGTTGGATTCTAACAACGAAAATGTATTCAATTTGTTAGATATGCCTGCATAACGACTAATTAAACATGCTTCTTCGCTATAAAACCCATTTGGACAAGGATTTGTTTGCGCTGTAAAGTCTGAAAATTTAAGCGAATTTAAATCAAAACAAGCAAAATCGGATTCTCTCAACAGCGTTTCTACCGCATGTGGATTTGCCCTAAACTCACCTAATCTCATATTATCATAAAACACTTGGTTCAATTCATCATAACTGGTCATTGTATTAAAATATGATTGAAAACCAATGATAGACAAATGAAACAAATGGTCTTTTTCATCTTGCTGTTTCCAGTATTCAAATAAATAATCCGCACAAGGAGAATCAAAAGAACGCACAACCATTGCTGCATCAACGGGAGTTTGAAACTCTCTTTCAACTTGCCATTGCGCCAATGCAACATTGGAATCTGAACTCAGAATTAACACTTTAGCTCGTTTTTCATATAGGTAATATAAGACTTCTTTCAGCCCGGCTTGATTATTCTTGTGTGAAGTAGTGCTTCTAAACATCCCTAAATCAACAATAACTGTATTAGTAAAATGATTTCCGAGTTGATAAAATGACTTTCTGACTTCAACAAATTCATCTCCGATTGAAAAGATAACGACTGCATCGTCAGCTATGTCCTCCGATTTAGCAACTGAAGCACCAATACTACCAAGCGTTTTACTTGTTTTGGGAAACTTCGTTGAAAGTGGTTGAAAAAAATTCTCTATCATTGGGTTTATTTGTGTCCAATATTCTTCAATTTGCAGCACACAAAAACAGAATATTTTCAACAATGCGTTTAGTTACAGGAGCAACGGGGATGGTGGGCAGTTACATCACCTGCCATCTACTATCACAAGGACACAAAGTGCGTGCATTGAAACGTAAACAAACATCTACCGTTTGGTTTCACCGTATTGCCAAGAGTTGTGGATTATCAGACAAAGTGATTGCCGAACAACTTGAATGGGTTGAAGGCGATTTGGGAGACATCCATAGTCTCGAACATGCGCTTCAAGGAGTTGAACTTGTTTATCATTGTGCAGCTGTTGTAACATTTAAAAAAGATGAAGCAGAAAATCTCTTTCATACAAATGTAACAGGAACGGCTAATTTAGTCAATGTGTGTCTTAGTACCAAGGTCAGGAAACTCTGCTATATCAGTTCCATTGCAGCATTATCCAGAAAAAAGAACAACGAACAGATAGATGAAACCGCTGAATGGGAAGATTCAAAACTCAATTCTAACTACGCAAAGAGTAAATTCTTGGGCGAACTTGAAGTGTGGAGAGGACAAGAAGAAGGATTAGAGGTAGTGGTCGTAAATCCGGGATTTATTCTTGGATTTGGCAACCCTGACAGAGGCTCTGCGTCTTTGTTCAAGAAAATCGCAAAGGGTTTCTCATTTTACACCCAAGGTGTGAACGGATATGTTGACATTATTGATGTAGCAAAAGCTAGCATTCAGTTGGGGGAAAGTGATATCAAGGGAGAGAGATTCGTGTTGGTTGGATTTAATATTTCCTACAAAGAATTGTTCTTTTCAATTGCTGAAGCAATGGGCAAAAAACCACCAAAATTTGAAGTAAAAAGATGGATGGGAAAATTGGCAGTTTTATTTTTAAATGTATTCGCCAAAATAGGATTACGAACGGAATTTGTAACCCCTGAGACAATTACAAATTCAATGAGCAAATATTATTATTATGCAGACAAAGTAATAAACCAGATAAATTTCAATTTTACTCCAAAAGAACAAACAATAAAAAGGATTACGCAGGAGTTTAAACAGTATTAAACCATTGCATTTGAGCAATGTACGTATAAGTAAACGAATGTTTAAAAATAATTAACAAATGGAAGCAACTAATTCAAAAAGATTTGTGTCTTTTGAGAAAGTAAACTGGTACACAATTTGAGTTATCAAAAATAAATTCAATAGTATTATGGCATACAAACCTGAAATACAACCGATCAACAAAGAACGAAAAGGAGTTCAGAAACCGCAACGTATAACAGATAGGGGTTTTGAACAACGTGCAGCCGGTGCTTAAATAAGCACTTGGTGAATATCCTTTTGTTTTGCAGCAATTATCTTTATTGACTGCTCATTTGTTGACCTTATTACTATTTCAACGCCTACACCAACCGTCCATATACACTCAAAGGTAAGAATTGACCGCTTTCTGACTGAATACACAACTCTCCAACTTCAATCTTTCTTTTGGGAAAATGTGTCAATAACATACTAAAGCACAACAATGGTGAGTATCCTAATGAATAAAGGTTTAAAATCAATTTTCCGTGTGGTGTTAATATAGCCTTGACCATTGTCATCAGTTCGTCTAACTTTTCTTCTAAAATCCACTTCTCCCCTTTTGGACCTCTTCCATAAGCAGGCGGATCCAACACTATACAATCGTATTTACTCCCTCTGCTTACTTCGCGAGCAGCAAACTTAAAGGCATCTTCTATTATCCATCGGATATTATTAATGTTGTTACTTTCGGCATTCTCGCGCCCCCAATTCACAACATTTTTAACTGAATCAATATGTGTAACCAAGCCTCCTGCCATAGATGCTGCAACAGAAGCAACTCCTGTGTATGCAAATAAATTAAGTACCTTTTGTCCTTTCTGAATTTGATTAGTCAAAAAATCCCAATTTGCACTTTGTTCAGGAAAAACTCCAACATGCCCGAACCCGGTCATTCGTAGTTGAATCTTAATCTTGTTTTGCCCGGATGTAACGTTCATAGTCCAGTTCTCAGACATTTTTTTTAGTATCTTCCATCCACCTTCTATTTCATGCTCCTTCAATTGATTTTGTTTAAAATCAGGTTTACGTACAAATTCAGCATGTGCCATTTTGTACCAAACTGCCATATCTAATTGAGGTTTCCAAATGGCTTGAGGCTCAGGACGAATCAGTATATATTGACCAAATTGCTCAATTTTGCACTTATTTCCACAATCAATCAAACGATATTCCTTCCATGAAGAATCAGGAAATCCAAGTGTTATAGCCGGTGTCAAAATCAAAATATATTACGCATTAATTGAAGAACTTCCTTCAATAGCAACAATACCAGGTAGTTCTTTACCTTCAAAATATTCCAATAATGCCCCACCACCGGTACTTACATAGCTCACCTGATTTGCCAATCCGAATTTGTGAATTGCCGCAGCACTATCTCCGCCTCCAATCAATGTAAAAGCACCTTGTTTTGTGGCAGTCGCTAACGCCTCTGCAACTTTCTGAGTGCCTTTGCTAAATTTATCCATCTCAAACACGCCCATCGGTCCGTTCCATAAAACAGTCTTAGACTTTTCAATAATGGAGCAGAACTCAAGCATACTCTTTTCACCAATATCTAATCCCATCCAACCGTCCGGAATATTGTCATTGGAAGCCTGTGCAGAGTTAGCATCAGGCGCAAATTTATCTGCAACTATGCTATCCACAGGTAAAACAAGATTCACTCCTTTTGATTTTGCTTTGTGAATCAATTCTTTGCAAAGGTCAATCCTGTCATCTTCACACAGCGAATTGCCTATTTTGCCACCTTGTGCTTTGGCAAATGTAAATGCCATTCCTCCTCCTATTAAAATATTTTGCGCCAGATTCATTAAATTTTCAATGATGAGCAACTTATCTGACACCTTAGCTCCTCCAACTATTGCAGTAAAAGGCTTCTGAGGATTTGACAATACTTTTTGTGCATTGGAGATTTCATTTGCCATTAAAAAACCAAAGCATTTTTTGTGAGAAAAAAATTGTGCAATAATTGCGGTAGAAGCGTGCGCACGATGTGCTGTTCCGAAAGCATCATTGACATAAAATGTCCCTAATTGTGCTAACTTATGTGCAAAATCAATATCTCCTTTTGTTTCTGCCTTGTGAAAACGCAGATTTTCAAGCAATAGAATTCCCCCTGCTTGCAACTCCTCTGCCTTCTGAATTGCTTCTGCACCAATACAGTCATTGGCAAATAACACTTTAGCCCCCGTCAATTCTGCAATCCGAGCTATTAGATGTTTTAATGAAAATCTATCCTCGGTACCTTCTTTGGGTCGCCCAAGATGAGACATTAAAATCAGTGCTCCACCATCGTGCAACACCTTTTGAATAGTAGGAACAGCCGCTCTTATACGCGAATCATCCACTATATCCATATTATCGTTGAGTGGAACATTAAAATCCACACGCATTAAAACTTTTTCGTTGTTAAAATTGAATTGATCTACTGTCTGCATTATGTTTTATTATAGAAGTGCACGAAAATAAAAATTATTTACCATCTATGAATCAACCTTTAAAAGGTAAATATTTCTCCAAATCACTCTCCTTCAAGAAAAGATTGCAATTCCGTTGACAAGCGGTCAAAGAAATTGTACCCTGTACTGTTCTCAATTTGTTTAACAGTTGTTTGATACTGTTTCCAATCGTCATTTCTGACACCATCAATATTTGGCATCATCACAGCATAGACATGAGCAGTTGAATCAATCGTTTTGTTCACATTTGAAGTAACAAGTACAATTTTATAACAGGAATCAGGAATAGCAACTAAACCGGAATCTTTCAATGTGAGATTTTGGTGATAAACACCTCCGGCAATGATAAAAAGGCGATATCCACTGTCTTTACATAAGGTTTCACAGAAATTTTCAAACTTTAACGAAACACCTCTGTTCAAATCCGGTGTCTGCGGAAAAACATTGGTCATGTAAAAAGTCGATTTATTATCTTCATAATTCCTGGTTCGTTGATGACTTTGTACCAAATGCCCCCTATCAAAACCGGTATTTGTGTAATACTTATGTGTAACCTTATATACCGAATCAGGCAAAGAAAAATCAGTCAAAAAATTACCTTTAAATCTACTCACAGGACCAAACCAAGTTGAATCCAGATACCAACTTGCCCAATTAGGCACACCTTTACGCGGATTATACGAAATCGCGTATTGAGATCTAAAAATCAGAAAATCGTCACTTGAATCAGAATCATACGGAATTCCACTTCCTACATGCAAAAGTAAAGAGTCAGATAAAGTAGAATAGTAATATGAATATGGATTATGTGCAGGGTAATTTGTGGTATTATCCATCACTGTATCCTGTGTAACTTCTTCTAAATCCTGTGACACTATGGAAATGACAGAAGAATCTGTATTTACATCCGGTATTGATGTAGGGTTCACAGGTACTTGTCTGAATTGTCCGCATGCAAACAAGAGTAGGAACATAAATACTACAACAAACAATACAGATAGGAAAACAACCTTTTTCATAGAATTTTCACAATGCAAGATTACATCTCAAGCAAAGTCCAAACAACACGATTAATCCACAACTGACGAAAAAATCAGTAATAGACTTCATTCCAATGTCTAAAGAATTTTGTACCCCATTGAGGCTCTTTGTATTCAAAAGCACCATACAGAGCCAACTCTACCGCCAATCTCGGGAAATTTATACCTGCACCCAAACAAGCCACAGTGGTTCCTTGTACTCTTGGATTAATTTCCAATATTTTGAAAATGCCATCAACGGCTTTTTTCACCTGAACACCAACCAACCAACTGAGGTTGAGCAGTTCAATGATTTGAGTAACATAATGTATAATTTCAGCATGTTTAATCATTTCACCTCTAGTGCTAATTCCGCCTCTTGTTTCAAGTCTCAGTCTGGGAATTATTTGAAGCACTTTGCCATTTTGTGCTAGAACATCAATTGTAAATTCTTCACCAGGCAGATATTCACTGACAAGATAATCCGGTATAGCATTATGTGCAAAAATATCTTCCAAACGTTGCAAGCTAATATAACGAGCATCAGGTTTATAATGCAACATCAAATCCAATTCATCAATATTGGAGTCGAGGATTCTAAACCCTCGCAATCCATTGCTGACACAGGGTTTCACAATCACTTTTTTATCAGGATACCCAAACTGCATGATTGCGGTTTTCATTGCTTGAAAATCTTTCACCCGTTTAAAATCAGGTGACACCATACCGTTTTCTGAAAGGGTTTGATACAGCAAACCCTTGTCGTTCGCAATTGTTAGCGAAGTCAGATTCGAAACAAGAACTTTTACTGACTCATTTTCAAAAAGACTTAAAGCTCGGCTAAAATAAATCAGTTCTCTTGTTACCAAAGGTAATACAATCTGAATCTGCATTTCCTTACAAATACTCAAAACGGATTGAATGAAAGTACTTTCGTCTGCATCGGGAATAACAAAGAATGCATCCGCCAAGTATTTTCCATAAGCTTCCGAATTTTTATCACAAGCGGTTATATGAACATGTGGAATCTCACGCAAGCAACGTATAATCCCCTCTGCACCCGGAGCTCCGCCTCCGGTTATCAAGATATTTAAGCTGCTTTTATTCATTGGGTACAAATAAAGTTAAATATGATGCAATCCATTTCTCTTTGTTATAATGTTTTTGCGCAAATACAAATGCGCCTTGCCTCCATTGCTCAAGTTCATCTGTTGTCATTGCTGAAAACATTGTCATTCTATCACTAAAACCTTTCAAATTGTTTAATGCAAGTTCAAATCCGGCTTTTTCATTTTGAAGATTTTTCCAAGGTGTTTGATCTGAAATCAACACGGGGCAGGCATTGGCAAACGCTTCATAGATGGAATGTCCAAAATTTTCATTGGAAGAAGGCAAACAAAACAAATGATAATGGGTACTTAATTCAGAAAGTTTATTTGGCTCAACAGCGCCTTTAAAATGAAAGGTTAAATTGGGTATTTCAGTTGCTAATTGAGTCAGTATTTCAGCATAGCGTTGATCTTCTATTGGACCAAAGACATCAAACGTAATATTGCCCGGTACCGGGTACCGCTTGAGTGCATTCAAAATAGTTTCCAGCTTTTTAATAGGCACAATTCTAGTTACTGCGAACATTTGCAAGGAACCGGCATTTTTCTCACATTGCATTGCAGGCTTTACAGGTGCTATCGGAATATTAGACAAGACCTTCATTTGCTTCACAGTTGGGAAAAATTTTCGAATTCTTTGTTCCTCCTCCTCCGAAGTTGTATGCCAAATTACATTATTGAAAAGTCCCAAACCTCTTGCAAATGCAATGAATGCATTTTTCTTAAAAGGCTTAATTTGCAAAGCTCCTTCATTGAGCATGCCACGGGGAGACACCACTATACGCTTGTTTGGGAAAAAAGTTTTCAAGAGAAATAACGGCAATATTGAAAACCTTGCTGAATAAATCCCATTGATATGAAACACCCCGTTAGGATGTTGTTTTACCCATTCTTTAATCAATGCTAACGTAGGTTTTTTGCAATACGACACCTGTTCATTTGTATCTTGATGTATCCAACTATTCAATTCTACATTGAGTTTATGTCCATCAATTTCTCTATCTCCACATACAACATACAATGCAACATCATCTTGTAATAGTTCGGCAAGGTTCACCATTGACCTCACAGGACCTCCGGCTTTATATGCAGGTTTATACCAATCAATAAAAGAAAGAATTGCGGGTTTCACATTCAGGTTCATCACAAATCAAAAATCAAGTCCAAGAGAAATATGCTGAAAAACTCTGGTAGGCACATCAGCCATCATTCCCCATGCTACATCATATTTAAAATAATAAGAATCAAGTTTAATGCGGGCTCCAAATCCGGTTCCCAAGATAAATGGATTGCGGTTAGAGGTAACAGACATATCCATATCCGGTTGATTATAAACGATTGTATTATAAGGATTCAGGCTACTGTATGGATTACTACCCATCCAAGCTGCACCCATGTCGGCAAAAGCAACAAGCATAAAACTCCTTATCCATTCCGCCCTAATTGGTTTTTGAGTGAGATATGCAAAAACAGGCAATCTTAATTCAGAATTAATCACCATATAAGAAGTACCTGAACGTGCATTTAACGGGAAGCCTCTTATAGGTGCACCAATCGTTTGGAGTATATATTCCTTATTGCGCAAAGACCCTACATTGCCTTCAAAAGTCCTATAATACCAGTTTTCCGGACCGCCAAGAAAATAGGCAGTTTTGAGCGCACCAATAGAAGTGTTAGCAACAAAACGGTTCGCCCAAATCAGCTGTCTGTCAATCTTTGTATAATTTCTAAAATCTAAACCCATCATAATATTTGCGCCTTTTCTATTCAACACAAAATAAGGACTCACAAATGCATTGATTCGTGTTCCTTGCAACATATTGAGTCCGGTTGAAACCGTATTGTCAAAAACATAGCCCAATTTAGTTCCTATCAAACTCTGTTTAGGATCTTGATGAAATAAAGATTCACTGTCCACCGCTAAATTTGCATGAATATCAGTTCTGTATAGCACTTGTGCTTCTATTCTGGCACGATCGCTAAAAGGATATTCTATACCTACACCTCCTTGAGTAAATATATTTCGCTGATACAAAGCATTTGCATCAAAATACCGAGAACGTCTGTTAAAGAACACTTCTTTATTCAAACGTCCTATTCGATTCTTATATTTAAAATAATAATCTGAGCCATCCAAAGTCCCCATGATTCGCACCCCGGCTTGTATTGTATGATTGTTAAACATATCACTCAGCGAAAATGTAATATGCGGGCTGAACAATGTAGAATGAAAAATACGTTCATTAATACCTCCTTGAAAATAGTAATCTCCAATGATAGAATTATCTAAAAACCGTAACAAGAAATAATCAACATGCACCAATGGATTTACTTCATTGCCAAAATCAAGACTCGCTTTTGGTTGTTTTATAGGCTTGTCCGGAGTTTTATAATCAATAATAGGAAAATACGTTTGAAATGAAGATTGTAATATAGACACACTATCTTCTAATGTAGTTGAGCGCTGGGTCGAATCAGCAGGAATCTCAACAATAGGGGCTAAATATGTTTGCTCTAAAAGATAGTCTTTATTTGCACTCACTTCCTTTCGATATTGGGTTTGTTGAGTAAAAGTAGCATAGTTTGTATTTGCCATTTCATCAAGACTATAGTTTGACAAATAAATCCTGTATTTCCCTCTGATATAAACAAGTTCTGCAATCTTTGAATTTTCAATTGAAGCAGATTGAAACAAAATACTGCGACTGTAATTGGTCAATTGTTTAAAATCCTTGTATTGCAGTGTTTGTCCTTTAAATTCAACTAAATAACTGTTATGAATACCTCCAACATCAGAAATAAAAGAAATGAAATTATCACCCAAATGGATAGGTTGCGAATAATTTATCTGGTAATCAACAGGAGTTATTCTGGTAATTTTATTGTGTTCTATATCAAAATAAAACACTCCCCGAGCCGCATTAAAAAGTGCAAATCTCATGTTGAGTATTTCACTCCCCGGGGCAGTGGACACAAACAGGATATTATTATCTTTTGTAAATGAAATCTCAGATATGTCATATAAGTTAGCAGTCAGCTGTTTAAAACTTTTCTCTTTTCGCTGTTTAGCAAACAAATTGAGAATCCCGTCTTTTACTGCTGCAACTGCCAGCATATCACCTTCTTCATTGAAATCAAAATCCCTTACCCAATCAAACTCGCTTAAATCAAGTTTTTGAACTTTGCGTCCGGAGATTAAATACTCTGTTAAAGTCAGGGTTCCACTGCTTTCTTGCAGTATGGCTACTTTGTTTTTTGTAATCCATTTCACAACCGGAAAAAAATAATTTGGTTCTCGAGTAAAAGTCTTGTTCCCGTCTGCAAGCAACAACTTGGCACTTCTTTGTGCAACATTGTAAATCCATACTTTGTAAGCGCCCCGATTATTAGTAACAAACGCAATATGTTTTCCATCCGGGCTTAATTTCATTCCGGTGTGTCGAATTTTAGCATATTGGTTGAGCTTACTTTCTTCACCTCGTGGATCAGTAAAACTCACTTCATCTTGGGCATATCGATTTTTAAAAAAAGTCAACCATTCTTTTAGCAACGTGTTCACCGACAACCCTGTGTAGGCTTCTAATCCCATTTGAACATTGCGAGTTATTCTTATATTAAACAAGATGCTCCGAATCTTGCTTTTGCCGTATTTATGTTCAAGAAAAAACCAGATACTATGTCCAGCAAAAACACTCATATCCTTGTCTAAAGAAGTAAAGCTCTTAAATGTTTTTTGAAAAAGTGCGTCTCGCATCAAGTTATCATGATAAGTACTCCACGATTCTGCAAGATAAGATGCAAGCCCTGAGACAAACCATTCAGGCAAAGTAATTAAGGCACTGCTCTGCACCCTCTCCAACATAGTGCCGCCTAACACCATTTCATTAATCATCGCCTTGGCAATTCCGCGCTTGATATCCTTATTTAATTGACTATAATCACCGTTGAAATAAACAAAAATGGTATTTTGAGGTGTATAGATATAGCCTCCGGCATAGAACTGTTGATCACTAATACCAAAATTCCCTTGAATATAATGAGCAAAATTGGTGAAAATCACAACCCGTATTGCGCTTCGCAATTGAAATTGCATTTCACGCTCTAACCCTTTTTTCTCAATATCAAATTGTTGCAACATTGTTTCTGCCATCAAGGATTGACCTTTTTCATAAATAATTTCATCATAACCTGAATTGATTTTTTCCCAAATAAAATTATTATATACAACCCGATTCTCTCCGAAATGTGTGTAAACACCTTGAGACCTTGATTCATGCGCAAGCACGAAGTAGCAAGTAAACAAAAGGAGATATGCTGCAGTCTTGTTCAAAAGCGTGTCAAAGGTAGCGAAAACGCTGCTTTTTCAAATAAGAAAAGATTCAAAAAGGCTAATTCCAAGAGTAGAATTAAATATGTAAATTTGAAATCTCGAATGACAAGGCTACTTTTGTTGATATTGCTTGGATTACACAATATTGCTATTGCACAAGAAAGTCCTTTTTCGGTTGCTGAACAATGTGTAATGACAAAAAAAACATCTTTAGAAAGGCGCACAGATGCTGCATATTTAAACATTGTGAATCAAAGTTTTAATTTCTCACCCAACCCTGCAAACGGATATCTGAATGCAAGTTCAAAAATTATCTTCACCCCAAAGACTAACACTTCTAAGGTTATTTTTGAATTAGAAAAATCATTACATGTTGATTCTGTTCGCAAACAAGGTAATACCATTGCATTTTCCAGACAATTGGACTTGATTGTTTTAAATTATTCGCCTTTACTGCTTGCCGGCACTTTAGACACACTTGAAATCTTTTATCAAGGACAACCCAGCTTTAACCAAATGTATTATAGCAGATCTGTTCATAAAAGCGGCAATATCATTGCAACAAGATCGCAACCTTATGGTTGTTACTATTGGTTTCCATGTCAAAACACACTCAATGACAAAATTGATTCTATTGAGATAACAATTGTTTGCGACAGTATTTATACCGGTGTTTCAAATGGCGTTTTAGTTGAAACAGGCAAGGCTGATTCTGTAAGAAATTATTATCATTGGAAACACTCCTATCCTATTGCACCATACCTTATCTGCATGAGTGTTTCGCCTTATGAGATTATCACCGACTATGCATCTGTAAACAACGGGAATGATTCTGTTAAAATTCAAAATTTTGTTTACCCATTCTACACAGAAACAGCCAAAACACAAGTGAAACAAACCATACCTATCATGACACTTTACGACAGTTTGTTTGGCGCTTACCCTTTTATGCGTGAACAATACGGACATACTCAGTTTCATCATGGAGGAGGAATGGAACACCAAACCATGAGCTTTATGGGCAGCTTTAGTTTTGACTTAATAGCGCATGAACTGATGCACCAATGGTTTGGAGACAAACTTACTTGTAGTTCTTGGCAAGATTTGTGGCTCAACGAAGGCTTTGCCACTTATGGCAATATGCTATGTTATCAGTTCCTAAGAAATGACAGTTTGTGGAAATTGCAACTGCAAACCGCAATTGACCAAGTATTAAGCAAGCCAAACGGAAGTGTTTTTGCATTTGACACCGCGAGCACTAACACACTTTTCGACCAACGTTTGGTTTATTTCAAAGGAGCGATGGTCGTTCACATGTTGCGTTTTGTATGTGGTGACAGTGCATTTTTTTCCGGTTTAAGAAGCTACCTTGCAGACACTGATTTAGCGTATGGATTTGTTAATCGCAACCACCTGCAATGGCATTTAGAACAAAGCTCAGGCAAAGATTTAAGCACATTTTTTGACCAATGGGTTATGCGCCAAGGGTTTCCGATTTTTACTATCCACTATCAACAGCACAGTAACAAAACCGTTAAATTATCGATATTTCAAGAAACATCCGATCCGTCTGTGAATTTCTTTGAAACTCCCATACCATTGCTATTAAAAGGGAAAAATGGTGAAAAAGAAATGATAACAGTGCTACCAAAAGCAAATAATGACAACATCAAATTTCAAGTTCTATTTGACATTGAAGCTATTGAATTTGACCCTGAAAAATGGATTTTAGCGAGAGCAATCATGATTAAAGACAAAGGCACTTCCACATCCAGTTTGCTACTGTACCCCAATCCAAGCAATGACTTGCTTAATGTTGTGTCTTTTGACCATGAAATTCAATCATATCAAATAATGTCATTGGATGGCAAAGTAGTGGCTGAATATACTTTCACTACTCCATTAGCTATAGGTGAAATTTCACAGATAAATCTTGAGCAAATTCAATCAGGATTATATATATTTGAAAGTACGAGCAGTGCAGGAAAGCAAATTAGGAAATTTGTCAAACAATAGTTAAGTTGAAAATGAAAAAATACAAATACGTAGTAATACTCATGTTAAGTTTATTCATGTTATTTGGATGCGAAAAAGAAAACAAACAAACGAATGAAACACCCAAAACAGAGAAAAAAGCGGCATTGACCCTCACTTTCAAGCCAAAATTTGAAGGTCAAGATTTAGTGTTTAATAAAATGACACATATTATCCAAGCCAGTGATACACTGAACTTTTCAAGAGTTCAACTCATTCTTTCAAATTTTGAATTAATCAAAGAAAATGGCGAGACTGTTAAACTTGACACCTTTGCCTATCTGAACCTTGCAGAAAAGAGAAACGAAGTTAAAATAGATGAAACAATGCCTGAAGGCACATTCAAAGGGATAAAATTCATGATTGGTCTTGACTCTTCCATTAACCACGGAGACCCAAACCGTTGGAGCAAAAACCACCCGCTCAATCCCATCGTAAATAATATGCATTGGGGGTGGCAAGGGGGATATATTTTCTGGGTTTGCGAAGGGTACTACATGAACAATGGCAACAGCAACCAGATTTTTTCTTTTCACATGGCAAACTTGAAATATCGCAAACAGATTACATTAGAAACTTCAAACACCTTCAGTTTTGACAATAATAACAAAATCGCAAAAGTCATTGACGTAAATTTGGATAAATACTTCTCTACTCCAAACCAATACAGCCTGAAAACAAATGGCGATCTTTCACATTCAAGCTCCCCTGATGAGGATTTAATCATGGATTTATTATACACAAACCTGAGCAATACATTCGAGTTAAAATAACTACATGTATAAAAGAGCACTCATCGGATTCATTGTATTTATATTCATCATCCAGTTTGGATGCAGACGCGAGAACAAACCTGATTATGTGTTTGATCCTATCCCATTTACCTTTCCGGAAAGGCAAACTGGCTATCCGCAATATGAAATGAATGACGACAACAAGTTAACCGAAGAAGGGATTACGTTGGGCAGGTATTTGTTTTACGATCCTATCTTATCCGGTGATAGCAGCCAAAGTTGTGCAAGTTGTCATAAACAAGAAAATGCTTTTGCAGACCTCAGAAGGTTTTCAGTTGGGATTACAGGTGCCATAGGAAAAAGGAATGCCATGGGGTTATTTAATTTGATGTGGCATCCAAACTTCTTTTGGGACGGACGGGCAAATACGCTTCGCGAACAAGTTATTGCACCCATTGAAGATCCAAATGAAATGAACTCTTCTATGAGTGAAGTGTTACGAAAACTCAACCAATCTAATTTTTATCGCAAATTATTTTACAATGCTTTCGGTATTTACAATATTAAAGAGGAACACTATGCTAAAGCAATGGAGC
Organism: Bacteroidia bacterium; assembly: GCA_023228875.1. Classification (NCBI taxonomy): domain Bacteria; kingdom Pseudomonadati; phylum Bacteroidota; class Bacteroidia; species Bacteroidia bacterium. The sequence goes on along the minus strand of JALOAG010000002.1, from coordinate 48,887 downwards.
AGTTCTTGTTTACAATGATTTCATTTAATTCAGAATATGACAAATGGTTTAGAGGCGAGCCGTCCACTTTCTCCGATTCCGCTTTTAGAGGATTACAAATTTTCAATAGCGAACCCAATATGGGAGGAGCCGATTGTTTTCATTGTCATGGAAATATTCACTTTGGTAGTCTAAAAATGGCAAACAATGGATTAGATGAGACCCACCAAACAGACATAGGCTTTGGAGCTACAACCAAACAAGAACACGATAAAGGAAAGTTTAAAGTTGTAAGCCTCAGAAACATTGAACTTACAGCACCTTATATGCACGATGGGCGATTTGCCACTCTGGAAGAAGTTATTGATTTTTATTCGACAGGAGTTCACGCAAACTCACCCAACATTGACCCTTTGATGGACCAAATTCCTTTAGGGCTAAATTTAGATGCACAACAAAAAGCGGATTTGATTGCGTTTCTAAAAAGTCTTACTGACTATCATTTTACAACGAATCAAAACTTTTCAAACCCTTTCAAGTAATTGCAAGCAAAACATTATCCTCTTGTATCAGCAAGCCCTATTACGATGTTTAAACTTATTGCTTGCATATCTTTGTATCGGTCAATTTAATTAATCCCTCATCTTAAAACTTACCAATAATGGACGACCTTTTAATTCATGAATATGCAGAAGAATGTACCAACCTAGAGAATCAACTATTAGATGATTTAGAGCGTTACACTCAAACCAACATGTTGCAATCTCGCATGCTAAGCGGAAAAATTCAAGGAAGATTGCTTGCATTTATTAGTAAACTGAGACAACCAAAACACATTCTTGAAATAGGTACATTCAGCGGATATTCTGCGCTTTGTTTAGCAGAAGGTCTTGAATCAAATGGCTTATTGTACACAATTGACATTAATGACGAGCTTGCAGATGTGCATGAGAAATACATTTTAAAATCTCAATATTCCAAACAGATTAATATCCAATATGGAGATGCGTTGGATTTGGTTCCTAAAATTCACAGCAAGTGGGATTTGGTATTTATTGACGCAGACAAGATGAATTATATTAACTACTACAACATGGTTTTACCCAATATGAATAAGGGTGGGGTAATTATTGCAGACAATGTTCTTTGGAGTGGCAAAGTGCTGGACAACATGGAGCGATTAAATGACAGAGACACCAAAGCGTTGCATGATTTCAATGTTTTAGTAAGAAACGACTCTCGAGTTGAGAACTTTTTATTACCGGTTAGAGACGGTTTAATGATACTTCGAGTAAAGTAAAAACAGTGGCGGGAATCTATATACATATTCCATTTTGTAAACAAGCGTGCATATATTGCAACTTTCATTTCAAGGCAGGAAATCATTCTACGCAAAAAATGACTGCTGCAATTTGTAATGAATTACTCTTGCGAAAACACTATTTAGAAAATGAGCAGATTGACACCATATATTTTGGAGGCGGCACTCCGTCTCTTCTCACTCCGACAGAAATAGCTACAATCTTAAACACAATCACAACAACATACCCGGTCTCTCCCTCACCTGAAATTACACTTGAGGCAAACCCGGATGACCTAAATGAAAACAAAATAAGCTCGCTTTATAAAATTGGAATCAATCGTTTAAGCATAGGAGTGCAATCCTTTGATGACAAAGCATTGCAATGGATGAATCGTGCTCACACTGCAACTGAAGCGGTGCAATGTATCAAAACTGCACAGCAAGTAGGGTTTGACAATATTAGCTTAGACATTATTACCGGTATACCCGTAACAGATCCAAGACAGCACCTCCAAGACATTGAAGTTGCCCTATCATTAAACCCTCAACACCTTTCATGCTACTCATTAACCCTCGAACCCAACACAAGTTGGGAGAGATTGATTCGTTTGAAACATTTTCCAAGACCAATTGAGGAAGAACAGGCAAATTCTTTCCAAGAAACTATTAAACAAATTAAATCAAACGATTGGTTGCATTATGAAATATCAAACTTTGCATTATCTGAAAAATGGATATCAAAGCACAATAGTGCATATTGGAATCATTTAAAATATTTAGGAGTTGGACCTTCTGCCCATTCTTTCAATGGTAGAGCAAGAAGGTGGAACTTAAATTCGCATAGCAAATACATACAAAGTCTCAATGCTGACAAGGAGCCTCCTCACGAGTCTGAACTTATCACACCAACAATGGCATTTAATGAAGCTATTCTGACAGGTATAAGGACTTCAAATGGTATTGACGTTAAATTTCTAATGAGTTTACTTCCTTCTGAAACTGAGCAATTATTAAAAAAAATTGCTAAAATTCCACTAAAAAATCAATTATGCCTACGCAACTATAGAATAACGTGTAACGAAGATGCTTTGCTTTTTTCAGATGCAATCGCTGTCAGTTTGTTAGCTGACTAAAAAAATAAAGGAATTTATTTTATCACCCTTATCTCTGTTTCAAGAGTATTTGAAAGGATGTTTGAAATCAGTTCAGGATCAAGTGTAGTAAATGTCGTAGTAATTAAAACAGAATCCATATTCTTAGGATACACAAACTTAACATTAAGAACATTTTCTAATCTTTTAATTACATGCACAAGAGGTTCGTTCTCAAATACAAGTTGATTGTCTATCCAAGCTAATGTATGTTGTTTATTAAATTGAGATACAAACACCTCATTCTTTGTTTTGTTCACAAGTGCTACCTCACCCGGTTTTAATTTAGTTACTAATTTTGGGTTAAGTTGAAGCTCCACACTCCCTTCATTAAGTGCAACTGAAATTAAATTATTAGAATATGCATCAACATCGAACTGTGTTCCAGTTACTTTGGTTTCAAGTGTACCTGTTTTGACAATAAAAGGAATTGCAGCATTTTTCTTTACATCAAAATACCCTTCACCTTTAAGTTCAATATTTCTGTGTTTCTTACCAAAATCAGAATCGGTAATTATACTTGAAAACATATTAAGTGTAACAGTGGAGCCATCCGGCAATTGAACGACTTTATTTTGATTATTCGCAACATACTCTATAGGCTTAACCTTAAAGTAGTTAACATAAAAAAGTGCACCAAAAGCGACCAACAATGCAAGAGAAGCCGCAATTGCCCACGTTCTAAAATAATTCACTTTTAAAGCAACTTCAGAAGGTTGTGCCGCAATTTTATGTTTCAAACTTTGCCACGAATGTTCCACATCAACCTCAGGATAATTAAATTTTGAGGAAGCATCCCAAATAGTCTGAAATCCTTGCTCATTTTCAGGGAGCAAGGTACCTTTCTCTAAATCAGAGACAATTTCGCTTAATTTTCTATTGTTTTCCATTTTACCTTGCAGGGACAAAACTTGGATTGCTCATCATATTTTGACGAATATACCCAAGCAACAATTGATTGGTACTATTTGCTTTAAGCCAATTTAGAACAAACTCCTCTTCTTCAGGAGTACATAAACCACAAATATATTTGGTTATTAGATTTGCTTTAAGTTCTTCTTTCATTGCTACATAAAACAGCCATTATTTATCTCTCCCCCAAAAAACAGCGATTTTTTAGTAAAAATGCTCCAATGCTGCGCCAATCAATAAAACCAGAGGAAATTTCTCATTTTTTTTATCTATAGTTTTGTTGCGTTTTTCTATTCCTTCCTTAATCTGTTTAATTGCAATTCCAATTTGGTTTTCTACAGTTTTAGGGCTAATATCCATAATATCTGAAATCTCTTTATATGAAAAACCTTCTTTTCGACTTAATAAAAAGACTTGTTTACATCGAGGTGGCAGCGTGTGAATCAGTTCCACTATCAATTGCTCAGTTTCCTTAGTATAAAGCACTTCTAAAGGACTTACATCAGTCTTGTGCTGTAAGTTTTCAATTTCTTCAACTTCTTGCACCTCAATTTTTCGTTTCTGTAAAAAGTTTAAAGACTTATTACGCACCGCTTTATATAAATATGGCTTGAGTTGTAGGTCAAGGTCTAAATTTTCTCTGCGTTCCCAAACCGCAACATATGCATCATGCACAATTTCTTCTGCATCCTCATCATTCTGTACATACTGGCGACAGAAATAGTGCAATGCACGATAATACTTCTTATAAAGGAGTTCAAATTGATTTAACGCATTCTGCACAGCATGACATTTATTTGGGGTTCAAAACAAAATCAAATGCATCTTGGCAAGACATCGAAATTTCCACACGTTATTCATAGTGTAAGCGATATCAAACTATTGAAACTAATATTATCCGACAACTTTGATGAAAATGCCTACCTCTATAAAAGACGCATTTTCAGTAACATCAACCACTACGCAATCTGTGATACTGTTAGGTATAACTATCTCAACAAAGTAATGGTTCCTCGAAACTCTCTTGTTCCGCCAAGTTGGTTAACAACCTTGATATAATAAACATAGACATCACCGGGACATTTTGCACCTAAGAAGGTACCATCCCAACCCATATTAGGATTTGTAGTGCTAAAAACTGTTTCCCCCCATTTGTTTACAATCATCATCTTAAATTCCAAAGCATGTTCTGCATTAACCTTGAATTGATTATTGATTTCAGGACCTATATTATCTGGGCTGAAAGCATTGGGAATATATATGTCTAGTGGTGCTGAAATGTAAAGTACACTCTCAACTTCTGCAGAGCATCCATAAATATCTTCTACATACAAGTGAATAGGAATTTCACCTTCAACAGCTTTAATTCGGTGTGAAATAGATATTTGATTCGTATATTCCTTATCCTCTATTAACCATCTTCTCTTTGAAATTGGGAATGAATACTTCCCTGCATCTTGAATTGATACCAAGCGCATATCATTAGGCACGTAAACAGAGGGAGTAGCTGCAATAATTGGTTGAGGTATTGGGCTTATCACTAGGGTATCAGCAAGGACAACCTCGTTCTTACAAACTCCGTTAGTCAACTTTACTTTGAGAGTATAAACACCTGATTTGGCATTTGAGAATATAAAATCACTCTCAGACAAATTAGACTCACCCATTTTATTCTGATTCATATACCACTCAAGTTGAGTTGTATGTAATGTTACATAATGCAACTTGATTTCATTATCTTGCTCACAATAAAACTGTTCAAAAGGTTCAACTGAAATTTGAGGTAATTTCTCAAACTCAATTTCTTTACTATTTTGAACATCCGGGCATATCCCACTTGACGTCTTGAGTGTTAGAATATGTTTGCCGGCATCTGAATCCGGTTGCAACCTTGAATTCACCAAAAGACCGCGGTTCGTTGACAACGAGTTGGAATATTCAAAAGGGAAAGTGCTTTCGTCAAACTGTGGAGTTAATTTAACAAAGACGGGAGTGTTTATACACACTTGACTGTGTAAAGCATTATTAAACCCATCCATGAATGTCATTTCGAATGAAGGTGCTTTATAAACCCAAATCTTAACAGAGTCAGTTGCGATACATCCTAAAACAGGTTCGTTTTCGGAATAAGTTATATAAAATGGTTCTCCAGCCTTAATTTCAGGATCAGTAGGATTGAACAAACTTCCTGTAATCCCCTTGCCTGTCCAATGTCCACTTCCTGAATTCGCATTCAATTGCACATTCTCGCTATTTTGACAATAAATACTATCCATTGAATGAATCCACGAAATATTTGGAATTGTAAAAATATTGACATGTAAATTCGTTGTTTTAGAACAATATTTTGGAGAACTCATAAAATACACATCATACATTCCTGAACTTGTAAACGCAGCAGGATTAAGCAATCCGCCATTTTCGATTACTCCATATACTAATGCTTCAAAAAAACCATCTTCTTTCTTTAATCCAAAATGTTGATAGAGGTCTAACTTATTAGCCGTATTACAGAAATCACCTATCAAATGATCAGTAAAATCGAGTCCGGACTTTTTATAGATGTTAAATGTGTCATAATATTTACATCCATTTTCATCTTGTACCCATGCTCGGAATACAATCATTGTTTTGGAAAAATCTTGTTTCAAGAAGTACCATTCTCCATTATCATTCAATAATTGAGTACCGCCTCCCAACAACTCAAACCCTTGAGAAATATTGACGTGTTGATGCGTTAACAAACCATTTAATACAAATCTACCCGAATCTAAAGAACAAAAAGAAGAATCTTTCGTATGTAAAGTCAATTTCGGATAAGATTTAAGCACAGTAGAAACCGTTTGAACACAACCATCTTTATCTTCAATTTTTGCGTCTAATGCAAAATCACTACCTGCTGGTTTTACAAAAAAAGAAGTACCTAAAGCATCATTCCAATAATATTTAAATGGCGCATTGCCGGAAACTCCCATTGGTACAACAGTGATATTTGTTCCTGCGCATGCAACATAATCGGAAGCTAAAGAGAAAGTTGGAGGAGTATATAGAGGAAGCGTTATTGCACTGACAATAGTTCCTTTACAAACCTGATTTAAACTAAGTTCAACATTGAGTAATCCACCATACAGATGCTCAATTTCTTGTTTCCTTCCCCAATATTCTTTTGTTACTGTATTTGGATAAGTAACCCTCCAAATATACATATTGTCAGGGTATGCGGCAGGTTTACCAACCAATTCCACTTTGCCACAAGACTTCTGCGTTAATGAAATAGACAGGTTTGGAGTAGCATGTACTTTTAAAATAAATGTCTTTGAACTAGTAGCATTCAATGGGCAATTATTATCCGTTACATCGACAGTAACCAAAAAAGTCTTGCCTGCAAAAGAATCAGCAGGTGTCCAACTCAACATTCCGGTATAATAAGGTGTTGTCATGGAACTAGGCGTATAAGACATTCCATCGGGCAGATTATTTGTATTGAAGCTTACATCTTGACTTTCCTTAACAATGATGGGGATTATAATTTTTGAATTGGTGCACACAGTGTATGCATCTTTATCATTTTCAAAAATTGGCTCAACATTAGTTCCTGTAATCGTTCTAATCATAAAATCTCTACGCACCCTACTAACAACGACAAGTCCGCTTGATGAACTTCTTTTCCACTTAGTAATTTCATAAACTAAAGTCCCAACCTGCCCTGAAAATTGAGGTGTATAAACCGTATTTCCCGTTTTGGAGTCAAAATAAAAACCGGTCGGAGGATTGGCAAGCGGATCTGGAGCGCATCCGCTACCACCACAAGATGCGACAGTAAAAGGCATATTGTAACTCATACCCGACACATATTGAATTTCTTTGTCAAAATCACTCAGAGCGGGAACTAATTTAACTGAAATACTATCTGCATCTCCTTGATCAACACCCGGTGAATGAAAAATAGGGCTGCCTGCATTCACCATAAAATTTGGTCTGGAAGTCAACTTTACAGAATTTGTTCTAATACCGGCACAAACATTTAACTCGGAATAATTAAAGAACTTTTCAATGGGTGAATTAGGTGGAGTAATCTCATCTGAACGAGAAAAAATAGAACTTGTAAAAAAGAAATTACAGTATCCGTTTAATTCGTATGACTGAGTATTAAAGTTTGCTATAAAATCATGCACCTCTATTCCACTATTTAAAACAGGTGTGCTTGTCAAATCACAAGCATTGGTCAATCCTACACATGAATTGGTAATATTTGACATTCCTTGACGTGAAATTGTCAATGATGTTAAGAATACTTTTTTACCGGTAATATTATTAAACCCATAAACCTCAATGGGAGGAATTTCTGAACAATTATCGGTACTAACCCCTCCTCCATTGCCGTTGAACTTACATTCGCTACAATCCCTATAAACCTTGAGGTTTAATTTAACATTATATACATCGGTGAAACTATAAACAAGTTCAGAACCAAGCACATGGCTAGCCTTTGTTTCAAATTGAAACAAAAGTAAAAATCCGATAAAAAAGCCTATTGGTAGAGCTCGCTTCATCCGTTCATCTAACTTTATTCAAAGTTAAAACATTATTTTTATTTCACAATACATTCTTTCCACCAATCACTCACATCCTTATTGAACCATCAGTTTGTGAATAAAAAGACCTGTCGTGGTAGCAATACGTATTGAATAGATTCCGGGTTGCAAAGCAGGGCTGCATTGAAAAGATGTTTCGAGAGATTGCATTTCATTATTGTAAACCATACGCCCGGTTACATCAAAAATTTGGATTGAGTTAATTGGATTAAAAGACTCTATAATGAATGCTTCATTTGACTGAATGGGCATTGGAAATACTTTACACTCGGTTTTATGTATTATTTGCGACACATTCGTCAAGTCTCCATTTCCATATCTCAACAAGGTTTCTTCGATTGACTGTTTTATCAAAGCAGAATCATTGTTAGCACCGGGTATCAACTGAAAAGCAAAACGATACTCTACCGTAGCTTGGGAAGCTAAATTCATACTGTCAAAAACAAGCAACAAACTCCTCTTACCTGATATACTTCCAGAATTACTTTCCAACCAATTAAAAGGATGATTATTCTTATCTTCTAAACCAGGATACACATAGCGCACCGAAGTACTGCCATCAACCCCATTTCCGCCATAAGTCAACGCCTTCCCGTTTCTCCATTTGCCGGACAAATAATGCTGAATTTGTTCATTGGTTGTAGGATAACCAGTAACCACGTCATCATCTGTGGTCAAATACATTGTGCCCGCGAGTTTGCGATTTAATGTAATGATTGCAAATGCAGGGATATTATTTCCATAAATTGAATCAGAACCTACCGCATTGAATCCAACCATTGCATTATGCTCCGGATATGATCTGACAAAGTTTGTATTTCCTCCACCCAATATTAAATCAGAACAAACACCTAACTTAAAACCATTGATAGTGTTAGTATTTTTATTGGTTACTAACATTCTATTCAAAATCAAATATTGATTCGTTTCAGGTTGAGTGATGAGATACGCAAAATGTTTAACTTCAATACCTAATCCACTATCTGCACGTGTTCTATTTTTTTTATAGTCATGATAAACTGCAAACACATTGATATCACCTTCAACTACAGGAGACTCACCTAAGTCAGGTTCATACACACCATTACTGTTCCAGTCTATAAAAGGTGCTAATATACCTTCAAATCCGGCAGGCGGATTGATGGGCCAATGCTTTATCTCATCAGGTAAAACATAACCCGGTTTTTTGTAGGATTGAATATGGTTAAGAATAGCTGATTTACTAATCATCCAAGACTTATTCCATTGAGCGCTATCAGGAGTAAAAGTAAATGAAATGTCTAATGGACCGTAAGTAAAATCAGTCGCATTGTCAGTATTCATTGACGCACGCAACTCTCCGGATTGAACTCTTCCTGCAACTAATATTCCAGTATTTGCAATGACAGGTTTGAGGGAACTGCTCGGAAAAAACATTCCCACTGAATCATTACTAAAGCGACCTAAGGGAGTAAAATGAAAATCAAGCTTTGGGCTTTGAACAAACGTATTGTTTTGCTGTCCGTTTGCAGCAAGAGAACAAACAAAAAGCACACACACAAGTAACCGTACATTCATAAAACAAAGTTAAAAGTAAAACGGTTCACAAACAACCTAAAATCTCCAGCGTAACCCTGTATTTAACCCGGTATTTAGAAGAACACTCTTATTTGACTTCCCAAGCGGGTTATTTTTAAAGTTCCACATTGACAAATTGGATTCAACAATCCAAGTAAATTCAGGAGAGATGAGATATCCATACCCAACACCTGCAAAAAAACCTGAATTAAACGCTGTTGAAATTTGATTTGATCTACCTGAAAATGTTTTAAGTTCATTAGTAGCTCCTTGAACCCATACACCTTTATCAAGCGTTACAAGCGTGAGTAACAAACCTCCATTGGCATACACCAAATTTTGTCCAAATCCAATCTCATACTCCACACCTAAAGGAAGCGATAGTTTGTTATATACATTTCGCCCTAAGCCCTTATAATAACTTATGAGTGTGTTAAACGAGGTATCATATTTTACCACTAAAACAGGTGGTGCTCCTGGATCAATTATATACCCGTATGTAGTATCAACACTCATATAAGTTTGACTTTCTGTTCTACTATATTGAATATTAGAAGTCCTATGTAAGAATGAGAATCCTGTGATAAAATTGAATTTATCACTTAGTTTGAATCTGCCCAACACCTTAGCACCCATAGAAAAACGACCGTATTCGCTAAAATTATTCACTTGAGCATTATCATTCCAAATCCCGCCACCAACATTCACTTCTACTTGGTTAAACCATTTGGTTTCAGAGTATCCTTTACGGGGACGTTTAATAGGATTTGGAGTATATAACATATCCTTTGTGGCTACAAATGCATTGTTTTTGGTTAAGGTTGGGTAAAAAGTATGTGTCAATGGTTTATATGAAATCTGGGTTATGTAACTAACCTGCCTCAAAACTTTGTCATGATAAATTGTATGGATTTCATGAATAGACATCTCATCAGATTGTGCAGAAAACTTAAATTCCGGTTGTTTCTCTGTTTCGATATAAGTAAATTCCTGATTTATGTTATTTCTTTTAACCTTCTGAGCAGTGTTCTTAACGTTCTTATTTTCTTTGTTATTATCAAAAACAACATTGTTTGAACCGGCAGACCCGATTGTTTTATTGTTGTATATAGATTCAGAAGTATTAGTAGAATTATTTTCATTTACCCGTTCATGATTTGAATTCACAACAAAATCCGGAATTTGCACATCGTCTTTTATGTCCTCAGACGGACTATTAGAATTTATTTCAGGATCTGATTGTGCAGTGTTAGGTTGATGAACCTGAGCCTGTACCACTTCTTTGTTTGATTTTTGGGTTTTAATAAAAATCCAAGAGCCGCTTAACAACAAACCCACAATCAGAAGAGCCAATGATTTACCTCCAACAAAGGACAATCCTGCTCCCTTGCGGCTTTTACGAGCCATCAATATTTTCTCCATCAATCCCTTAGAGGGCTCAATTTCAAAGTCTTCAAATTGTTTTTTTACAAACTCTTCAAAATTGTTTTCTTTCATAATTTTACTTTTTCAATTTCATTAATTAGTTTTTGCAAATAATTTCTTGCTTTAGCATATTGAGAGCGCGAAGTAGAGTGTCCTATATTGAGTTTTTCTGCAATTTCTTGATGACTAAACCCTTCAATCGCAAACAAATTAAACACCACCCTATATCCTTCCGGCAAACGATTTAGTATTTGAAGCAACTCCTTATGATGGAGGGTATCGGTAGAAAGAATACTTGTCGGGACATCAAAATCGAAGTCATCCATAAAATCCAGCTTTTCTTTTCTAGCTCTTATTTTATTGAGTGCTTCATTTATCATAATTCTTTTAAGCCAACCTTCAAACGACCCTTTTCCGCTATAGCTTGAGATATTGTCAAAGACCTTAATGAATCCTTCTTGAAGGATATCCTCTGCCTCAAGCATATCTTTAGCATATCGGCAGCAGAGACCCAACAATTTAGGAGCATATTTTTTGTATAATGCTTCTTGTGCTTGTCGTTTCTCCTTAATACATCCTTGTATGATATCTTCCTCTGTCATCATCTCTGCAAAAAAGGCAAAACCAAAAGCAAAAATCAGCTTTTATACTATTACTAAGACACATAATTTAATTAAATGTTGCCTGACAAAATACTTTTTTCCTAATTTCATTATCCAATTTGCCAAGCCAAACAAAAAAGTGCATTTTTGCACTTCTCAAAACTAACTAATTCAAAAACACGTGAAAGAAGTAGAATTAATCCTTCCCAAGATGGGTGAAAGTATTGCAGAAGCTACCATTACGAAATGGCTTAAAAATGAAGGCGACAAAATTGCCAATGACGAAGCCGTTGTAGAAATTGCTACAGATAAAGTTGACTCTGAAGTCCCTTCTACTTTTGAAGGAGTTTTAGTAAAAAAACTTTTTTCTGAAGGACAAGTAGCTCCGGTGGGCGCACCTATTGCAATCATTGGTATTGAGAGCAACGCAGGAGACTCCACTTCTCAACCAACTACAGAATCACCTACTCAAAACCGCAACATGGCTGCATCTGTAGAACAAGCTATTGATGTAATCAATAAGGATATACAGAGTGCACAAATATCAACACAGCCTTTATCCAATGCAGATGCAAGCAGATTTTATTCCCCCTTGGTATTAAACATTGCCAAAACAGAGGGAATCTCAATGGAAGCACTTGAAAACATTGCAGGCACAGGTGCAAATGGCAGAGTTACCAAAAGAGATATTTTGGCATTTATTGAAAATGGACAACAACAACCTTCTATTTCAGGTGTTCAACCAACTCCGGTTATAAACACAACAAACAAGGCTGGAGAGCAAGCTGCAACCTTAGTTAGAAATATTCAAGCACCTAAAATAACCTTAATGGAAGGTGACGAAATAATTGAGATGGACAGGATGAGAAAGCTCATTTCTGAACACATGGTAATGAGCAAAACGGTTTCTCCTCATGTTACCTCATTCGTTGAAGCTGATGTAACAAATTTAGTGCTTTGGAGAAATAAAGTTAAAAACTCATTTGAAAAACGCGAAGGTGAGAAAATTACATTTACACCTATATTTATTGAGGCAATTGCGAAAGCAATCAAAGACATGCCAATGATAAATGTAAGTTTAGATGGAGACAAAATTATCAAAAGAAAAGCAATTAATATAGGAATGGCAACAGCATTGCCTTCAGGAAATTTAATTGTACCTGTAATTAGAAATTCTGACACACTAAATCTTGTAGGACTTTCAAAAGTTGTAAATGATTTAGCAAAACGAGCCCGTGAAAACAAACTCAAACCAGATGAAACATCAGGAGGCACATTTACAATTACCAATGTAGGCACATTTGGAAATGTAATGGGCACTCCTATCATAAACCAACCACAAGTTGCCATATTAGCTACCGGAGCAATCAGAAAAAAGCCTGCTGTTATCGAAACACCGCAAGGTGATATGATAGGAATCAGACATATGATGTATTTATCTCTATCTTACGACCATAGGATAGTTGATGGCGCATTGGGTGGTGCTTTTGTTAGAAAAGTAGCTGATTACCTCGAAGACTTTGATTATAAGAGATATATATAAAATATCTACAAATCGCTTTCATCTTAAATAATTTTAAAGACAAAATGCAATTATTTTTTATCGTGATTCTTTGACGGATTGTGCGATATTATAGATTGTCATTCTTGTTTCCTAGAATCTTATCATTAATTTTGCTCCCGAAATTTTAATAAATATCCAAAATGACAACTGACAAAATAAACACTCCAAGTGAAAGATTAAAAATCATTTGTGAAACTTATTATGGTGGAAACAAATCAAAAATGGCTAAAGAATTAAATGTTAGCTATCAAAACATTAACAATTACATTGAAAAAGGTAAAAAACCTTCATTTGAAGTAATTCAAAGTATCTATGAAGTTTTCAAAAACAGAATCAGTACAGAATGGCTGATATTAGGCACAGGCGACATGTTTGTTAGCGGCATTATTAATCCACACGCTCCCACCTCCTCTTCTACCACACATAACGGCACAGGAGCATCCTCAACTTCTTCTAACAAAATTGTTGACTACCAATCTCTAATCATAGAATTGCAACAAAAAGTTATCAGACAACTTGAAAAATAACTAGTTAAAGAAAAAATTAAATAAAAAAGCCTCTTTAGTTTACAAAGAGGCTTTTTTATTTATTGCAACACTGATTTAATAAATGATAAAACATCCTCTCTTCCATCCTTAGTGAGCGATGAACAAACAAATTGCATTGGTAGTTCCTCCCAATTTTCCTTCAAAACAACATTATATGCTTGAATCTTTAACTCCCTTTCTCCGGATTTAACCTTATCTGATTTTGTAAAAATGATTACAAATGGGACTTGGTTTACAGCACACCATTCCATAAAATCCAGATCAATTTGTTGCGGAGGCAATCTAAAATCTATTAACAAAAAAACACAAAACAATTGTTTACGATTTTTGATATAACCACTCACCAATTCGCTCATTCCCGCTCTTTCGGTCATTGATGTTTTTGCATAACCAAATCCGGGCAAATCAATCAACATCCAATTAGTATCAATTTCAAAGCATACAATTTGCTTGGTTTTCCCGGGTTTTGAAGAGGTGAGTGCTAATTCTTTTCTACCTGCAAGCATATTTATCATTGACGATTTGCCAACATTTGATCTGCCAATAAAGGCAAACTCTGGTTTATTAAAATCAGGCATCTTCTTATAGTTTGGGTAAGAAGCCTTAAACAGGGCACTTTTAACTAATTTGTCACTCATACAAAGTTTGTAAAAAAGGGGATTTAAAGACTATATTTGCCCCTCCAAAATACACCCGCGAATATAGTCCAAATACATGCAAGTAGCACAAAACAACGTAAAACCGGATATGGATTCTACGCTTGGCAAAAAAGACCAAGTTGTAGAAATGTTTGATTCCATTTCGCGTAGATATGATTTCTTAAACCGGTTCTTATCTCTTGGCATTGATCAATCATGGAGAAAGAATGCTATCAAGCGTATTGCCACTGTAAATCCGAAGCATATACTTGATGTTGCTACAGGAACAGCCGACCTTGCAATTGCAGCTATCAAATATTCAAATCCTGAATCTATTATTGGTGTTGACATATCACAGGGAATGTTAAATATTGGTATAGAAAAAGTTAAGAAACTCGGGTTACAAGAAACTATTTCCCTGCACATTGCAGACTCTACTCACCTTCCTTTTGATGACAACACTTTTGATGCTGTTACGGTTGGATTTGGAGTAAGAAACTTTGAAAACATGCATAAAGGACTTGCGGAGATTTATAGGGTAATTAGACCCGGAGGCATGATTGCCGTGTTGGAATTTTCTCAACCCACCACAATTATCGTTAAACAATGTTACAACTTTTATTTTAAGACAATTTTACCTGCTTGGGGGCGTTTAGTATCAGGGAACAATAAAGCATATACTTATTTACCTGCATCAGTGCTGGCTTTCCCTGACGGACAAAGATTTTTAGACATATTGAATAACTTAGGGTTTAAAGAGTCAAAGCAAAAAAAATTAACGTTTGGGATTTGCAGTTTATACACAGCCATAAAGTAATTCCGGTCTTTATCCTGCTTTTATTTGGGTTTTCAGTTAATGCTCAAAAAATAAAACGTACCAGGGGGGGAGAAATTGATCCGATGCGGTATGAGGTCAACCCTTTTCACATGGGCTTTACAATCACCGGAGATTATGGCAAATTTAAGATTACCCCGGTTCAAAATATTCTTAGTCAAGATTCATTGTTAAGTATTCGCACTCAGGGCTTCCCTGGATTTGGTTTAGGGGGAATCATGAATTTAAGACTCAGCAGTCATTGGCATTTGCGGGCATTGCCACAACTACATTTTGAACAGCGAAATGTTTTTTTTCAATTCAAAGACAGAACAGATATGATTGAAGTAGAAAGTGTTTCGTTCGACTTACCTCTTCTAGTTAAATATCGTGGGAAGCGTCATAATAATTACAACCTGTATGTGATTGGAGGTACAAGATTTACTCATGATTTTAGTGCAAAACAAGACAAACAGCGCGGACCTTTGATTAAGCAAATTGCGCTGAAAAAGCAATCTGTTTCATATGAATTTGGATTTGGTTTAGATATTTATACTCAATACTTCAAATTTTCTCCTGAAATAAAAATGTCAAACTCCATCACCAATATGATTTCAAAGGATTCATATATCTACAATGGCTCTATCGATTTTTTACAAACCAGATTATTTCAGATTTCCTTTCACTTTGAATAAATGAAATTTACGATTCAGCATACATCCAAAGAAAGCAATGCAAGAACAGGTTTAATTGAAACTGCTCATGGTACAATTGCTACACCGGTTTTTATGCCGGTTGGAACACAAGCTACCGTAAAGGGTATATACAGAGAACAACTTCACAGTGATTTATTGGCAAAAATCATTTTAGGGAACACATACCATCTTTATTTACGTCCGGGCACAGATATTATTAAACAAGCTGGCGGACTTCATAAGTTTATTGGATGGGAAAACGCTATGCTCACAGACAGCGGAGGTTTTCAAGTGTATTCACTGTCTGAAAACAGAAAACTTAAAGAAGAAGGAGCCGAATTCAAATCACATATAGATGGCTCAAAACATTTCTTTACGCCTGAGAACGTTATGGATATTCAGCGTGCAATTGGTGCAGACATCATTATGGCATTTGACGAATGTGCTCCCTACCCATGCGATTACGAATATGCCAAGAACAGTATGGAATTGACACACCGTTGGCTAACTCGTTGTATAACTCGATTTGACAACACAGAACCACTATATGGCTATCCACAGACGCTGTTCCCAATTGTGCAGGGAAGCACTTATATTGATTTGCGAAAACGTTCTGCTGAATTTGTAGCATCGTGTGAACGAGAAGGCAATGCAATCGGAGGTGTTTCTGTTGGCGAGCCTACTGAAAAGATGTATGAAATTACAGAAACTGTTTGTGCAATATTACCAAAGGACAAACCGCGTTACCTTATGGGTGTCGGCAAGCCTGAGAACATCTTAGAAGGAATTGCAATGGGAGTTGATATGTTTGATTGCGTGATGCCTACTCGAAACGGTAGAAATGGCACTGTCTTTACAACACAAGGCATCATCAATTTAAAAAACACAAAATGGAAAGATGATTTTACTCCATTAGACCCTCTCCTCACTCCTGAATATTCCAAAGCATACATCAAGCATTTGTGTATGGCGCAAGAAATGCTCTTTGCAATGGTGGCAAGTCTTCAAAATTTAAGGCTATACATGTGGTTAGTTGAGACTGCGCGTGAAAAGATTAAAGACAATACTTTTGAAAGCTGGAAAAGGCAAATACTTCCTATACTAACAAGCAGACTATAATCGAATGCTCAAAAAGTTGGATAAATATATTATCAAAACATTTCTGACCACATTTCTGGTAACATTAGGCTTGTTCAGTATTATTATTATTGTCTTTGATATAGGTGAAAAGCTAGATGATTTTTTAACCAATAAAGCACCATTAAAAGAAATTATCTTCCAATACTATTTCAATTTTATTCCTCAGATAATGAATATGTTCAGTCCGATATTTGTTTTTGTATCGGTAATATTCTTTACTTCTAAGATGGCACAACGAACGGAGATTGTAGCAATGTTAGCCTCCGGTATTTCCTATTTAAGATTTTTACGACCTTATATTATTACGGCAATGTTGTTGGGAATAGCGACATTCTTCCTCAACGGATGGATTATCCCTCACGCAGACAAAAAGAGGGCTGAGTTTGAAAATAAATATACCAGGAATATGCTTCATTCTCGTTCGGGTATTCATCGTCAAATACGACCGGACATGTTCCTTTCTATTGATTGGTTTAGCCAATACGATAGCTCCGGCACTAATATTACGTTAGAGCAATATCAAGACGGACAACTCTTATCAAAAACCTATGCAAGGCGCATCAGTTATAATTACGAAGCAAATAAATGGCAACTTCAAGATGTATTTTCTCGTACATACAACAAAGATGGAAGCCAAACCATTAACAGCTACAACACTTTAGACACTGCCATTCTTTTTGATCCTTCAGATTTCTTTTTGCGCATAGAAGATTTGCAAACTTTTGACAACAATGAGTTAAACAATATTATTCAAGCCGAATTGGAAAGAGGTTCCGAGAACGTATATTTATATACCACAGAAAAATACAGACGGATGGCTTCGCCATTTTCTACTTTTATTTTAACCATCATTGGTGTGTGTGTTTCATCAAAAAAATCTCGCGGTGGTATCGGAGTAAACTTAGGAATCGGGATAGGTTTGAGTTTTGGGTTCCTGTTCATAGTACAGTTTTTCAATAGTTATGGTGCAACAGGGTTAATTAGCGCACCTTTAGCCGTAACAATCCCCAATATTCTATACTTGGGTGTTGCGTGGATATTATATAGAAAAGTACAGAAATAGTAGAAGAAACCTTTACTATTGATATACTTTGACAATGATTAGCATTTTGCTTGTCACCTTGAATTTTATATTTTTGCACCCCACTATAAACAAACCAGATTATGGCAAAAGCATCAGACTTATCTAACGGAGCTATCATCCGTTTCAATGGCGAACTCTATCAAATAGTTGAATTTATTCACAGAACACCTGGAAACCTACGGGCATTCTATCAAGCAAAGATGAAAAATCTAATGAATGGCAAATCTGCCGAATATCGTTTCAGCACTGACGAGTCAGTTGAAATGGTAAGAGTGGAAGTGCGCGAATTACAATATTTATATAAAGACGGAAACAGCCTTGTATGTATGGATGGTGAAACTTTTGAACAAATCTATATACCTGAACAAATGTTTGGAGACACTGCAAAGTTTATGAAAGAAGAAATGAAAGTACTTGCTTCATTTGAAGGCGACAAAGTGATCTCTGCTACCGGACCGAATCATGTAGAATTAATGATTACTTATACAGAGCCGGGTGTAAAAGGAGATACTGCTACCAACACCCTTAAACCTGCTACATTAGAGACCGGTGCAGAAGTAATGGTGCCTCTTTTTTGTGATGAAGGACAAAAAATCAAAATTGATACCCGCACAGGACAATACGTTGAAAGGGTTAAATAACAGCTTTACAGAATGAAATTCTTAACAACAGAAGATAATTTTCTTGGAATTGAAGATCCAAGACTATATGAATACGGCTCAAGTAAAATAGTCATCCAATCTTTTCCATATGAACATACATCTTCATATTTACAAGGTTCTAACAAAGGACCTGAAGAGATTTTAAAGGCTTCTCACTTTGTCGAGTTTTATGATGAAGAAACTGATCATGAAGCATATCAAAAAGTAGGAATCTGCACCTTAGAGCCTTATGATATTGCGGGAAGAGTAAACAAAGAAGCTATTGATTTTCTTTATGAAAAGACCAAAGAACAAATAGCAAACAACAAATTTGTTGTAACCCTTGGGGCTGAACACTCTATTGCCGTTTCTATGGTACGCGCTTACCAAGAAAAATATTCCAATATTAAATGCTTACAGATTGATGCTCACTCTGATTTAAGAACTGCCTATCAAGATAATCCATATTCGCACGCAAGTGCATTAGCGCGTGTGTTTGACTTGGGTGTTCCGCTTACACAAGTAGGAATCAGAGCACAATGCAAAGAAGAAGCAATGCTTATAAAAAACAATCCGGACACAATTCATACTTGGTATGCTCACATGGTACACAGTACCCCCGATTGGATAGACAAAGTAGTAGAGACACTCAAAGGCGCTCCGGTCTATGTTACCATAGATGCAGATGGATTTGACCCATCCGTTATGCCTGCCGTTGGTACCGCAGAACCTAACGGGCTTACATGGCATCAAGGCACACAATTGCTTAAAAAAGTTGCAGAAAAATGCAATGTTGTTGGTTTTGACATTGTTGAAATTGCCCCAAGGGAAAATGAAATTTTAACACAATTTAATTGTGCTAAATTACTCTACAAATTCATTTCTTACCTTTCATTTTACAATAGAATATAATGCATGATGGATTTGGATAAGGCAAGGATTTATTTGGACAACGCTGCCACAACACCACTTGACAGCAGAGTTCTTGAATCAATGCAACCGCTCCTATCTGAAGTATTTGGCAACCCCTCTTCTATTCATGCAGAAGGAAGAAAAGCTAAAACTATCTTAGAGCAATCCAGAAAAAAAATTGCACAACTCTTAAATGTAAACGCCTCTGAAATCATTTTTACATCAGGGGGGACTGAAGCAGATAATACTGCAATCAGGATGTCTGTTGCCTCCTTAGGAGTGCAACATATTATCACCTCTCCTATTGAACATCATGCGGTATTGCATACTGTTGAAGATCTTGAAAATTACGGCAAAGTAAAAGTGCATTATTTAACTGTAAACCGTCATGGCGAAATTCGCTTAGATGAGTTAGAACAGAAGTTACAAAATTTGTCGCATTGTCTAGTGATCCTAATGCATGGCAACAATGAAATCGGCACCTTATATAATCTTGAAAGCATCGGACAATTGTGTAAACAATACAATGCATTGTTCCATTCAGACACCGTACAAACTATGGGTCATTACCCAATTAATTTAGGTGCGCTGCCAATTGATTTTGCAACCGGTTCCGCCCATAAATTCAACGGACCTAAAGGAGTCGGGTTTTTATATGTTAGAAAAAGTAACAAGATTGCTCCGTTTATAACAGGGGGAGGGCAAGAACGCGGACATAGAGCCGGCACAGAGAATATTGCCGGTATCGCAGGCATGGCTAAAGCACTGGAGATTTCTCTGAATGAGTTGGAACATGATAGAAAACATATTGAAAATCTAAAGAGTATTTTCAAAAAATCATTACAAAAACAATTTCCGGAGATTGAGTTTATAGGTTCAGACAAAGGGCTTTATACTGTTCTTAACACATCATTTCCGCCTTGGTTGCCTGCCGACATATTGTTGTTTCAATTAGATTTAAATGGCATTGCTGTTTCTGCCGGGAGTGCTTGTGCATCAGGAGCAAGCAAAGGATCGCATGTATTAGAAGCAATTGGAGCTGACCCTCATAGAAATTATATACGATTTTCATTCGGAAAATTCAATAAAGAAGAAGAGATTAAGACCGCAGTAGAAAGAGTTTCAGACATTCTTAATGAGAAAACAACTAAAAAATGACGGAACAAGAACTCATTTATGGTGTGGCATTGAAAAGTGTCCCTAACATTGGGGATAAAACGGCAAAAAGTCTAATCGCCTATTGTGGCTCAGCAGAAGCCGTATTTCAATCAAAAAAATCCGGTTTGCTTAAAATTCCTGATATAGGAGAAAAATCCGCAGAATCAATCATCAAATTCAAAGACTTTGACAGAATTGCCCAAGAAATCAAGTTTGCTCAATCCAAGGGAATCAACATTTACTTTTACTTTGACAAAGAATATCCTCAACGGTTAAAAGATTGTGTGGATTCACCTTTATTTCTTTTTGTAAAAGGAAATACCGACTTAAACGCCCAACGTGTATTAGCAGTAATAGGCACTCGTAATGCTACTCAATATGGACGCGAATTTTGCTATTCATTAGGACAAGCACTAATGGGCACAAATTGTCTGATTGTGAGTGGACTTGCATTTGGAATTGACACATACGCTCATAAAGAAGCACTGAATAACCAACTTCCTACAGCAGCCATTCTGGGACACGGACTAAAAACCATTTCACCACCGAGAAATCGAAGTCTCGCAAAAGAGATTTTAGATGAAGGCGGAGCATTGATTACAGAACATTTCTCTGACGAACCTCCAAACCCTGAGAACTTCCCAAAAAGAAACAGAATTGTTGCTGGAATGTGTGACGGTCTAATCATTGTTGAGAGCGGTAACAGAGGAGGAGCAATGATTACAGCCGAGCTTGCTTGGGGATATGACAGAGAAATATATGCTGTGCCCGGTCGGATTACAGATATTTATTCTCAAGGTTGTAATAAACTTATCAGCACAAACAAAGCTATGAGCGTAGAGAGTGCCGAAAAGCTGGTAGAATATTTAGGATGGAATCAACAAAGTAACAAAAACACACGTCCTTTTGCTTTAGAACAAAACCTTTCGGAGCAAGAAAAACGAATATATAATCAAATGCGCTCAGGAGAAAAACATATTGATACTCTTTTTGCAGAATCCGGAATAGGATTGAGTGAACTCTCAATGATACTGCTTGATTTGGAATTCAAGGGAATAGTAATATCACTGCCGGGCAAGGTTTACAAAATCCGTTCATAATGAAACAACGATTCAAATCCATATTCAAAGCATATTTCACCTTTTATTACTACGAAAAAATTGTAGTCTGGATTTTCGTGATACTCATGCTTTCCTTGTCTGCCGCATTTTTCATAATCAATAATTACACCGCCAAACAGCAATTCATTTCAACCAATCCTTCCTTGCGCGACTCATTAGAAGCACTCATTGCTTTTCAAAAGGAAAGACAAAACAAGGATTCCACCCTTTTTGCCTTTAACCCCAACACCGCAAATCGCGAAACACTGTTAGCACTTGGGTTCTATCCAAAGCTCGCTGACAGATTAATCAAATACAGAGAAAAAGTAACGCTGAAATCCCCCGATGACTTGAAAAAAATTTATGGAATCGATGACGCATTTGTGGAGAAGCTCTCCCCTTTTATGATATTTGAATATCAAATCAATACGTCAAAACCAATCCAAAACAATTTTGTTTCACACTCCAATTCAGCAAACACGCTCAAAATTGACTTAAACACGGCTCAAGAAGAAGAATTGATGTTACTTAAAGGCATTGGCGTTGCTTTAAGTAAAAGGATAGTCAATTACAGACAGAAATTAGGAGGATTTTTTGACCCATCACAACTTTTAGAAGTTTGGGGTATTGACTCCTCTTTACTGTCAAAAAACGATTCAATCATCTTTTTGGATATTAAAAAAATCAACAAAATCACAATCAACACTGCTGAATGGAAAGACTTGGTCAAACATCCTTATATAGACAACAAAACAGCCTCATTGATTATCAATTACCGTATGCATCATGGCGACTATCATTCTATTGAAGATCTTTATAAAATCAAAGCTTTGAAGGCATCGGATATTGAAAAAATTGAACCTTATATAGACTTTAAACAATCAACAGAGATTTAAAGATTCAAATTCTAACAAACCAATTCTCAAAGCGATAGACAAATAACTTATTAAGAAATTAAATATTATTTTCGCAGACTTAAGAAGAATTAGCCAACAATATGAATTTCGAAATTACAGAAAGCCAAAAACTTATTCGTGAAACTTGCCGTGACTTTGCAGAAAAGTATATCCGACCTGAGTACAAAACATGGGACGAGTCACAAGAATTCCCAATTGATTTATTCAAAAAAATGGGAGAATACGGCTTAATGGGCATTTTAGTTCCTGAAAAATACAACGGCTCCGGCTTGGGTTATTTTGAGTATATGGATGCCATTATCGAAATATCCAAAATATGCGGGTCAATCGGTCTTTCAATGGCTGCTCACAATTCACTGTGTACCGGTCATATTTTACAGTTTGGCAATGAGGAGCAAAAATTAAAATGGCTCCCAAAATTAGCCACAGGTGAATGGATCGGGGCATGGGGCTTAACCGAAGCAAATACAGGCTCTGATGCTATGCGTATGCAATGTGTGGCAAAACAAGATGGTAATGATTGGGTTATAAATGGCTCTAAGAATTGGATAACACATGGCAAATCAGGTCAAGTTGCCGTAGTTTTAGCAAGAACCGGAGAGCTGTTAGACTCACACGGAATTACTGCTTTTGTAGTTGAAAGAGGCACCCCCGGTTTTAAAGCAGGTAAAAAAGAAAACAAATTGGGAATGAGAGCATCCGAAACTGCTGAAATGATTTTTGAAGATTGCAGGGTACCTAAGGAAAATATTCTTGGTAACGTTGGCGAAGGTTTTATTCAATCCATGAAAATATTAGACGGTGGACGAATTTCAATTGCCTCCCTGTCTTTAGGTATTGCAATTGGGGCTTATGAAGCTGCATTGCAGTATTCAAAAGAAAGACATCAGTTCGGAAAACCTATTTCAGATTTTCAAGCCATTGGATTCAAATTAGCAGACATGAAAACCCAAATCGAAGCAGCAACACTGTTAACTCAACAAGCTGCTGACTTAAAAAACAAAGGGTTAAGAGTCAATAAAGAATCTGCATTTGCAAAATACTATGCTTCTGAAGTTGCAGTTAAATGTGCTACAGAAAGCGTTCAAATTTTTGGAGGTTACGGTTATACAAAAGACTTCCCTGCTGAAAAATACTACAGGGATTCCAAACTTTGTACTATTGGAGAAGGTACTTCTGAAATTCAAAAGCTTGTTATAGCAAGGGATATATTAAAATAAGAGAATTTACTTTTTGACACTTGTCAATACAAAAAAGATTTTTATATTTGCGAACCCAAAAAAAGGAAGTGGATCAATGCTAATAGTAAACATCAAAGAAAACGAGTCATTAGACAAAGCTTTAAAGAAATTCAAAAAGAAATTTGAAAGAACCGGAGTTGTTAAAGAACTTAGAGAAAGACAAGCTTTCACTAAGCCTTCTATTAAAAAGAGAAAGCAATTAATTAAAGCACGCTATCGCCAGCAAATGCAACGTGCAGAAATGGCGTAATAACTTTGAAACATAACGAATATGTAAGCTGTCCAACAGGACAGCTTTTTTTTGCCATAGTTTTTCAAGCCGAAAACTTTTAGAAAAACAGCTAACCATTCGTTCCCACGTAGTTGAACATGTATTCAAACACCGTAAATAACATACAAGAAAAGCCTCTGCTTATTACATACTCCGAACATTCGCTTTCACAAAATCAGCAACTAAATAGCTGATTAATTTTCCAATTATATTGGGGTTTTTATCATCACCTAAGGAGGGCGCAGCTTCACAAATATGAAGATAGGAAACATTTCGGCTGGAAGCAAGCACATGTAAAAACCTTCTCATCTGTTCTATATGAAAGCCGCTTGCAGTCATGGCGCTGCTGGGCACAAAAGCCAAAGAATCTAAATCCAACTCTATTCCAAAAGATGTTGAATTAATAAAATCAGTGGCCATTAACAATTCTTCTTCAAAATCCTTTTCATGTCTGATTGCCATTTGTTCAAACGTGTTGAAATGAATACAGCTTTGTTTGTCGTTCATTTCTTTAAAAATGGCTTCGGAAGTATAACATTCATGTATCCCGAAAACAAAGTATTTGTTCAAAAAACCTTGACTATAAGCATAAGAGAATCCATTTCCTGAATGTCTTCCTTCCAACGCTCTAAAATCAGTGTGAGCATCAAAATTAATAGCATTAATACCTTTTCCCTTTGCTTGTGCGGTTCCTTTAATATTGCAATACGCATTATTATGTCCCCCTCCAATGATTATCGGGATTTTACCATTTGCTACAATCTGCTTTACAATAGGTACAAGCATTTCATCAATTTCAGACACTAAATCTCTAAGTTTGTTTAGTTCTGAAGGAATGGCAGGATTCAGAGGTTGGGCTTGCTGCATTTGCTTATGGGTATCTACATATCCCAAGACCAATATTTCATTGCCATGCAAAAGTTGGTTAGACTGAATATTTACAAAATTCTTTAACGTATTTTCCCAAGCAGTAGCGGCTCCGGGTCGTCCGAAATTTGCTTTTACTCCAACGTCTTCTGGTACACCTAAAAGGACAAATTTTGATACAGATTTTGCAAGATAACTTTCAACACTTTCGTCTTGAGGCACAGTGTCTAAGCATTCACCCAACTTTGTCTCCCCCACCCTCACAGCAGTAAGACTTTGTAAGTCAACTTTTGAAACCGAAATCAGATTTTTCATAGTAATATCAGATGCGAAAGTATGATTTTAACAAGCGATGCAAATACAGTATCAGGATTTTTATTTCAGCACCGTAACAGTACCTTGTTGCTTGTGGAAACTATCATCCCAACCCTTATATGTAGCAATCCAAATAAAGACATTATCGAAAGATTCTTGACCGAAATAGTTTCCATCCCATTGAAACCCTTTATTGTCAGTTTCAAATACTTTCTCACCCCAGCGATTGAAAACTTTAATATTAAACTCTTTCACAAAAACCGGAACAAAACCCCAAACTTCATTTGTACCATCTCCATTGGGGCTAAAGGCATTAGGTACATGCAACAAAGGCGGTTGAACCAAGTAAATTGTATTAGATGAGCTGACTGCATTAAACCTTTGTCCAGTGTCTTGTTGTTGATAAGCATCAACATGGTAATAATAACCTCCCCACCAATAGTCAAGATCTCCATCTCTATAACTATTCACGGACTGAACAACACTTACAATCGGTCTCAAACTTCCGGTATCCACACTACGACTTAAAACATATTCTTTGACACCCGAATCCCATTTGCGATAAGGATTCCAATTTAAGTCAAAATACCAACGTTCTGAAACTCCTTTGAGTACAATATTACAACCCAAATTTGAAGTATCACTGATATGTCCGCATTTATCAACCACCTGCAAACAATAACAATATGACTCCTTGCTCACATCAAAAGTCCTGTCTGTAAAGACAGTATCTGACACATTAGTAACATCAGTAAGTTCCCTCCAAACAATCTGCCCTTGTACATTTTGCCCTCTATACAATCTATACCCTTTAAAATCATCTTCATGGCTCATAGACCAAACCACTTGTACGCTTTTATTGTCTTCAGGCACAGTAACAGTAATGAGTTGACTGCCAACAATGGGGGATTCATACTCATCTTTGGAACAAACCATATAATCAAGTGTATCGGTTCTGCCACAAATATTTTCAGTTACAATGAAGTAGCAATAATTCTGTATTTTCAAATCTAAAATACCGTCCTGAATAATAAAATCTGACTTACCATTCAAAATAGTCTTAACCAAATGCAAGGTACCATCAGGATATTTGCAAATAAGATAGGCTTTTGCAAAATAAGCATCTGTGTCAAAATCTTTCCATTCAATTTTAGTCTCATTTTTCAGTAAATAGTCAAGACACAAAATATCAGGACCATGGGCTAAAGGGGGTTCTGTAACTAAGATTTTAATATAAGCAAAAGATGAATCACTGTGAGGACAACCTCCATCTTCGATTTTTACTTTCAAATAAATCGTATCACCGGTCAAATGATCACAATTAGGCTTCCAAGAAAAGGATGCCCAAACCGTGTCTGTATTAGGCAATGTAGTAACTTGTATATGAGGCAAAGGGATACTACCATTGATATAGTCAGAGGTGAAAGAAAGTTTGAGTACATCGTCCTTATCTGTATCGGTTCCAAAATATGAGAAATTCAAAGTCTGTCCAACCATAACAGTAAAAACAGTATCGCTAACAACAGGCTTCTTATTCAATTGATCCATATCGAATTTAAAGAGTGCGTTATTGCAATTGCTACTCTTGTTAACCCTGCTAAATGCTCCTTCTGTAGTGGGGAACAAGCTATTGTTGGAACAGCCTGCACAAACAGAATGATAAATCACTCCTCTGGCATCAAATCGGCTCGTGCCCCCATCTACGTGTTCATAAGCACTTGCAAACGGAGTGGATTTTCCACCCATATAAGTAGCATAGATTAACTCTCGCATATCCTTTGCAAACACTGCTAACCAAAAATCAGAACCATCCGTAGTTTTCTGAAAAGCATCCGGACTTATGGGCATACCATAAGTAGAACCATTGCTGAAACCATAAAGCGAATTAACCTGTCCACCCCAACCTGAGACATAAATTTTGCCGCAATCATCAATCAAAAATGCTGTTGGCGAAATATCGCTGGTATTGTGTCCAGAGCCAATAGTTGTTGAGAAAACAACACTTTTTAAATCCTTATTATACTTAGCCACAAACTGCGTTGCACCATCGTTTTTATATACATTACCCGTAACAGGAAATTTGCCTAAAGTTTGTCCAAACACATAAGGAAAGCCCTCCTTGTCTGTTTTAATCATATAACATTGATCATAGTCATCAGTTCCTACTAAGGTACCGGCAAGCAATCCTCCGGTTTCTTTTTGAATACGAATAATATAGCCGTCAGGTTTGTTTCCGCTCATAAACGACCTTTGCCCTCCTAATGTTTTAAAGAATTCTCCATTATTTGTACCTCCGCACACAAACACATCGTTGTCAGTACCTAAAGCAATTCCAAAGGCTGCATCTAAATTTTTAAAATCTCCTACCTTTCCTGTCCCTATATAACTACTCCAAAGCAGCGTAGATAAATCACTGCTAAGTTTAAAAGCTACACCACTTTGAGGACTGTAATAGGTAGAAACAAATGGATTTACCAAAGGAAAATCCAATGAACTCGATGTGGAAGCTACATAAACATTATCAAATTCATCTACAATTACTTCACCCCTAAAGTCATCTGCGTAATTAGCCAACAATGGCAATTCTGCCATTGTGTATTGTGTCAAATCTCCATTAATACCATCATTTCCAACACCTCCAACCAACGCAGAAGACACGAGAGATTTCCCGTCCGGGCTGAATATTGAAACAAAAATATTGTAATTTACATTCGGTGAATTATGATTATCATAACTCAAATGCTGTTGTGTTTTTGGGAAGTCACTTGAGCGTGTAGAACCAAACACAACCAACCTGTCTTTATTATTCACAACCATACTGTGTGGTTGGTCATTGTGGGTTCCCCCTAAAAATGTTCCAAACAACAGTTTAGAACCATCTTGTGAATACTTATGAATCCCACAGTCTCGGGCCGGATAAGAAAATTTTCCGGAAGGGCTTTCATTCACTCCGCCATTAAATGTAAGTTGGTATGCACCGGCAGATACCGGGAATCCTTGTGTATCATTAAAATTGAAATTGTAAACCGTTCCTCCGGCATAACCATTTCCTGACAAATCATAAGTTGCCGTAAAACCAAAATTATCGGCATCGGACCCTGAGTAAGTGGAGAAAACTAAAATCGGGTCGATAATCAGACTATGCCTGCGGCTAAACTTGGACTTCAATTTAAAACTTAAAATATTACCATCAATAGCAAACTCGCAAGGAATGGATTTTGTTTCACCTGCAATCTCTTGATAAACAACTGGGGGCAACTCTTTCATTACACCTAAACTTGTTTGTATTTCAAACCCATCTTGTGTTAATCTAAGATTATCGGCACCTTCATATTGTATTTTTATCAATTCAGGATTGCCTCCTGCTCTCACAATGAAGTTATATTTAATTCCAATTGCATTGTGAAGTATTTGAAGGTCAATATTGGGATAAACATCTTTATATAACACTTCTTTATATGCCCTTAATCCACTGAACCACTTACTCTGATCTTGAGAAAGGTAAAAGTTAAAATATGCCTCACTTGGTTCAAAATTCTCAATAACAGGAATGGTGTTTGCATTCAAAAACTTAGACTTAACGACTTGTACGGGAAGTATTGTTTTTGTATATCTGTCATGTTGAAGTTTATGGAGCGAGTCTGAATTATATAGAATCCAAGTCATTCCTTGTTTTTCGAGAAAAATAAAACCACCCTTGATTGCAGCTTTCATTACAAAATCGCCTTCCCATTGACCCAGATTTTTAACAAAACCTTCTTGAGCCTTTAGTGTAGCAGGATTTACTCCTAATGAAAATAAGAGCAACAGCAAGATTAAGCGCATCAATTCCCGCATGAAAGAACAAAAATAAGTGATTTTAGGGTTCGTTGTCGTAATTTAGATGAAATTTGCAGCTCAAAAGTTGTTTAAATAAAAGAATGAATTCACCGCTCCGTATTGTATTTTATGGCACACCTGAGTTTGCTGCCTATTCACTAAAACAGATTCATCAATCAGGATTCCAAATTATAGCAGTAGTTACCGCCCCCGACAAACCGGCAGGAAGAGGTTTAGCTGTTCAAAGTTCTGCTGTAAAAAAAATGGCAGAAGAGTTAAGTCTTCATGTCTTACAACCTTCCAATCTAAAATCAGAATCATTTCTTTCAGAATTAAAAACATTAAATCCTGATGTACAAGTTGTGATTGCATTTCGCATGTTGCCGGAAACAGTGTGGGCGCTACCATCAAAAGGAACATTCAACCTTCACGCATCTTTACTCCCCCAATATCGCGGTGCTGCGCCTATTAATCACGCCATTATAAATGGTGAAAAAGAAACTGGAGTAACTACATTCTTTATTGAAAAGGAATTAGATACCGGAAAAATCATTTTACAATCTAAAGTTGAGATAACCAATCAAGACAATGCCGGCACTTTGCATGACAAGCTCATGTTTGAAGGGGCGGATTTAGTAAACAAAACACTTATACAAATTCAAAATAACACAGTTAGAAGTTCAACCCAATCTGTTGATGGAATAGTATTAAAAGCGGCTCCAAAAATCTTCCCTCAAGACTGCTATATTAATTGGGAACAAAACGCATCAGCCATTTATAACTTTGTGAGAGGACTTGCTCCTTATCCTGTTGCCAGAACACAACATAATGACAAAATTTTTAAAGTATATGCAACTGCACTATCTGAAACAGCCTCCATCCCCACACTTTCTCCGGGTGAATGGAGCATAACAAACAAACAATTACTTGTAGGGTGTGCAGATCAGAACATCTTGATTACAGAAATTCAACAAGAAGGAAAAAAAAGGATGAAAATTGCAGACTTCCTATTGGGTTATCGAGACTGAGCAGTATTCACGAATTTTCACAAAAAAAGGCGGTTATTGTTAACCGCCTTTTTTATTATGAAACAAACACACTTTTATTCAATCACAAACCTGATGGTTTGAGTTCCCATTTCATTGTTGTGTATTGAAAGCATATAAACACCGGGTGTCAATGTAACCGGCATTGAAAACTCTTGGCTGTTTTGACTACCAATGAAATTTTCAGAATAAACTTTTCTTCCCAACACATCTGTTACATCAGCGCGATAGTTAGCTCCGGTAACAAAGTTGGCAGTCAACACAAAGTTTCCACTATTTGGATTTGGAGCTAACTTAATATCAAAATTTGATGCAAGACTTTGCACTCCTAACCCAAACACAGTCATCACCATTTTATTAGATACGGCATTATCAGGCAGCGCACAAGGGTCTGAAGCCAACGCTCTAGCCCAAATAGTATCTCCATTGTCAAAATCAGTTCCAGCTATTGCTGTGTATGTCATTCCATTTACAGAAGGGATGAGCACATTGTTCTTAAACCATTCTATAGTTGGAGTGGCTCCTGCATCATTTACTGTCAATACAAACTCAACCTCAGTTCCAGCAAACACCCCTGAATTAACATCCTTGCTTAGTGTAGCACTTGGAGTTAGTGTCAAAGGACAAAATTCTACAACAAGTTTGTTACTTGAAACAGTGTTTGGAACTACGCAAGGGTCAA
The DNA here is from genome assembly GCA_023228875.1 of Bacteroidia bacterium. NCBI lineage: Bacteria > Pseudomonadati > Bacteroidota > Bacteroidia > Bacteroidia bacterium. The sequence continues at coordinate 17,911 of JALOAG010000002.1, read as the reverse complement.
CTGAGATAACCTTTGCCCAGATTGAATCTCCTTCAACAAAATCATTTCCGGCAACAGCTTCATAGGTCATCGCATTATTTTGACCTGCGATTACTGTATTATTTTTGTACCATACAATAGTCGGATTGTCTCCAACATCTTCAATTTGCACACTAAATGTTACCGTAGCCCCAACAGGAACCATTGTTTGAGGGGTTATAGAAATTGAAATCTTAGGTTGTAAAACATTGGCACAAATTGACAAAGTTATTGCATTACTCATTCCGTTATTAGGTACAGCACACGGTTCGCTTGAAATTAACTTTGCTGTAATAGAATCACCATCGACATAGTCAATTCCGGCAGTAGCAAAATAATATGAAGTTGAAACTGAAGGTATTAAAACTCCGTTTTTGTACCATTCAAAAACCGGGCTCGCTCCTGCGTCTGTAGCGATTGAAGAAAATGCTACAACCGTTCCTGATGGCACCACTCTGGGTTTATCAATAGAAATTGAAATAGTAGGTATAACAGTGCTTGAACAGATTGACATAATTTCCTTATTGCTAAATGCATTATTAGGAACAACACAAGGATCATTAGCAAGCACTTTAGCCCAAATTGTATCGCCAGTATTAAAATCAGAACCTGCAATAATATTCAGCGTAGTAGTAGTTTGACCGGCAATTAATACACTGTTTTTATACCATTCAATATCAGGAGAACTGCCTGCATCTACCGGACTTAAAGTAAAAGTAACATTCGTGCCGTTAGGGACAAGGCTACCTGTATTCTTTGAAATTGTTGCAGAAGGGATAAGCACGTTTGCACAAATATTCATCACAACTTTGTTACTCATAGTAGATTTAGGCATTGCGCAAGGGTCAGAAGAAACTACAGTAGCCCAGATAGTATCTCCATCTGCGAAGTTATTGCCGGCTGTTGCATTATATGTAATTCCACTTTGCAGCGGAATCTTTTTGCCATTTTTAAACCATTCAATCACAGGACTCATTCCAACATTATTCAAATCAAGTGAAAAAGAAACAGGAGTACCTGCGGGAACAAGGGTGCCGGTTGACAGGAGAATTGCCGCACTGGGCACAAGCACTTGAGGGCAAATCTCAACAATAGCTTTAGCACTTGCAGTATCTGTCGGGCTTAAACAAGTTTCATGTGTATAAATCATCGCCCAGATTGTATCTTTATCATTAAAATCAGTTCCGGTAGTACCTGCATAGCTCATGCTTGTTTCTCCTAATATGGCGGAACCATTCTTATACCATTGGAACGTAGGATTAACTCCTGCATTTTTTGGAGTTAGAGTAAAAGTAATTGAACTACCGCTTAACACAGGGTGGTTTGGAGATTTAGCAACCAATCCTGAAGGAGCTAAAATCTGAGCACAACGTTCATAAGCACCTAAATCAACATTTTTGCCTAAAAACCTGTTATCACCATTCAAATCAGTTTTTATTGAAGACAAATCAGGAGTTTTTGCAGGTGCATAAAAATTTGAATCTCCCAAGTCTATTGCCATACTTGTAACATCCAATCTATAATCATCATTTGCCAGGTCTTCAAAATAACTTGTAGTTACGGTTGAGCCACTTGGATTCACACTACCGTCTTCAATGTAAGTATCTCCAATTAAAGAATGAAAAACCAGTGTTGCTAAAAAAGGATTAATAGTGACATCATCCGGTGTATTCTTAGCAATGATTGAATTACGTAAAGTAGTTGTAGAACCCATATCATAACCACCTCCGGCATTGCCATTTTTAGTCGAATTGTTGGCAATAGTAGCATTTGTTACAATCAATTTTGTATTAGAGCCTAATGCTCCCATACCTCCGGCTTCATTAATTGCTGTGTTTTTTGCAAACAAAACATTAGTAAGAACTGCCTCGGATTCTCTTTCTAATCCAAAACCTCCAAAGAAATTATCAGCACTATTTTCCATAAAAATTGCATTTGTAATAACCGGTTTACAAGTATTATAATAATACATGCCTCCGCCATTATTTGCAGCATAGTTATCATAGAAATAAACATGATTGAGTGTAGGGCTTGACTTCCATCCATATAATCCACCACCGTCTTCTGCTGCATAATTACTTTGAAAAGTTACATTATTCAGGATTGCATCACTGCCTCCATCGGTATCCATACCGCCACCGCAGCTTCCGGTTGCTTGATTTTTTAAAAACAATACGTTGGTTAACTTAGGCTTACTTCCATCATTATAAATCCCTCCACCTGAATTGGTTGACAAATTACCTTCGAAAACAACATCTGATATTAAACAATCACTACCCTCTCTATTGTCAATGGCTCCGCCTCCTTCATCATCTGTATGTGCTTCGTTCTTATAGAAAAACGAATTTTTAATGTTTACGCTGCTATTAGAGTTATACATTGCACCACCATTACAGTTTTTTGCAATATTGCCTACAAAGATAGACTGGTCCACCAAGAGAGTGCCTTGCGCATTGATTTCCCAGTTATACATTCCTCCTCCTCCTCCTAATTCAGGATCAGTACTATAGGCAAGGTTATCCCGGACAACTAAATGCCTATAAACGCCTTGAGTTTCATAGTTATATATTCCAGAACCTGCATTTCTATATATATCATTTCCCCCAACTGTCAGAGCAGTCATGTCAGTAGCAAAACCGCCAGAAATGGTAAATCCATCCAGAGTAAATGAGGACAGATTATTTGAAATAACAATATGATAAGCGTTATCTGAAGCGTTATTTGGTGTGCCAATATCTCCGCTAAGGATGGTTTCAAATTTGACATGTAAATTTAACGAATCAGATCTACGGTCTGATAATTCCACTTCGCTACCTGAAAATCCTCCATAAATATGTACTCTATCTTTTAAGTAAAAAGTTACATCGCGTGGATCTCCGGATGGTGCAGGTGATTTAACCGGATAATATGTACCGCTTGCCACCCAAATTGTATCACCAGCCGATGCTTTGTCAAGACCGTCTTGCAGTCCTTTAAAAGCATCTTTCCAGCTTTTGCCGTTATACATTCCTATTGCATTTGCATCAACATACCATCTGGCAGCATCTAATTGTTGCCAAGTAAATAGGAACACCAATGCTCCCAATAAGTAATACTTCTTTTTCATGATTCTGATAATTATAAATTGTATAAATTGATTTGACCGTCAAAAGTATCTAATATGTTATTGAAAAACAAATTGAAATCCAATCACATATCCTCTTATGGATTAATCACACTAACTTATGTATAAATTATCTTTGCTTTGAAAAAGTTTGAATATGGCAATAAGTCGATAAAAATTTGACTATCAATACAAATGAAATAGAATAAAAAGCGATAAAGAACATAACTTTGCGCCAGCTTAGAAATAAAGATCAATGACAACCAACGAAACATTCACAATGATTAAGCCTGACGCAGTAACAAACGGACACACAGGCAAGATTTTAGACCAAATCCTCAATGCAGGATTTACCATTAAAGCAATGAAATATACTCGCCTAAGTAAGGAACATGCTGAGATGTTTTATGCAATTCACAAAGAGCGTCCATTCTTTAACGACCTTGTAAATTTTATGACATCCGGTAGTATTGTAGCAGCTATCCTTCAAAAAGAAAATGCAGTGAACGATTTTAGAGAATTGATCGGCAACACAGACCCTAAAAAGGCTGCTCCGGGAACCATCCGCAATAAATTTGCACAATCTATCGATGCAAATGCAATCCACGGTTCAGACAGCGATGAAAATGCAGAAATTGAAGGGAACATATTTTTTAGCAAATTTGAAAGGTTTTAACAACCTTGAAAAACAGTGACTCGCTTTTTTAATAAAAGGTCATTCTTACAACCGACTATTTATTCGTTGTTATTAATAGCAGGAATAGTAGTCGGTTTTTTTCTAAAACCACCAACCAAGAGTCGCATTTACCAAATTCTTGACATCGTTCAAAACGACTATGTTGATCAGCCCTATCCTCAAGAATTAGAAGAAGATGCTATCAAAGGGATGTTATCACAATTAGACCCTCACACCACATTTGTTCCAGCAGCATTAGTTGAATATACAGAACGAAAAGTCAAGGGTAATTACCAAGGGATTGGAGTTGAATACATAATCTATCAAGACACCGCAGTTATTACAAAAACCTATCTCAAAGGTCCTGCATTCATGGCAGGATTAAATGAAGGGGATAGAATCATTGAAGCGGACGGACATAGTCTGACCGGTGAAAATGCAAAAAACGAAAAAATTATTGAAGCAATTTCCGGAGAAGCCGGCTCTATTGCTAAAATCAAGATATATAGAAAAAGGAATAATAAGATTATTGAATCACAAATCAGACGGGGTTCTGTTCCTTTGAGAAGTGTGGATGCATTTTATTTGATTGATAAATATACGGGTATAATTAAAATCAAATCCTTTAGTGCCACAACGCATACAGAGTTTAAAGATGCTTTGATTAAACTTCAAAAAGCAGGCATGAAAAACCTTGTGATAGACCTTAGAAATAATGGTGGAGGTTTGTTGCGTGAAGCAATTAAAATTGCCAATGAATTACTTGAAAAAGGCGATTTAATTACATTTACACAAGGACGAAAACGCAGAAAAGAAGCATATAAAGCAAGTGGTAACGGGATTTTTAAAACCGGCCGTATCCTTGTGATTACAAACAGAAGCACAGCTTCAGCAAGTGAAATTCTAACCGGTGCGCTTCAAGATAATGACAGAGCCTTTATCATAGGTGCCAGGACATTTGGCAAAGGGCTTGTGCAAGAGCCTTATCGCCTACCTGACGGCTCTTCCCTAAGGCTCACTGTTGCTCGGTATTACACACCTTCGGGCAGAAGCATTCAAAAACCATATACTAAAGATGTTGAAGCCTATAGACAAGAAATTTATCGAAGAAAAGACATTACAGACATTGACAGTACAGAACAAATTTATTACAGCACCAAGCTAAACAGAACACTAAGAGCCGGTGGAGGCATTAGTCCTGATTTAGTGATTACGGATACTCTTAACGAATCAGACAAGTTTGAGTTTCACTTAGGAGGCATCTTTACTTCCGGCATATTGGATGTTTTTGTGTTAGACCATATGCGCCAAGAAATTTACAAGGTTAATGGCAAATATCATTCTGCCCTTAGTTTTGCGCATAACTACAAAATTAACTCCACAATTTTTAACAATATCAGTAAGTATATTAATGCAAATCCAAAATACAAGAATTTAAAAATCAATGCATTTGGAGAGAATTTAATACGCAAATATATTAAGGCTTACATTGCAAGAATATGCTTTGGCGAAGAAGGCTACCAACAGGTTATCAATCAAGAAGAAGGATTGAACATACGCATTCAGCTTGCATTAATGGCTTACGACAAAGAGTTCCAAAAATTACAAAAGAAATAATGTTTCAAAGCATCGTGTCCAAATTCAATTCAATACTTTTTTTCTCATTATTAGCGGTTACAATTTTCCTTTTAGACTTATATGCCTGGCAAGCGTTCAAAACACTTATCCGCGACTTGTCATCACGAACAAAAAGCATCATTTTCTACACCTATTGGTCAGTCAGTATTTTCTTTGTCATTCTGGTGATTTTGCGTCCTTTTTTCCATGTTGAACAAACAGGCAATCCGGTCTTTGGTGTCATACAAGCTTTTGGTTTTATATTGATTTTTTCAAAATTGGTAATTGCTGTACCTTTATTTCTTGAAGATATATTCAGGTTCTTTGAATGGATAGTCGGTCTCTTCTCGCACAAAGAATCAGAGCAGTTATTTCATAGTCGCAGAAAATTTATTTCAATTACAGGAATTGGATTGGGTTCGCTGCCTTTTGCCGGTCTTACTTATGGAATATTGAAAGGGGCACATGATTATAAAGTAAGAAATGTAAAACTGGATTTTGCGACTCTGCCAAAGTCCTTTGATGGGATTAAGATTGTTCAAATCTCCGATATCCATGCCGGCAGTTTTTGGGATAGAGATGCAGTTATCGAAGGTATTGAAAAAATCAAAAACCTCAATGCAGATTTAATCCTATTTACAGGCGACCTAGTGAACAGCAAGTCTGACGAGATGGACAATTGGAAGGATTTATTCAGCACCCTTTCTGCACCTTTCGGTATTTACTCTATATTAGGCAATCATGATTACGGTGACTATATACATTGGCAATCAGTTGACGCTAAAGAAGCAAACCTCGTTAGGCTAAAGCAAATCCAAGCTGAAATGGGTTGGCAAATGCTAAACAACCGCAGTATTAGGCTGGAAAAGGAAGGAGAACATATTGAAATTATAGGTGTTGAGAATTGGAGTGCAAAACCAAACTTTCCTAAATACGGAAAACTTGACGAGGCATTAGCAACTTCTCACAATTCTGCATTTCAAATCCTGCTATCACACGACCCAAGTCATTGGCGTGCAGAAGTGCTCAAGACAAGCAAAAATATCAAACTCACTCTTTCAGGGCACACACATGGATTTCAATTTGGAATAGAGACACATGGATTCAAATGGAGTCCGGTAAAATACGTATATCCCGAATGGGCAGGACTTTATCATGAAGATGGTCAGTATCTATATGTGAACAGAGGGTTTGGCTATCTTGGCTATCCCGGCAGATTGGGAATAAACCCTGAAATCACATTGTTTACATTACATTCAAAAACAGTTTAAACTCAGCATTATTCAGGATATACAAAGCCATTTTTTGTGATTTTTGTTATTCCATCTCGCTATCTTTGCGCCCATGAAATTTGAAACCAAGACTATACACGCAGGTGTCCATGCGGATCCAAGCACAGGAGCAATCATGACACCTATTTACCAAACTTCTACTTATGCTCAATCTGCTCCGGGTGTGCATAAAGGTTACGAATATTCTCGCACACACAATCCAACCAGAACCGTGTTGCAAGACAATCTTGCAGCTTTAGAAAATGCTGCATGGGGATTGGTTTTTGCATCCGGAATGGCTGCTACTGATTCGGTTGCCAAACTATTAAAACCAAATGACGAAGTGATTGCTTCAAATGATTTGTATGGTGGTACGTACAGGATTTTCACTAAAATGTATCAAGACTTTGGAATCAAATTTCACTTTGTGGACATGTCTAATCCTGACAATGTAGCTTCCACAATCAATCAAAACACAAAACTAATTTGGGCAGAGACACCCACTAACCCACTGCTTAGGATTGTTGACTTGAAAACAATTGCAGCTATTGCAAAAACGCACAACATCATGCTGGCAGTTGATAACACCTTCGCCTCTCCTTATTTGCAAAACCCACTGAATTTGGGAGCGGATTTGGTTGTTCACTCAGCAACAAAATACATTGGCGGACACAGTGATGTGGTCATGGGAGCTATATGCGGCAACAGTGCAGAATTATTTGAAAAATTAAGCTTTATTCAAAATTCATGTGGTGGTGTTTCCGGACCTATGGATTGCTTCTTGGCAATCAGGGGAATTAAAACGATGCACGTGAGAATGGACAGACACTGCTCAAATGCTGCAACAATTGCAACTTTTCTAACAAACCATCCCAAAGTAGATAAAGTGTATTATCCCGGTTTAGTTTCACATCCCGGTCATGAGATTGCGAAACAACAAATGAAAGGTTTTGGAGGTATGTTATCATTTGAATTAAAAGATGATTCCATTCAGGCTGCGCAACAATTCTTAAGTTCATTAAAAATCTTCACCCTTGCCGAATCTCTTGGCGGTGTTGAATCTCTTGCAGGACATCCCGCCACAATGACTCACGCTTCTATCCCAAAAGAAGAAAGAGAAAAAGCAGGACTCAGAGATTCATTAATCCGTTTAAGCATTGGAATTGAAAACGTAGAGGACTTAAAAGATGATTTAACCCAAGCCTTAGGATAAACATAGCGCGCACCTTACTTTAACATCATTTCTCTAATATACTTTACAGGAGCATTACCATAGCTCAAGAAATTCTCATGAAAGGATTTCAAATCAAAGTGTTGATCGTTTTTGCGTTTTAGCGTTTCGCGTAATTCACAAATCTCCTTGTAACCTGTATAGTAGCTCATAAGCTGTACGCTGGTAACGCATACTCTCACCCATTTCCCATGCGCTTCTGCTTCTTGCTGGAAGGCTTCATTCATAAGTAAATGCATTGCATCTTGCTCTGTCATTCCTTTCACATGTACACTATAATCCAAAATAGTATTACAAACAGTTCGCAAATGCCACTTATACCACATCAGCCACATTTCTAACTCATTATTTCCATAGCCGTTTTCAAGCATCATTTGCTCAGTATAAACCGCCCAACCTTCTATCATAGTGCCATTACTAAAGATACTCTTTACAAGACTCGGATTTTGATTGGCATACACCAACTGAGTGTAATGTCCCGGAATAGCTTCATGAATATTCAATATTTGTAAAATATAGTGGTTGTATTCTCTCAAGTGGCTTTCAGCCCGTTCAGCAGTCCAATTTTCAATGTTTCCAACATTGTAATAAGTATTACCCGTTTTATCATACGGACCCGGTGCGCTGATAGATGCAATTGAAACACCCGCCATGTAGGCAGGTTCTTTTCTCACAACTAAAGGTTTAGTTTCATCAATAAACAGCAAATTCTTTTTCTTTATAAAATCAACTAAATCAGGCAACTGAGATGCAATCGTTTGTTGATATGTTGAAGGGGTTACATGGTTAAGAGACAGCGTGTCTATCATTCTTCTAATTGCCAGCAAATGATTCTCAGGGATGGGTTGATTTCCAAAATACTTAGTCCATAACTTTTGCGTAATCTTATACATTTCATTATGCAAAAACTCTTTACGCAATTGAGCAGAGTCATACACCTGTTCTGCCGTATAGATTGATTGAATATCGAACCCAAACTTCTTATCATATAACTCTTTCCCTAATCTAAAATCACGCGGAGTTGGATTTGAAAGCTTTGTCAAGAAATCAATATAACCACGAATGGACTCAACAGACAATTTGACGCTTTGCAACATCTCATTCTTCTCTAACTCAGATAATCCTGATGCAAGGATAGAATCCTTTAAGTCTTCTTCAAATACAGCAATCCCACCCGTATTTTGTTGAATAGCCAAGATTCTCAGTACTTCAACCGGATTCAGTAAATTCTCTAGAGCAGCCTTGTAATAAGAGGGAATATTTTGCATTCTTGCTTGTATATATCGTAAGCGTTTCTCCAAAGGTGCATAATTTTCAGAGAGCATAAATGCGATCAGACCACTGACATTATATTGAGAGGGATCCCATTGGAAAGACTTTTCCTCATTAAGTTGCCACAAAATTCTATTTAACTGATTCTCTATCAAATGATAATCAATCTTCTGTGCATCAGTCAGCGTTGTCAGTTGGTAATTATGAAGAATAGACAATTGCTCTTTTGCGAACTGTTCTTGCAAACCTCTTGTTGTTTCTGTAGGAACAAGCAAGACGGAATCATTTTGATGATACCCCACATTAGTAGCCCAATCGGGGTAATAATTCCAAAACTGTTCTATAAATGTATTTGTATATTTATCAAATTCGAGATTCATTTCAATTTCATTTTGAGGTTTCTCACGCTGTATGCAAGCCGTAATTATTGATAAAAAGAGAACGGTAAACAATTTATTCATATCAGAAAGATTTTATTGACAAAACTAATTGAGTTCCTGAACAAATCAAAAATGATAAAAGAAAATGAAGGTTTTTACTGAGGGTCAACGTCAAAAACCACTCTTACTGCTTTAAAAGTGTCTATTTCCGTTAATTGTCTCTCCATATCCATCATCCACTTTTTCATTTTAGCAATAGGGTCATGCCGGATATCAAATTTCACAAGGACATTACGTAAATAATAGTTTTTAATTCTTGAAATATAGGGCTGTTCGGGACCCAACACACGATTCCCTAAATTTGTTTTAAGCATTGCTACATATTGTTCTGCGGCAGCTACAACAACAGTGTTGTCTTTATGCTGGATTGTAATTCTAACAAGCCGAACAAAAGGTGGATAATAAAGTTGTTGACGGGCTTCAATTTCCTGATGATAAAGCCCTTCATAATCATATTGCTTTACGAACCCGAGAACCGGATTCAAGGGCTGTCCGGTTTGAATTAACATCGCACCCATTCCATCACGTCTGCCGGCTCTTCCCGCAAGCTGAACAAGCATTTGAAAAGTCCTTTCACCGGCTCTAAAGTCAGGAATATTAAGCATTTGATCTGCGCTAATGACCACACACAGACCTACATTGCCAAAATCAATACCTTTGACTAAGAGTTGCGTACCTACTAAAACATCAATTTCTCCCTCTTCAAACTCTGCCAATATTTTTTCATGCGCCCCCTTCCTTTTGGCAGAATCTTGGTCAAAACGCTTTACTCTCAAATCAGGATAACGCAATTTAATTTCCTCTTCAATTCTTTCTGTACCAAAGCCCCAGATTCGCATGTCATTACTTCCACATGCTTCACATTTAGTAACTGAGGGTTGTGTGTATCCACAATAATGGCAACGCAAATCATTGCTATATTTATAGTAAGTCAAAGCAATGTCACATGAAACACAGCGAGGAACCCAACCGCATTTACCACACTCAATCACCGGCACATAGCCTTTCCTATTCTGAAAAACCAATATCTGTTTTTTTGCTTTAATTGCTTCTCTGATTTTACTATCAAGCGCATCCGTAATAAAACTTTTTTTACCCTGTTGTTTAACACTCGAAGAAAGGTTTGCGATTTCTATTTCAACAGGTTCGACATGATCAAACTTTTTATCATAGCTTACCCAAGCCCATTTACCTTGTTTAGCCATATATGCAGACTCAACAGAAGGAGTGGCAGAGCCTAACAGCACTTTTGCTTTCATATCAAAGGCTAATTTAATAGCAAAATCACGTCCGTGAAAACGTGGCATTTTATCAAACTGTTTAAACGTACTTTCATGCTCCTCATCCACAATGACTAACCCCAGGTTTTGGAATGGCAATAATGCAGCGGAGCGTGGACCGATCACAAGCAGCGGCTCACCTGACCTCACCTTTAACCAAACTTCTGTACGCGCATTTGTGTCGTATTTTGAATGTGTTACATAAAGATTATTGGGAAAGTATGTTTTTAATCTTTGTACGAGTTGTTGGGTGAGTGCAATTTCCGGAATCAACATCAAAATCTGTTTGTTTTCTGATAATGCTTTCTTGATTAAATGTGAATAGATGAGTGTCTTGCCTCCTGAAGTAGGTGCCTTTAGTAATACAACCGACTTTGAATTCCAATGTTGCTCAATCTCATGCAATGCTTGTTGCTGAAAATCAACTAAAGCCGGCAGAGTAGATGCTGTGGTATTTTGTTTATCTATTCTACTTACTTTTCTTTTTTCAATGACACAAAGATTTTTGGCTACCAATGATTTGATTATAGTTGATGAAAAACCTTTTTCATTTTCCAATAAGGACTTGAGCGCTTGTCTTTGCGGTTGTCCCATCAAAGTCATCAACAACTCATATTGTTTGCGTGCTTTTTTATATAAAATATCAATTTGTGTTCGAGCATATTCTTCATTTCTAAGACTCTCTGCTAAAACTACATAGGTTTCGGTTTTAGGAATGTACTTTTGTTTAACTTCATCTGACAGCACAATTAAATCACGCGCATACAATCGTTGAATTTGTTTTAGAAGCGAACTTCTTGACCGTAACTCAAGCTCTAAATCTTTGATTGAAATCTTTTTATGACTTTCAATTATTGTCAGCAAATGTTCTTCCTCTTTGCTCAAGTTTTCATCCTGCCAATAAATCTCAGGATTAATTTCTACAAAAGTTAAACTGTGAAAATTCAACCCTGCAGGCATAGCAACATTCATCACTTCGCCAATTGGAGACATATAATATTCAGCAGCCCATTGCCAATTATTGATCTGAGACTGAGTAACCAATACCTCTTCTTTGTCAATCAATTCCTGAATATAATGAACATGGAAATTCCCGGGTGTGTTACTATGGAAACAGAATATAATTCCTGTGTAAATTTTTCCTTTACCGAATGGAACAAGTACTCGCGCCCCGACCTTAGCATAGTCTTGCATTTCTCTGCTTATCCTGTATGAAAAAGTTCCTGCAAGAGGCAATGGCAAAATGACTTCTGCATAAGCAACATTTGCGCTGTCATCAAAATCAAACTGCATGGGGAGTGCGAAAATAAGATTTAATTAACCCAATCTATGAGTAACAATCTCATTAATTTTGTAAAACAAGACAGAAGGCGTGTATTTACGCCATTCAAAATCATCTAATTCACCGCCAAAGTGAACATAATAGTCAATATGTTCAGACTTGAATTCATTTAATGCATGTTCCCTAAAATTAAGAAACACAATCCATCCAGCCTCAGCATCTTGATACCATTCTTCATAATATGAGTCGTCTGATGAATGAAAATTTAAAACATGTTCTCCAATCATTATAAATTTACTTACACCATAATTGAATAACACATCAATAATTTCGCGTTTCAGGGTCATGATATCATTGTGAATACAATCATTCCATTCCCCTATCATTTCGATAATACAATAACCTGTATCATAATCAACGTATAATATTTTGATATAAAGTGTATGAGAGCCAAACTCATCCCATTGCGGGTGAATAAAATGGTCATATACAGAGTTTGTAAAATACAATTCGCTGTATTCTCTTTGATAGAATGGTGAATATTCATCATGCTGTGCTTTATATAAATGCAGCCAATTGTAGTATGGTTCTATGTCGTGCATAGTAAGTAATCCGTGTTTGCAAAATTAAGCTCAAAAAAAAAATGTACTAATAAAATAAAACAAAATCATCGTCAAAGTTTGTGTTGCTTTTTTAGTTTAAAAGAAATTATTTTGCGACTCCTTTAAATAAAGAGATATGGCTATAATTAATAAGTTAAGAAAATCAGGTTGGGTATTTGTAGTAATCCTTGTTGCATTACTTTTATTCGTGTTGACTGATTTTATTCAATCATTTCAAAGAGGTGGCGGAAACCAAGACCCTGTGATTGGCGAAATAAATGGCATAGAAGTTCATTACTCCGAATACGAAAGCGGTTTGAAACTTAGAGAAAACAATATTGCTCAAAGCAAGCAAGGCGAAGGAATGACAGATGAGGACAGAAAACAAGCGGCAACAAACGCTTGGGACGATTTATTCAGGAAGTATGTTGTTGAACAAGAATACCAAAAATTAGGAATTGAAGCAAGTAATGAAGAATTGAAAGAGCAATTATTTGGTGACAACCCTAATCAATATGTTAGACAATACTTTACTAATGAAAAAGGAGAATTTTCATCTGCGAATGTAAGAAACTGGTATAACCAAGTTTACAAAACGAATCCTGAAGCGCAACTCTTTTTTAACAGCTTGAAAGATGCGGTAGTATCATCTATTCAAGGAGACAAATATTCAGACATCATTCTAAAAGGAATCAACACCACAAACTTTGATGTTCTGCAAGATTTTCTTGCACAGTCTAAAGGGGTTTCCGGCAGTGTAGTTGGATTACAATTAACAAGCGTTTCTAACGATGAAGTCAAATATACAGAAGAAGACTTGCAATCATACTACAATAAAAACAAAGACAAATACAAACAAGAAGAAAGCCGTGACTTAGAATATGTATCTTGGAATATCACTCCTTCATCTTATGATTCATTGGAAGTGAGAGACCAAATTACAGAGTTGATGAAAGGATTTGCGGAATCAACCAATGACTCGGCTTTTGCCGCTGAAAACTCCGATGGAGAAGTAAATCCGAATTACAAAGAACTTGGACACTTTATTAAACCATTAGATCAACAATTATTAAATGCTCAGGTTGGTGCTGTACTTGGTCCTTTTATCGTTGACAATACTTATGTCATTGCCAAACTTGCAGAAAGAAAAGAAGGTACAAGAAAGAAATACAAATATGAGTCTATTACATTACCTAGGACATGGTCAACCACGGAAGATTCATTAAAAGTGGTGGCAGAAGGACGCGCATTTCTTGAGTACATGAAAGTTACGCCATTTGCAGATGTAATCAAATCTGCACACGAAAAAGGGTATTTTGTTCAAGGAGATCAAGATGGGTATATTCCATGGAATTATGAAGAAACTATTGATCCGATGGTAGTGGAAGACGTTAAGAAAGCTAAAAAGGGAGATTATATTATTAAAGGAACTCAGAATGGCATTTTACTTATACATATACTTGAAAATCCGAACCAAGAAAACTTTATGGTTTACGAGATTTTCAAAACATTTGAGCCTTCCATGAATACAATTAATGAAGTTTATGCAAAAGCAAGTCAATTCCGTTCAAAATTATCAGAAGGTAAAGAAGGTGCTTTTGAAAGTGCGGTTGAAGAAGGTGGATATGCAAAGAGAATTGCGGAACACGTACTCCCTACAGGTAGCGAAATACCCGGTATTGATGATTCTAAAGATATCATTAAATGGGCTTTTGATGAAGACAGAAAAGTCAATGACATCTCAGAAGTATTCTCAATTGACAATAGACAGATTGTTGTTCATTTAGCTAAAATAACAAAGAAAGGAATCGGTTCTTTTGAAGATGTTAAAAATCAAGTTATTGAAGACGTAATCAAAGAAAAGAAATTTGAATTGTTAGAAGCTAAACTTATCAAGGCAAAAGAAGGCAATACAAATATGGTTCAAACTGCGATTAACGTTGGAACAGTGGCTCATGATTTTACGAACATCACAATGAAGTCAACTTCGTTTGATGCAGGCAGAAACGAACCTTCTGTTCAAGGTGCTGTGTTAGGAATAAAACACAATGTCATCAGCACTCCTATCAGAGGCGAAAACGGTTGTTATTTAGTTTTTGTTACAGAAGAATCTAATCCCGAAATACCGGATGATTTAGCTAGCAGAAAAGACATGGTTAACATGAATACAATTCAAATCTTGGAAACTAAGATTGTAAACTCTCTCAAAACTCTAGCGAATATCCAAGATAACCGATATAAATATTTCTAATTTAACAACACTATTATAGTGTGAAAATATTTTGTATAGGTCGGAACTATGCTCCTCACGCAAAAGAGTTAGGTAATGACATTCCGGAAGAGCCTGTCATATTTCTTAAACCCGAGACCGCCTTATTACGCATAGGGCAGCCTTTCTTTATCCCCACTTTTTCAAAAGACATCCATTATGAAGCAGAAGTAGTGGTGCGTATTTGCAAAACTGGCAAAGGAATCAGCAAGAAATTTGCTCACAGATATTATGATCAAATAACAGTGGGTATAGACTTCACAGCTCGTGATATCCAGAAATCTTTGAAGGACAAAGGACTGCCTTGGGAAATTTCTAAAGGATTTGACAACGCTGCCGGAATTGGCAAATGGATTCATTTAGGCGACAATGAAATTCAAAACATCGATTTTTCATTAGACATAAACGGACAAACCGTTCAATCCGGCAATACTTCAGCCATGATATTCAGTGTAGATGAAATCATTTCATATATTTCACAGTTCTACACCCTGAAGATTGGCGACATCGTTTACACCGGTACTCCTGCAGGAGTAGGAAAAATCAATAATGGCGATACCCTTACAGGATCAATTTCACAAACAAAACTCTTAGAAATTAAAGTAAAATAAACTGCATTAAATCCATTTGGTAGATTAATGCAAAACACCTTATTTTGTAGAAATAGATTGAAATCCATAAGAACTACAAAAGATGATACTTAGTGACGGAGAAATTTTAGCAGAAATAGAGAGAGGCAACATATTAATTGAGCCATTTAACAGGGAATGTTTAGGGAGTAACAGCTATGATGTCCATTTGGGCAAACACCTTGCAACATATAAAGACAGAGTTATTGACGCGAGGCTGCATAATGAAATTGAACACTTTGAAATTCCTGAGTCAGGGTTTGTGTTACAACCCAACACACTTTACTTAGGTGTTATTGAAGAATATACTGAGACTCACAAACATGTGCCCTTTTTAGAAGGTAAATCTAGTACCGGAAGGTTGGGGATTAATATTCATGCAACTGCCGGCAAAGGCGATGTAGGATTCTGCAATAAATGGACGCTTGAAATCACTACTGCAATCCCTGTTAGAGTGTATTCAGGTATGCCGATCGGACAACTCATTTATTTTGCAGTTCAAGGCAATATAATAAACCCCTATCATAGTAAGCAGAGCGCAAAATACAATGAAAGAAGTTCACGACCCGTTGAAAGCATGATGTGGAAAAACTCATGGTAATGTTTATTATTTATTATCAAGTGAAAGCATTCATTACAAATCGCTTAATCCATAGAAAAGAAAAATTTAATTAACGAGGCAACATTTAAGTTAAAATTTGTGTCATACATATAAACACCCAACATTCATTACAAATCAAATATGAAAAAAATATTTACTACTAATCCAATTCAACTTTGTAAATCCATAGTGATTACTCTATCACTATTATCCTTCATTTTTATACCTACCAAAGACCTCAAAGCCTCCCACGTAATGGGTTCCGATATAACATGGAAGTGTATAGGAAACCTGAAATTTGAAGTTACATTGGCTTTTTACCGCGATTGTAGAGGTGTTCCATTTTCAGGTAGTAAAACTATTTCCTTTTCTTGTACTCGAGGTAGTGCCAGCACATCATATAGTATCACATTACCCAACGTTTCGATGCGTGATATTACACCAAGTTGTGCTGATGTAAAAAACCCTTGTAACCCACCTAACACAACAAGTGGTGATGGTACAGAAGAACATTTATATACCGGTATCATAGATTTTGGCAGTGGAAATTTAAAGAAAATGATTGATGAGGGGTGTTGTAGATTTAAAATGTCATTTGGAGAATGTTGCAGAAATGGATATATCACAACCATTATTCCAGGCGATTATATGACTGATGCAGAAATTGATATTTGCAATATAAAGAACTCCGTAAAAAAAACTTGTGATGACAGTCCTGATTTAAGAAACCCACCCATTGGGTATTTATGCTGTAACCAAGAGTTTTATTTCAACAATGGTGTTGTTGATATTGATGGAGACTCTCTTTCCTTTTCTTTGGTTATGTCTCAGGCTTCATCCGGTGTAAGTGTTTCATATAAAAGCCCTTTTTCTCCAACTTGGCCCATGACAGGCTATTGCAGAAAAACCACACCTTGTGCATGCCGCCCGGGTAGCAAAACAAGAACAACCGAAGGAATTTGTTTTGACCCTGAGACCGGAGACCTTTCTTTTAATCCCGTTGATTGCGAAGAATGTGGCATTTTATGTATTAAGATTGATCAATTCCGTTTGGATTCGACAGCTTCAGAATGGTTGCATATCGGGTACACCAAAAGAGATTTACAATTACGAGTCGTAACGTGCGGAAACAACAACCCTCCTATGCTCAAAGAGATTCAGAACCCCACTGTATGTGAAGGAGATAAGATTTGTATGACAGTTATTGCCGAAGACGAGGAATTTTCCGGCAGCAGTGGCACCCAACCCTGGAAAGACACCATCGATTTATCATGGAATAATGGATTGCCCGGTGCTTCTTTTACAGTCGGGACACCCTATTTTACTTTCCAAAATGGTGTATTAACTGCCGTCAGGGAAGTTGAAATATGTTGGCAAACCAAAGTTGGGGATGGTCGGGAGGCTCCGTATCTTTTCACTGTAACAGCCAGAGACAAAGCCTGTCCGAGAAACGCGCTTACATCTCGAGGTTATTCTGTCAAGGTCAAACGAAGAGCTTATGCAGAACGTAAACTCATCGAGGGTGATTGCGGTAAATGGAAACTTGAAAGTGTGCCAGAAGATACTTTCTGGTATAAAGGTACCTATCAGCACGAATGGACTATCAGGGACTCGACCAAT